>JALQUC010000010.1 GCA_023268615.1 Candidatus Altimarinota bacterium | reverse complement strand
GTTGTTTTCTGGTGCCCAAGAGAGGGGAGGTGTGAGCAAGTCGAACACCGAGTCAACCCGACTCTGAGCTTGTCGAAGAGGAGTGGTGAGAGTCCTCTCAATAAAAAACACCTCTCAAAAGAGAAGTGTTTTAGAGGATTTTATCAATGGTGCCCAAGAGAGGGGAGGTGTGAGCAAGTCGAACACCGAGTCAACCCGACTCTGAGCTTGTCGAAGAGGAGTGGTGAGAGTCCTCTCAATAAAAAAACACCCCTTTATAAAAAGAAGTGTTTTTGAGGATTTTTGCAATGGTGCCCAAGAGAGGACTCGAACCTCCACACCTTGCGGCACAGCCACCTCAAGGCTGCGTGTCTACCAATTTCACCACCTGGGCATGTGGTGTACTATAAGACTATTTTCCGTTTTTCAAGTTTTTTTGCTCCTCTTCTTTTTTATTGAGGTATTCATGGATAATCTGGGATGCAGATTCTCTTCCGCCGAGACCAAATGCGAGACCAAATGCGAGACTCACAGCTGCCACAAAACCTATGAGGACGGAACGGATGAGGTATTCAGGGATGATTTCAATTCCTGTATTGATGAGATTGATGACAATAGTAAATGTGAAAAAGAGTATAGCAATACGGGCAATCTGAGCGAGAATAGCAGCAGTGCGAGGATTTTCAAAGTGGACAGCATTGTAGACAACAGCATGAACCGTTCTCGATGCCTGAATACCAAAAAATGTGATAAGGAGAGCGAGGAGGAGATATGGGAAATATGCGACGATGTCACCGATAAATTTCTCAAGATCATGATATCCTGCTGTCTGAAAAGCATACCGAAGAAACAAGAGAAAAACAAAAACAGCAATATATTTCCCAATAGCCTTGGGAAGAGGATCTCGTCCTATTTTGGTGCCGTGACCGAGGAATTTATGGATTAATTTCTCAATACCCGTATATCTGAATATCCATCCGGTGAAGAAGTAGAGAATACACGAGGTAACAAAACCAAAAAATGCTATTTGGATAGCCTCTGTCCAGGGTGAAGTGATGAGAAAAGTGTAAGTATCAATATACATACTCTTATTCTACCTGATTGTGTCGGCTTTTGCAAATAAAACTACGACAATTCGAGGATTGTGTCGCGGAGCTCGGCTGCTTTCTCAAAATCGAGACTCGCTGCAGCCATATCCATCTCGAGTTCAAGACGGCGAATATAGGCTTCTTTGCTGACTCATTTGGGGATTTTGTCGATTTTTTCTTTCTTTTCTTTGAATCCGAGATCTTTTATACTCGAAATAACTGTCGTTGGAGTGATTCCGTGCTTTGTATTGTAGTCAATTTGCACTTTTCTGCGGCGCGCTGTGATGTCCATAGTTTCCTGCATCGAACGAGATATCTGTCATTCATAGGAATAAAACACGACATGACCGTTGGAATTCCTCGCTGCACGACCCACAATCTGTATGAGAGACTGCGTCGAGCGAAGGAATCCCTGCTTATGCGCATCAACAACACCTATAAATGAGACTTCTGGGAGATCGAGACCTTCTCGGAGGAGATTGACTCAGACGATGACATCGACTTTGCCTGTTCGGAGGTCTTTGAGTATCTGTAATCGCTCAATAGTGTCTATCTCTGAGTGGAGAAAATGTGCAGAGATGTCGTGTTCTTTGAGGTATGCGGCGAGATCTTCACTCGATTTTTTGGTCACAGTCGTGATGAGGGCTCGTTCTCCGCGTTCGACAGCACTTCTGATGTTCGCAAAGAGACTTTCGACAAGACGGTCCATGGGTTCGACAGTGATCACTGGGTCGAGAAGTCCGGTAGGGCGGATAATCTGCTCCACAACTGGACCACCTCGCTCTATCTCGGACTCTCCTGGGGTCGCTGAAACACAGACAAATTGATGAATTTTTGACTCAAATTCATGGAAATAGAGAGGTCTATTGTCGTAGGCACTTGGGAGACGAAATCCATTTTCTACGAGCATATCCTTTCTCGATTTATCCCCTGCAAACATACCTCGAACTTGCGATAGAGTAATATGAGATTCATCGACAAAAGTGAGGAAATTGTCAGGAAAATAATCAATCAATGTCATAGGAGGATCGCCAGGTTGTCGACCATCGAGATAGCGGGAATAGTTCTCTATACCCTTTACATAGCCCGCTTCGTTCATCATCTCCAGATCATATTCAACACGAGTTTTGATTCTCTCAGCAGCGACGAGGTTGCCATTTGATTTGAAATATTCGATTCTCTCAGCAAGTTCAGCCTGGATAATTGGAGTAATAGCTTTGACATGTTCGACACTGGTAACCGTATGAGATGCAGGAAATACCATGAGATCATGGACACTTTCGACAACATGGCTCGATATGGGTTCCACAACACGAATAGCCTCTATCTCTGTTCAGAAAAATTCAACACTATAGTAGTGTTCGCGGCTCGCTGGAAATATCTGCAAAGTGTCTCCCAGAACACGGAACATTCATTGTTTGAATTCGAGGGTTGATCGGTCAAATTGGAGTGAGACAAGGGTGTTGATAAGGTCTTTCATGACATATTTTTCGCCTTGGACGAGACGGAGAATACCTCCGACATATTCTTCTTTGTTTCCGATACCATAGATACAGCTGACCGATGCCACGATGATGACATCTTCTCTGGTCAATAATGCCTCAGTTGCCGCATGTCGGAGTCTGTCTATCTCATCATTGATAGCACTATCCTTTTCGATGTAAGTATCTGTCTTCTGTATATAGGCTTCCGGCTGATAATAGTCATAATAACTGACAAAATAGTGCACCGCATTATCTGGGAAAAACTCTCGAAATTCCTGACAGAGCTGAGCGGCGAGAGTTTTGTTGTGAGCAATGATAAGTGTTGGTCTCTGAACCTGCTGGATGATATTTGCCATGGTAAAGGTCTTGCCCGAACCAGTGACTCACTGAAGTGTCTGATATCTATTTTTTTTATTAATACTCTTCACAAGTTCCTCTATGGCAGATGGTTGATCTCAGGTTGGTTTATATTGACTCTTGAGCGTAAACATACTATTTTTTGGTAATTATCTCGAGGACTTTTTCTCTTTGTATGTCTCGCCCTTCTGTGATATCTCGAGGACTTGGCAGGATGATGGTATCTGGTTTGATACCTATACCGTCGAGGAGGTCTCCAGAGGCTGTTTTCCAGTGTGCTATAGTGATTTTTATTTGTCCTCCGTTTGAGAGTGGAAAGAGCTCCTGGACCGATCATTTACCATAGGTCTGAGATCCAAAAATAGGAGCACTAAGGTGTTTATGAAGAGCTGAGGCGAGTATTTCTGCGGCAGAAGCTGTCTGACCATTGACGAGGATATATATTGGCGTTTTTATGTTTTCTGTTCCTTTTGAGTTATATGAGGTTGTTTGTTTGCCCTCTACAGTAGCTATGAGACTGTCTTTTTCGAGAAAAAGTGATCCAACATCGACAGCAGCCTGTAGTGTGCCACCACCATTATTTCTGAGATCGAGGAGAATGGATGAATACTTTCAGTCATATTTTTGGAGAACCTCAGCGACATCTCGTCATGAATAATCGTTAAAAGAAAAGAGTTCGATAGAGAGAATATCACCTATGAGCTCGTCGCTAATGATAGGTATTTCGAGTTTTTGACGGAGGAGGGTAACCTGTTTTTTGGTTGAGAGAACGCTCGAAAATATCTCGAGGACAACAGGGGTGCCGGCTGGTCATCGTATGCTTTGGACTGCTTCATTTGCTGTTTTTCCATACATACTCACGCCATCCACGGACTGGATGATGTCTCCGGGGAGGATCCCGCCTTTTTGCGCAGGGGAATCAGGCAAAACACCAGACACATAGACACCCGTTGGACTATCCTCGACATATGCACCTATACCCTCGAAATCTCCATCTATCATGGTCTGAAATGAGACGAGCTCTTCTGGAGAGAAATACTCAGAAAATTGATCACCATAAGCCCCAACAAATCCGTGAAGTAGACTCTCAGATACTTCTTTTTTTGAGGGGAGTGGGAGATTTTGATCGAGGAGGACTTTTACCTCAGCGAGGAGGGAGAGATTTTCTTCTGTTATAAAGGTTTCTCTGTGTTTTTTATCAGAGTTTTGAACAAAGAAAAAGAGGACAAGTAAGAGAAGAATACTTGTTAAAAAGAAAGAGAGGTTTTTTCGCATCATAAGAATAGCCATTATCGTAAAATAGTTTGTTTTTTCCAATCTTTTTTTAACAAATTAAAAATGTTCAAAAGTATTGAGAGTCCCTTTGTAGATAAAAACAATTATCAGCACGATTGTGTGAAATATATTTGAAACAGTGGGAAAAGTATGATACCATGTTTTTACAAGTATGACTTCTTATAAGATACATAGTATAAAAGATTCAGAAAAACTCTCTTTTATAATAGAATGAGAAGATGAAAAAAGTAT
>JALQUC010000033.1 GCA_023268615.1 Candidatus Altimarinota bacterium | reverse complement strand
TCTGTGGGAGGATCGTGGGTGATGTCGTAAAACAGTATGGAGGAGAGCTCCGAGTCACACGCGTCGGTCGAGAATCATTCGTCCGAGAAGTGATAGAAGCAAACGGTCTCCTCGCGGGTGAAGTCTCGACGCATCTCCTCTTCAAAGAATACGGAACTATTGAGATGCCTCTGGCAGGTCTTTTTTACCTCTTGAAGGCTCTTGAAAATTATGACAATGCTTCCTCCATGATATCAGAATTCAATACCTATGCTCGTGGACAGGTCCTACAATTTATCACAGAAAAGAAGGATGAACTCATCGAAGCACTCAAGGCTCAATACGCTCAGCATACCATCATCACGATAGATGGAGTACGCGTCGAGGCTCCTGATTGGTGGTTTTGTGTCAGGAAATCTGGTACAGAGCCGATGCTCAAGGTCGCACTCGAGGGAAAAGACCAAGCAATCTATGATGCTCTCATCGCAGAACTCCGAACATTTTTCAGAGAAAACGGTGCAACAGAAAAACTGTAGTATGCTAAATTATATCGATTTCAACTATTCCGGAATCTCTCACAAAAATTTCAAATGTATCATTCAAATATAAAAAATCCTCCATTATTCATTATTCATTATTAATTTTCATTCATAAAATGATACTCTATTTTTTATTGCTCATCACCTTCTTTGCCAATATATGGCTCAGCTGGTCACTCGGATCATGGATTGGTGTTGGTGCATTTCTCGCATTTATACCACTCTCCATTTTTATCACTGTGGGCGGAGGAATAGCACTCGGGCTCGTAGGAATGGTATTTGGCAAGCATGATCACCGATCTCGTGGACGGAGATTCCTGAGAGATTTCCTGAGAGGATGGGCATGGATCATCTGTGTGATATGGCTCATGCCGTGGATACTCCTCGGTATCGTCCAGTTTACCAATAATGCAGCTCCCGCTACCCTCCCAAAAATCACCATCAGTAATGGTGAAAAAACTGTGATTTTCCAATCTATGATGCATATAGGATCTGCGAGTTTCTATGATGAAGTGCAGAGAGATATGGAGAATCTCCGCGGACGAGAATTTGTATTTTTCTATGAAGGAGTCGAATCAGGAACAGCCGAGAGTATCGCAGAACTGAGTCGTCTCACAGGCGTAGAAGTCTCTGAAAAAATGTACACCCTCTTTGCACAAATGAGCTGACTAACACTCCAGGATATCGAGCGGTACAAGGATATCATCCCGAGCACCAATGTTGATATCTCGACAGACGAAATCATTGCGTTTGCTCGAGAAGCGCAGATAGGAGCGCCACTCCCCGCAGAAAATGAGCTCTTCGTACAACTCGCAGACAGATATCCTCATCTCAATGATTTCCAAAAAAGGACGCTCCAGATACTCTCTCGATGATTCCTCAATATCCTCCTGCGTACCTACACAAATCCTGCCCTCGAAAACAATCTCAAAGCACAGCTTCCAATTTTTGATATCATTCTGGATAAGAGAAATACTATCCTCGCAGAAGCCATCATAGAATCACCCGTCCCAAATATCTACATACACTATGGTGCACTTCACTACGCAGGAGTACTGGCGATACTCCAGGAAAAAGACCCTCGATGGCGAGAAGTCGCGAGAACTGATTTTCAGGTGATACGATAGATTTGGTAGTTTTGAAAATTTTCTATATAATACCCTCATGGCAAAGAAATCACGACATATCCTCCGTTATTCTGTCTACGGGATAATAGCACTCCTCTGTCTCACGGGTGGTCTCCTGTATTCGAGATTTCAAAAACAGTGAGCAGTAGGCGTCATACCAACAGAGCTCGGATCTCAGGTCATCAATCAGATTACCAATCGAGAGCCATCTCTGACTCCTGAAAAAATACAAGCCAGAATAGAGCAACTGGAACTCGAAATAGTCGAGGAAACAAATGATCCGAATCGTGCTCTAGAGCTCAGACGAGAAGTTCAAAATCTCCGAAACCAACTCAAAACTGCCACTGAAATACAATAAAAATGGGTCTTAGACCCATTTTTTTGAACGAAAGAAGAGGAACATGGAAAGCGTCAGAGACACCATGAAGATGATTATAAGCACCAGAGGCAATATATCATTGCGATTCGCGAGAGCACTGAGCCAACCAAAATGCATATTCATACCAAAAAAGGCTGCAACAAAGCTCGGACCTAGAAGAAGTACATTGAAAAGTGTAAGACGACGAACTGTCTGATTCGTACTACGAGCGATAATCATCTCATTCGTTTCTGTGAGGAGCTTCATAGTATCTCGGAAATTATCGAGTCGGTTGACGAGTTTTTTGATTTTATCGAGAGAGTCATCTATCGCCTCTTTACCAGTTTCATCGATGAGCTCAGTGTGTTTGAGTGTGATTTCCTCAAGTATATCATACAGTGGGACGAGGAGAGACTTGAAATTGATAATATTTTTTTTGATATCCTGAATTTCAGAAATCTGATCATTGGCGAGATGTTCTTCAGAAAAAATAGTCGATTCCATCACACGAACATGGCTATGTATCGCATGAAGAAGTCCGAACATACGAATAACAGAAATATCCAAGAGTTCATAGAAAAGGTCAAAACTATTGTAGTTCTCTTTATCAACCAGATGATTGCGTATTCGATCAAATTCTTTGACACCAATAAAATTATCTTCATCAATGACAAAGAGGTATTTCGCACTGACGAAACAGTGAATCTGCTGTGTACTGATACGATTAGAGGCATCTTTATCAGCAAACTGAAGAGCAAAATAAGCGTAGTTTTTTCGTATCTCAAATTTGGATAACTGTGTCGGAGAATACATGTCATCGAGGTCGTCCTCATGAATATGAAACTCTTTGGCTAATTTTTCACGGAGATGGTCTGTCAGTCCACGATGTTCATGATAATCAAATGCCGGGTAATGCTTGGAAAAGAGAGTATGCATAGGTCAGAACTGTGGCAGGAGAAATATTACTCAGGAAAAACTATGACTGGCGTGAACGATAGTAGACGATACTCATGGCGCTGATAAAAGCGACCATCATAAGTGCTACCATCATGCCCATAGGTCCTGTATTTGGTGTACTTGACTGACAGATATTTGTACAAGTATCATTGTTGTTGTAATTCCCATCATCACACTGTTCTCCATAGTTGAGGATACCATTTCCACAGGTAGAACCAGAGAGACGACAAGAATTGGAACAGGTGTCAAAATTATTACCATTCCCATCATCACACTGTTCTCCAGACTCAGTAATACCATTACCACACTGTCCGTCGACATTGATGACAGTAGTACAAGAATTTGCTTGATTATTTGCTGCATCAGGATAACAACGGATAGTGTATCGTCCTGCCTGATCAAAAGTAAATGTTTTGTTTGAGGTCTCAGAACTATCTATGAGAGTATTATTTTTGGTGATAAGTATAACTGTACGACCTGCCTGAGCTCCCGAACATGAGAGTGTCGTCGTCAGAGGAACAGATCCATAAGAAGCAAATGTCTGTACTCGACAAGCAGGACCAGCACCACCGAGTGTCATACATGAAGTCGAACAGAGGTCTGTATTGCTGGCGTTACCATCATCACATTGTTCGTTTCATTCACGGACGCCATTGCCACAGACACTCGTAGCACCAGCATTGAGACACTGGCTCGTACATGGTGATCCAGGCTTACCATTATTGGCTCCTATATCACACTGTTCACTGCCTTCACGGACACCATTACCACAGACAGGTGTACGACATGAATTGGAACAAGCATCGTTATTATTGGTATTGCCATCATCACACTGCTCTGCTCACTCTCGGATACCATTTCCGCAGACACTGGTTGCTGCTTTGACATAGAAGAAATCACACGAAACTTGGGTGACTTCGGTATTTGGTACGACAGCATTGGGAGCAGATTGATTTTTGAGGTGAGAAACAGTGGTATATCTGATGCCGTAGACTGGTCTATTAGCATCGACATTGGCTGGAATATTGCCTCGGACGACACCCTGTCCAGATTTGGTCTTTGCCCACACCCATGAAGCTGTGACATTGGGACCACTCGCGAAACGATCAAAATTATTGGTGATATTTCCTGTTGGAGAGACACTCGCGCCCTGATAGGTCGTACCCGAGATGGTGCTTTTTGCGAGATCGACATATTCTTGCTGACCAGCAGGAATAGAGGAACGAGGGACAAATATATTGTTTGCTGAATTGGAACCTCCGAGATCAAACCGGAAACATCGAGTACAGCTCGATGCCTCTGCAATGCTGCTACAGCTCACGGTGATAGCAGAAACACTCATCGGAATGAGGGAAAGGAGGAACAAAAATGGGATATATTTTCGCATAAAGAGAGATTACTGTACTACAATAACACGCTTTCCTCTATAGGTCAAATAACAAGCGAGAAAATAGGGTAGACAAATGATTTTTTTTTCATATAGTCACGCCACGATAAGTCGTGATGGGAACGTAGCTCAATCGGTAGAGCAGCACCCTTTTAAGGTGATGGTCCTGGGTTCGATTCCCAGCGTTCCCACCAAATCCATCACACTATCCCAAAAACTCCTATAGTAAGGAGTTTTTTATAAAAAATTATCGCTTACTTTTTTTGAAAAAATAAAGGATATTTTTTCTGTACCCGAAAATACAACCCAGAAACAAACAGAATAGAATGCTATAGAGGATAACTATAGAGGATTCAGCTGATTCTGTATATACAGGATAGCTCGTATCTTCCCTTTGTGTTACGGGGGTATCATCGCCATCATGTTTTCGATCAGGGGTATCAAGAGAAGGGGTATCTATAGATGCTCTAGGTTCCGTAGATAATCATCTCTCTGGTGCAGAGTCCAGGGAAAGGGGATCTCGAGTTTCATAATACGAGTCATCATAAATATTCTCAGTATCCTCTTCTACAATCGTCTCAGCTTCAGGTATTGATGGTGGTATATCGAGAGGAAGAGGTACTGTAGGGACTAAAAACGGTGCTCGAGATGCTCCTCTCGGTCATCCCACAGATGATGGTTGTGTGTCTGGTACAGGATCAGGAGATATGACATTGACTGTATCAGTACAATTCACGATGAGAGAATCAACTCCAGAAGTGACCGTGACAGATGCTGTCTTAGATCCAGCAGATGAATAGGTGACCGCGACATTCTGTGTATTTGCGGCTATCTCAGAACCAGACCAGCTGTAGGTATAGGTAGTGCTTCCGCCGAGAGGTATAACACTCCAGGTGATAGGTTGACCGAGAGTGACAGTTGTTGCAGACACAGAGCAAGTCGCTGTGAGATGATGCTCAGAGAGGTCATCCTGATCGATACAATCAGTATCATCGGGGTAATCCACGAGACCATCACCATCATCATCTACACCATTGAAACATGCAGAGGAATTGATAGGAATCACGAGTCTAATAGCACTCTGAGCATACGCATTTGATACCAAAAAAAACATGAGAAATACAATTGCTCCTGTACTGATAAGTATCTGGCGTACTTGTGTCATGGTAACAGAATATCATAGTCTCTCCTGTAAATCAATTTTAGACAATAAAAATCCCCGTAAAAACGGGGATAAAAAATAAGGAGTATTTAGCTTGCGAGGATAGAAATAGTCATATTGATATCGTAGTCGTTGTTTACTGGTTGTTCAGCAGGAATAGTCTGAGAAATAGAGACACCTGTGAGCTTCCAGTCACCAATATCATCAGAATCAGAGGCACCAGTGAGGAGAGTGATACTATCTGTCGTCCCCTCTAAAAACGAAGCAGATGATCATTTAGTGACACTTGTTGTCGTACATGAAGCACAAGCACCAGCTGCAAGGGTACCTACTGAAGGGTCAACTGTCATCTGACCACCAACTGAATCAGCATCAGCACCATCAGTACAGCCAGAACCACCTGCATCATTGAAATCATAATCCGTACCAGCACTATCCCATACATCCGTTGTATTTGATGCTGCGAGACTGACTGTCCATCCATTATCGGCTGCATCAGGATTTTTGACATAGATAACCTGTGATGCGGTACCAAATGTACCAGTTGAAGCAGTGCCACCACTGAGACATGAGAAGCTAAAAGTCTTGGCAGACATAGTCACAGATGGACTACCAACAGTGACATAACTACCATCGACGATATCAACAGAGAGTGTTCCTGCACTAATAGTTTGGGCGAAGTTCGAAGTCGAAGAAGCATAGACTCAGGCAACACTCGTGAGAGCCATCGTTGTAAGCATAACTGTTGCTGTGACGAGATTGACCTTGCGAAGCAAGAATGATGAGAGAGGATGTATATTCATAAGAGTATGAATGAGATTGATAGAAGGGATAAATTCCCCTTACATGATCACATTGAATCATATCTTTATAACGGTGTCAAATATTTTGAAAATTTTTTTATAATTAAATAGCTGTGACAGTCAGAGTCATATTAATTGAATAGGATCAACTCGATTTCTCTCCTGGAATAGTCTGTGATATATCTATACCAGTAAAATCCCAATAACATCCTGTATTCGCTGTTCATCCAGCTGTGAGGAGAGTGATAGTATCCGTGACTCATTCAGAAAAAGAAGATGACGATCATTTGGTCACTCATGTGGTCGAACAGGTGCCAGCAAGCGTGCCTACACTCGGGTCGAGACTCATACGACCACCGAGACTATCAGTGTCAGCACCATCTTCTGCATTAGCTGTAGGGTCGTTGAAATCATAATCAGTCGCACCATCCCAGAAAGCAGTTGGTCAATCATCAGCAGCCAGAGTCAGTGTCCATTGAGGATTGCCACTGTTATTTGTCACACGAATTTTTTCGGTTGATACGCCGAATACCCCTGTTGCTGACTGATGTCCTATAGTGACAACAACACTATTCATCGAAACTGATGGACTAGGCACAGGACTATCATCATTATCTACTATATCAACACTTACTGATCCTCCAGCCGCAGTCGTAATCTGTGGAATAACGGTATAAGTATTGAGAGTTGAACCATCTGCCTTTACAATACGGAAACAATAGTCTGTATTTGAGAGAGCTCCATTATCTACGAGTGCGAAATCCCATTTACCATCCTGACCACTCGCGATAGTCGCCTCAGTATTCGTAAAATTATTCAGTTCTTCATAATCTTGGTTCACAATGGTTCGCCCCCCATCAGTAGGATCATTGGCATTGGCAGTCAGTGCCGCTCCATCAGCTGGTGTCGCATTATTATAGGCTATCAGAGTCGAATCCGTCACATCTGCATAGGCCTCTCACGAAAATCCTGTATCACAGGTCCCAGATTTTTGAGCAAATTGGAGCTTGAAATCTTGTTCATTGGCCAGAATAGTATTTGTATCAACTCTCAGGAGCATGCGGAGACGAAAGGCTGCCCCAGCAGAACCCAGAGAGGCTGCAGTATCCTGGGCAGCCAATGGACTCCCAACATCAGCCGAGTTTGCATTATTGAAAAATCGATACGCCTGTTGTGTATAGGTTGGTGATATATAGCGTTCTGATGCAAGAGCTATCTTGGTATACGGAAGTGCAGTACGCATAACTGGACCACTGTAGACAGCAGTTGCAGTCCCCCAGGTCTGGCTCCCTCCTGTCAGCCTATTCTCTGTGATATCCATAGAGGCAGAGGTAGAGCTCTCATACGCCATCATGAGCACTGCGCCACTATTTGGCTGGGCATTGAGAGACATGTAATTCGTATCATCACCTTGTGTGGTCGCAGTTCACCAGGACGATGTACCACCATCCCAGAGTCGTCGAGAAACAGTCGTACCGTTACCAAATATGAGCCAAGCATCGTTGGGATTAGAGCTATGTGTCTCAAAGGCAATATGAAACGCATGAGAAGCATGTGTCTCGGCACTAGCCGTATGCTCGGCATGGACAGCACTCCAGGCAGATCAGTCCCACATAAAAGTATTGAGATCTGAACTAGCATCCAACACTCAAAACATAATCTGATTTGATCAGCTCGTGGGATTACTCGCAAGCGTCACCCAGTTACTCACCTGTCCGGCATTGGGATTATCAAGTAATGTTGCAGCACTGAGAGTCGTACCAGAATAGGTACGATAGTATTGATCGGTCGATACCGAATCTCACCAGAGAAACATGGCATCTCAGGAAGTAGTCTCATAGGCGACATCGATGGATTTCTCGGTGGCTATCGATCCCGAAGCATCCCAGACTGCACCACAGCACCAAGGTCGTCGACGGAATAGAGATAAATGTCATCAAGGCGGCCGACTTCAGGCTCAATGT
>JALQUC010000015.1 GCA_023268615.1 Candidatus Altimarinota bacterium | reverse complement strand
ATTCTAGTTGTACCATTCCTCCCCGTACTCTGTCAGCTCCACGAGCTTTAAGTGTCATTATACCGTCGCTTCCGGCGTACGGGGTTTCCTGGTGCCACAAAAACACTCATCGTTCGATGAGTGTTTTTTCTAGCACTGATTATCTGTTATCTATTTTCTTCTGTAACTCATACCCGCCACCATAATTATTTGCCTGAATATTGTTTGGTGAAACAGTATAGAGCGAATTACCAATATAGAGACCTCTCTGTATAAATGCTGGATAGAGCTCCCAGATTTTATTTGCGAGGTATGACGAATCATCATACTCTGAATAACAGTAGAGTGGTATAGATTGATTCGCTGGATTATCTTGTGGCTTCATACATATTTTTTCTCCCGTCACGATGTGTGTGTAGCATTTTTCTTCTGTTGTTTTTTGAGCATATTTTGCACATTCTTCTCTTCGTTTTTCAGCTATACCAGACATATCAATATGAGTGATTTTCGCTTCCTGGTTGATACCTGTATTTTTGTCTATCTTAATTGCGAGGAGACCTTGCCAAGCAGAGGTGAATTGGTAGGTGTTCATATTCTGATCCATGAGCTGAGCTGGGAGGAGAAGTATACGACGAGAAGCATCCCATACAAGAGCTCGAGGATTCCAGAGAGCGTCAGAGGATGAACCATTGCCACCATAGACTTGAGAATATTTCTGTTTAGGAGCCGAAACATTTGTCACATCGTAGAGATCTACTTTTATACCAGCATTGACCGTACCTCCTGATTCATTTTCTTCTGTATCATAGCCTATACCGATGAGATGATTTTCATCATACGGATGGAGATAGGTAGAATAACCCGGCATCACGAGCTCACCAAGTATCTTCATATTTTTTGGAGAAGTCGTGTCGATAACAAAGAGAGGGTCTACTTGTTCAAATGTCACGAGATAGAGACGATTACCTATATACCGTGCAGACTGAAATCGTTCTTTTGCTCAGACATTTTCGAGCTTGGAGAGGAGTTTTCCCGTAGCATCGAGAGCAAAAATATCAACCCCGTTTGTCGTCCAGTCCTTCTGATTAGCCATAAAGAGGACACCATCTCGTTCATTCATCGCATACTGAGAGAGAGGCATTCACGGGACAATAGTGCTATAGGCATACTCTACTTTCCCTTGCTTGGCACTAAATCGATGAACGAGAGAGTTTTGCTCAGATCGAAATACTGGCATGATACAGCGAGCATTTGGTGGGCATGAGAAATTTCCACCCTGTTTCCAGTAATTACCGACGATGTAGAAGCTGTCCCGAGACATGAAGAATTGTGCCGCATCACCATAGATAACCTTTCTCGTTATATCAGCATTACCAGAAAGCGGAATCACCGAGAGGGTGAGGAAGCTGAGATTTTGTGGTTTCTCTGGCAGTATATATTCTATTTCATTGCATTTTACCTGAGCACGATTCATAGAATATGGGATTTTTGTACTTCCCTGCATCATCTGATTCTGCTGTGTGGTATTATATTTGATATCTATTGTTTGAGGTAATAGAGTTTTTGCATCAAACTTTTTATCCATAAACGCGTTGATATCTTCACGGGCATACATACCTATAGGCCCCCAGGTATTCAGAGAGAGATAATTCTGCGATAATACATAGAGATAATTCCCCTCTCTACGGGACTGAGAAAGATCTCCATTAACAGTATACATGCGATCTAATCGAGGAGCAGTAGGATCGACGATATCATAGATGACAACAACTGTCACGGAACCATTCCCTATACTCACAGGTGTAGGATTATAGACATAATTATTATTCCAACGATTTGCGAGGATAGTGAGTCTACCATCAGCGACATAGAGCTGGATATTACTATAATTACTTGGTAACTTGATTCGTTTGACGAGAGACATATCAGAGGCTGGTACTGCCCGGGTAATAGTCACATAATTAAATCCATCAGCTTCAGGTTGGTTTGAGGCATAATAGATATATTTTCCATCAGTTTTTACTACCTCTGATTCATCAACTCCATCAATCTGTATATTTGTCTGACTAAATCACCCCTCACCACCTCCACCACCCATGCCACCTTTTTCACCAATAGGAACTGGACTAGATGGAGAACCTGATGATTCAGGAGAATCAGGAACTGCGACGGGAGTACCATGCATCGTGATTTGTTCGAGAAGTGCTGATTTGAAATACTTCGTCAGTACAGTATCCATAGCCTCACAAGAACTAAATCGCTGGAGATTGATAGATTCTTGGGCTGCTCATTCTCGGTCTATGACCTGCGTATCATCTATCGCAGCAAAAGTAGAACCAAAAAATGAGAGTGACAGAAGTGCAAGAGTGAAAAATTTGTACATGAAGAGAAAAATTATACTATAACTCTCAAAGTGTATAAATCTTATCCTAACTTGCAAGATGCGCCCGAGAAACCTCATACAATATTCAATATCCTGCTGTACAATAGTACTGCTCTCGAGCTGTAATCTGTGGAGCTCAATGCCGTGGTCAAAAGAAACGCCAATTCCCACTCTGTCATGAGAGATTATGCAGGGCACAGCAAATGGTCTCGAAACAGAATGACAGACCATAGGGACCACAAATGCCATGCAGCTCGATAGTGAGCTGCGAGATGGTGAAAAAAAAGAAAGAGCAGCAATCCTCATAAAGCGAGCAGAATATCTGGCAAATAACAATGAGTACAGTGAAGCAGCCTGACTCTATGAGCGAGTACTACGGCTCACACCTTCAGAAGAAATAGAGAGGAAACTCGCACACATAGCATTTCGGGCAAAAAAATTCCAGAGAAGCTCTGATCTCTACAAAAAATTTGCAGACGATTTGTATCAATCCGAACGCGAAGAATTCCTCTATGCACTCAGATATACAGGTGATGGAGAATTTCAGCAGAGACTCGCAAAAATGGATATACCTGAGCATCTCAAACAGGCTTTCCAAGTGTCATGGATATGTGAAAACGAATTTATCTCCTGTGAAAAAGCCATCCGTGAATATCCGCATAATTATGGACCTGTTGTCGATCTCAAAAATGCTCTCAAGAACTACGAAGCTCTCGGAAATAATGATGCGAGCTACAAAGAAGCACTACTGATAGGAGCATTTTACAAGAACAAAGACTATACAACAGCTATGAAAATCTGAGAAAACCTCCTCAGACAAAAGCCCGATTATCGTCCTATATTAAAGATTGTAGGCTTCTCAGCTTTTATGATAAATCAATATGAGAGAGCCCAGTGAACACTCACAAAATACAAAAAATTGGAACCAAAAGACGCAGAAGCTGATTTCATACTGTGACTCATACAATTTGAAAAACAAGACTATGAGACATCAAATATTTATTTCAACAAAGCAGTACTCTGAGGATATAAACCAAAAACAGTTGTCGAGAGAAAACTCGCATACAACTACTATGTTCTCGGACTCTACAAAAATATGTTTCAGGTACTCTGATATCTCGTATTAGAAAAAGACGCAACAGAAGCAGATATCGTGAATGCTATCTACCTCGCTCTCGTCCATGACGAACTACGAAATGCGGGAGAATGGATATCCTTAGGCAAACAAAGATTTCAATCGTCAGACAACATAGCTGCACTGGAGGCATGGTATCTCAGAACTAATTGAAAAACATCAGAAGCTCAGCGTATCGTTGATGATATTCTCAGCAAAAATGATAATATTATTGCTCTCGTCCAGTGATGAATACTGGCTCACGAAGCTGGATACAAAGAAAAAGCAAAAACACTCCTCACGAAAGCCAAAGTGATAGATGCTGGTGGCACTTGGGCGGAGACAATCAATGAATATCTCGGAAAATAATCTGATTCAAAGTACTAAGTATACTGCTTACTCCATTGCAGTCTAATCCATCTGAATAACGCCCTCTTTCTGGCTTTCTAGATGTCTGAATGTTGTCTCTCAGAGTTTTTTCTTGAGATGAGTAGATACTATTTTGTGTGCTTCAGCAAAATCCATTTTTCCTGCCTTTATCATGGAACGAAGCTCTTTGTATGATAAAAGTCTTCCTCAATTTTTCATTATTCATTTTTCATTATTCATTTTTAATGAGTCCCAATCCACATCTTTGATGAGGAGCGTTGTCATTGCTTTATCGAAACATTCTTGTGAACAGAATCACATATGTTTCTTGTGTTCAGAGAGGTCAACAATGAGACGGGCGTTACATGCTGTATAGCGACAATTATCACAGTGATCCGTGAGCTTATCTGAATGGAGACAGCTACCAATAGTTGTATGAGTACAATCATCACCGACGAAAGTACTGACTCGATCATCAAATGTATAGAGATTTCCGAGCCAATTCCCATCATTGTAAGTATTCACATATTTTACCACTCCCCCCTCGATAGCATAGACATCTTCGAGTCCTGCCTTGTTGGCGAGAACTGCTGCCTTTTCACAGCGAATACCTCCAGTACAATACCAGATAATCTTCTTACCTTGTGCTTTTTCACGATAACGCTCGAGCAGCTGTGGTACTTCTCGGAAATTCACAGTACTCGCTGGAATAGCACCCTTGAAGTGACCAAGACGATACTCGTAGTCATTACGCATGTCGAGGATGATGTAGTCATCCGTCTTCCCTTCATCCAGAATTTTCTTGAATTCTTCTGGGGTGAGCTCTTTTTTGTATTTTTTGACTTCTGCTTCTGTTACTTTTTCACCGAGAACGACTATTTCATTGCGGACTTTGACCGTGAGCTTTGGAAATTGATGGCCCGAGACAAGTGTCGCCTTGGATTCTATGTCAGCAATATTCTTGAAATAAGGAGTTGATTCGAGATACATGCGATAGGACTTGCACTGTCAGAGATTTCCTGAAACAGTAGAGCTAATACCCTCTGTGCCTATATAAATGCGTCCACGGAGTCATATATCAGAGCAAAACTGTAAATGCTCGGCACAGACATCCTCGACTTCACTCTCTGGAATATCAACAAAATGATAAAATGTGAGCAATTCAAACTGCTCTTGTTTTGGCTTCATATTGTAGTATGAAAAATAAGGCGTACCATGTTATTGAGTGGTAGAGAGAAGTATAAAAATATTTCCCCATTTGCAAATTGACTTATGATAAATATATTTATGATATTAATATGAACACGCTACTCAAATGAGAGGGGAAATTCCTACGGATAAAAACTACAATTCCAAATACAATTGCAATCTCTCATGTAAGGGTGGGAGAAATTTTAGGTAAAAATAAGGATCAAAAAAACGAAATAACTGAAGCCGTGAGATCCCATATAATAAGGTGGTTTCTCAATCCTGATCCTGGAAGTCCATTTGATAAAAAAACAAAATATTGGCGAAATTTAATACCTCAATCAATAATTGTACGATTGATGCTCTGGAAATGATACGATGGGATAATTACTTTATTTGATTGACATATTATTGGGCACGCTTTTTTTCAAGCACACAAGAAAAAGACAGGAAATGAGTTACATCTTTTTTCAATAGCAGTAGCGGATGAATTACGCAGGAGATGAATTGGTACAGCTATAGCACAAACATTTATAGAACATGGCAGATCTCTCTCAAATATTTCAAGACTAAGAATGTGAGGCGGTGGAGATGAAAATGTACGAGCAATTTTTGATAAAGTAGGATGAATGCAAGGTAAAATATGAATAACTACTGATGATAATTACTTTATATGATTCACAGATAGAAATGAGCGAAAAGTAGAAAGCGTATTTAATACTACAAGCACAAAATAAATATGAATCGGATTATACGCGACATCGTACCATCATGAGAGATTTCTTGGTTAAGTGAACCAATTTGAGGAATAACGATAAGAGATGAAGAAAAAAGGAAGAAATCAAGGTAGAGCTCAGTAAAACAGTAGCAAAATTTGTAGAAGATTTCGAGCAGATGGCTATCATTATTTGTTGATTCGAACATGAAGACCCAGCAAAATGATTACTTTTCGAAAGATGTTTAAAGAGGAGTTTGAATCTCTGTTGCGGTCATCCGAGGATATTATTTCTTAGGATAGCAATTGCACTACACATATTACAAGTTTGAAGACATAATAATTATGCCGCATTGAGACGAGAAAATGATGATGAAATTTGACCAAGAATATCATTACTCACAACTATAGATGCGCGCGCATCTGCACATTATAGAAAATTCTATGTCTGGGAAAATCTAGCAGAATCCCAATGAAATATCGGTGAAACTATACGAGCTTTCCGAGATAAGCTGTGTGCAGCAGTGAGATCAATGATACTCTAATTTTTCTCGAAATAGGCTCTGACTGGTGGTTCGAGTTCTTTTTTGCGGCTCAATCGTTTTCCTAAATCAGCTACCATATCAACAGTTTCGGCTCAAAATGCTTCTAGAATAGCGGCCTTCTCGATATCACCAACAACAAATGTCGTATTTTTCTCCTGCAATATATCAACAACAGAAAAGAAAATAGCATCCAATCCTGTCTCTTCCTTGAGGGCTCTCATATCAGTGATAATTTCATTTTTTCGGCCCAGAGCATAGGCAGGATTGGTTGTCTCCATGACACCATAACCAAATTTCTTGGCACCACCAGTAAATACTTTGTAATCAAGCTCAACAATTTTACGAATCGGCATATCACCGAGATCAGATTTTGCGTCAAACATAGCTTTTGCAAAGGCTTGGATATCATCAATACCGAGATCTTCTGCGAGATATTCCGCTATTTCCCTATCTTCATCTGTCGTTGTTGGAGAGCGGAATGCGAGACTATCAGAGAGTATACCAGCGAGAATCATCTTGGCGACAGGATCTGGTATCTCGAGATCCTGCTCTGCAAACATGAGGAAAAGGATAGAACAAGTCGAGCAAACTGGGTCAAAACGGAGCTGAATCGGCTCGCTCGTAGACAAACTCTCAACAGAATGATGATCTATAATACATTTTACTTTCAAATTCTCGAGGCCATCAATAGCCTGCCCTCGAGCATTGTGATCAACGAGGACCACTTCAGAACCAGCCTCGAGAGATGAGATTAACTGTGGTGCTTCAACTCAGATGACTTTGAGTAAATACTCAGTTTCTTTGTTGAGCTCGCCAAGTCTGTAGGCCTCTGCGTCCATACCCATAGCGAGGAAATACTCCTTTGCTACGAGAGCAGAGAGGATAGCGTCGGTGTCAGGGTTTTTGTGTCAGATAATGTGATACATGAGAAGATAGATAGAAATAAAATACCAAAACAGGGTATAAAAAAGTCATATTTTTGCAACGAGAAAAATCTCATTTTATCTTTTTCTTGCAATTTATTGATTATTTATAGAATCATGTTCTCAATATATATATATTTATGCGATTTGAGAAAACACCATACCATCTGCGATACAGTATAGAAGATATACTGACTGATGCACGAAAAAATATCAGCGTCCACTATCTCCATAGCATAGCTCATGCTGCAGGAAAAACTGCATCAAAAGGCGGAACATGATGCCAAATAATAGACATAACTGACTACAGTCAGTATTTCTATGAGCCAAAGAAATTTATCATGCTAGAAAATAGAACAATTCGCTCTATAGATCAGCGATCTGCTCACCAGAATGCTATTATTGCGTTCAAAAAATGGGAACAAGAAACACGAGAATTTCTGACAAATCCTGAGAGAAACTATGAAACAGACACCCGAGAGATAAAAATAGCTATAGGTCATCCTACTCCCCCTGATCAGCTCCGATCAATTCTGAAGAGTTCTTCACGATCGCAAAAGAGCCCACGCGCAAAAGCACATCAGAGTGGTGTGTCTCGTTCTCGCCAGAAATAGGGTTGAGGACAGATGACTGGAGAGTGGTAGAACCAACCTGTGCAAGCTGCTCAGACGAGAGCTGCACAAAAGTATAATTTTGCTTGAGATAATATCCTCCTCCGAGAAATGACAGGAGTCCAAGTGTGAGAAAGAGTTTTTTCATATGGAGGAATTATAACATAATACCATAAATTTCAAAAGAAATTTTGCGCTTCAGTGGTTTTTTCTATAATAAAAAAATGGCGAAAAACAAAATTAACATAACTGCTCAGAATGAAAATTATTCTCAGTGGTATTTAGATGTAGCTCATAGCAGCAAGATGTTTGAATATGCCCCGGTTACTGGATGTATAACATTTCTCCCAAAATCAGTCACACTCTGGAACAGCATACGCATGAAGATGAGCGATAAAATAGTAGCGCTAGGGGTTAGGGATATCATGCTCCCTATGCTGATACCAGTTTCTTTCTTTGAAAAAGAAAAAGAACATATCGCAGGCTTTGCACCTGAATTTGCAACAGTGACTCATGTTGGTGGGAAAGAGCTTCCCGAACATTATGCTCTTCGTCCAACCTCTGAGACGCTTTTTTGTGATTTTTTCAAGAAACAGCTCCAGAGTTACAAGGATTTACCAATGCTCTATAACCAGTGGGCAAACATTATCCGCTGGGAAAAAAGACCTCGTCCTTTTCTCCGTACGAGTGAATTCCACTGGCAAGAAGGACACACACTTCACGCAACAGAAGCTGATGCACATGAGTTCCTCATGAATATTTTGAACAATGTCTATATCACAACTATCAGAGAATTTCTGGCTATTGATGGTATAGAAGGAGAAAAATCACCAAGTGAGAGATTTCCAGGCGCTATACATACATATACATATGAATCAATGATGAGCAACGGCTGGGCTCTCCAGTCATGTACTTCTCATCTCTTATCTCAAAACTTCATGCGAGATTTTGAAGTCTCCTATCAAGATGAGAACGATCAACAAAGCTACCCTTTTTATACATCATGGGGGGCAAGTACACGACTCATAGGAGCTCTCATATCAAGTCATAGCGATGAGAGAGGTCTCGTCATTCCTCCAAAGATGTCTGAATACAAAGCAGTACTTCTTCCTCTCTATGGTGAGCAGCCAGAAGATGTAAAAAAATACACAGATGAAATCGCTATGCTGCTTCTCGGTAAAAATACAGAAATACCAGTACAGGGGCAATATTTCCGAGCAAGAATCAATAACAAAGGTGAAAAAATACTCATCGACAATCGCGATGTACGACTCGGAGAAAAAATCAATGATTTCGAACTCTCAGGCTACCCTCTCCGCATAGAATATGGTGCGCGTGATATAGCAGAAAAAATGGTCATCCTCGGAAATCGAATATCAGGAGAGAAACATCCTGTAGCACTGGCTGAAATCGCAGATGCTGTCATATCTGGACTCGAAGAAGGACAAAAGACACTGTTTGAAAAAAGTCGTAATCGTCTCCAGGGCAATACGGTGGCCTGTGAAACAGAGGCAGATATAGCAAAAGCAGTCGAGTCTGGCAAATTTGCACTCTATGCTTGGGATGGTGACGAAAAATTTGAAGAACATATCAAGTCACTCTACAAGGCCACTATTCGATGTCTCCCTTTTGATGGACAGTTCACAGACACTCTCATGCCTCAGGTTAAGAAATGACATGTCCGTGCTATATTTGCACGAGCATTCTAAATATTTGACATATAATTTTTATATGATATTATATGCTGGTAGTTAATTCTTGATCCCCTATTTTTATGACTACTCCTAATTATAGCAATACATTTGAGACTAATTTTGCAAATCTAGAGGACCCCTCTGTTGCAGCTGAAGCATTAATAGCGGTGGCAGCTCCTATACAAAATAACAGAGATAGTTTACCTAAAGAATTATCTAGCGATAAAGATGTAAAGGCTATACTAGATGCGTGACTGCCAGAAGTACATGATAAGTTTATTGGACTCGAAGTTATAAATAGAATGACAGCTGAAAGCTTTGTTCCATTAAATGGTATCAACGCTCTATTGACACCTTCTAGAGATTTGGGAAATGGTATCTCTGCCAGACAACATGCAGTATCAGGTAAAGTATTTTTGTTTCCATCGGGTATTCCAAGCAGAATATTCATCAAACCATACGATGAAATGCCTCAAGTTTGAGAAATGACAGAAGTACAGGAAGGCTGAGATACATTTAACCGTATAAAAGTAAGCGGTACACGATGAGGTCAAAAAGTAGATGAAGAACTGATAGTACCTGCATTAGCAGCATAAGTCAATTTGACAAACCGTAAATAGGATATAGGATAACTATATCCTATTTTTAATTCTCTTTTTATGCCTACGTCTACACAGGTCCCTGAAATTGACAAAATCATTGAGATTAGTCGTCACCCTGAGGCTACCAGACCTACAAGTGCCTGAGAACAAGTAGTCCAAGAAATATATAAGAGAATATCCCCGAGCACTTCCAGATGTAGCAAGCCGAAGTATTACAACAACCTACAATGAAACAACAGGAGATTGACTCATAGAGGCACTTTGGCCACTACAGGCTTCATATGGAGATGTACAAATACGAGGTAATGAAGAAGCGGGATTTTATATTTTTGATGGAAAAAGTAAAACCATGACTGGATCACCCGTGAAGAAAGTACTGGAAGCAGGTCAAGACACAAATGGAGATACATATCTTTTTGTCTACGGAAATGTCCTTAGTGGTAACGAAAATGACGATAGATACGCTTGGGTACGAGCAAGGGATGGAGTTATCCTACCAGGAAGCATAAACGATGAACCTGTCAGAGGAATCCCCGCAGGATTAGTGAGACTTGTAGCCTAACAAAGCTCTTGATAAAAACCCGAGAGAGTGTAGTATAGCTACACTCTTTTTTTAAACTTAGAAACTTAATAATTATGACTATTCAATTTATCTGATGCTGAAAACTCGGGAAAATCTTTCTCGAATTATTTCTCGCATCAGGGATAGAAAAAGAAAATATATCCGTAGTGACGGGCAGCACGGAAAGATCGCAACAGCTCGAACACGAATATGGTGTACAAGTCGGGAAGATAGAGAGCCCCTCTCTTGTTTTCCTCTGAATCAAACCGCAACAGCTGAATGAAGTTGATATCTGAATATATGATGAAAATACTCTCATCATCTCCCCTCTGGCTGGAGTAAAAAGTGACAAATTCAAAACAAACGCACTAGTCTGCCGTATTATGCCAAATATTCTCCTACAGTATAATCATGGCACAACACTGGTATACAAAAATACGGAATCAGAGACTCTAAATTGGTTTCTAGAAATACTCACTCAGAAAGGCAATGTCGTCGATTGCAAAACAGAAGACGAATTGAATCGTCTCGCAACAATAAGTGGCTGTGGTCCGGCATACTTTTTTGCTTTTGCAGAGGCTATAAAAGAACTCTGGGGAAAACATGGTGGAGACATAGAATCAGGGCAAAAAACGCTCGAAAATCTCCTCATGGGCTCTGCACTCTATATTACAGAAGGAAAGAAAACTTTTACTGAATCAATCAGTACCGTCGCTTCGAAATGAGGCATCACTCAAAAAGCCCTCGATACATTTGCAGAAAAGGGATTAAAGGATATTATAAACGCCTGAATTATAGAGGCTTACAATCACTGAAACACACTCTCTGAGTCTGCATAAATATGAAAAATACCGAACTTACACATCTTCGCGGCATCGCGCGCGACTTTTCTCTAGCGACTCATGACGAGAGAAATAACCTCATCACCAGTATTGCTGAGAGTCTTCTTATAAACAAAACAGAGATACTCAAAGCCAACTCTAGTGATCTCGAAAAAATGGATAAAAATGATCCGCTCTATGATCGAGTCGCTCTCTCAGAAAAGCGAATAGAAGACATGTCGACAGCGTGCCATGAGCTAACTATTATAGAAGATCCTCTGAGCGATAAATACATTCAAAAATTTGATACTGAATCCCCTATCGAGCTTATCTCAAAGCCAGTACCCTTCGGAGTCGTCGCCTGTATTTATGAAGCACGCCCAAATGTCACAGTTGATCTGGCGATACTTTGTATCAAATCAGGAAATGTATGCGTGCTAAAGTGAGGATCTCAGGCGTCAGAAACAAACGCCTATCTTCGAAGTCTCATCCAGGATGTTTTTGAGAAACAATGATTTTCAAGAGATTGCCTCTTTGGATATTCAGAAAATAGAGAAGATCTCACACATCTGCTGACTGCAACAGAATGTGTAGATGTGATCATACCACGATGAGGCAAATCTCTCATCGATTTTGTGCGAAAAAATTCTCTCGTACCAACAATCGAAACAGGAGCGGGGGTTGTTCATATCTACATTGACCATGAAATAAGATCTGAAAATTTTCAAAAAGTATGTGATATCATAATCAATACAAAAGTATCCCGCCCTTCTGTGTGTAATGCACTAGATACGATCCTTTTACACAAAGACACACCTGTCGAACTTATTCATAATATTCTCGAAAGCCTGAAAAACGCCGGAGTGGAAATTAAGATGCTCTCAGAGGAAAAAGAAGCTCTTGATATATCATTCGCGACAGATATTTCTGTAGAAGATTTTTACACAGAATGGCTTTCTCTAGCTTGTGTAATTAAGGTTGTGTCATCACTCAAAGAAGCGATTATTCATATAGATAAATACTCCTCTCATCACTCAGAATGCATCTTAACTGATAATAACGAGTCAGCGGAAAAATTCCAAAATCAGGTAGATTCTGCGGTTGTTTATCACAATACTTCTACCCGTTTTTCAGACGGTGGGTGTTTTGGTTTTGGTGCGGAAGTGGGTATATCTACACAGAAAATACATGCCCGTGGTCCCATGGGTTGTCGGGCACTAACTACCTACAAATATTACTCTCATTCAGATTATTCTATTAGAAAATAATACTATGAAAAATATACTTGTTATCAAAATCGGATCCCAGGTTCTTATGGACGAAAAATGACAGTTTGACTCAAAAGTCATACAACAGGTGGCAGAAGATATAGATTTTCTCCGGAAAAATTGATATTACTGTCTCGTGGTGAGCTCTGGTGCATGTGCTCTGGGTAAAAATCTCCTCAAACACCATGATCAATCAACACTCACCAATCAAGTAACTGCAAGCATTGGTCAACCTTTTCTCATGAAAGTCTATCAAGAAATATTTGCACAGTATGATATAACTGTTTCTCAGGCGCTATTAACGAGATTTGATTTCTCAAACAAATCCACCTACGGATCCATACAATCCGTTCTGCAAAAACAGTGTGAGCTCGGTATCGTACCCATCATTAATGAAAATGATGTTGTTGCTAACGATGAGATAATCTTTTCAGATAATGATCAACTCGCTGCATTTGTGGCTATTATGCTCTGAGCAAAAAAACTCATCCTCCTGTCAAATATAACATGATTATATACAAGTCATCCTGACGAAGGAGGTAAAATTATCCATAATGTAGAAAAAATTGATGATAAGATATTCGAGTATGTATCAAAAAAGAAGTCCAGCTTTGGGCGCGGATGAATGTATAGCAAGCTTATTAGTGCACAAACAGCGACATATGCAGGTGTTGATGTCGTACTTGGAGAAGGAAAGAAGCGACATATCATACGAAATATTGTTGACGATAAAAAAATAGGAACAGTTTTTTATAAAAATCCCATTTCTCGTAAAAAGACACAAATGGAGTCCTGGATTCAAGCAGGAGCACTACTAAAAGGAAAAATAATCGTTAATGCCTGTTTGAGCGATCTGCTCCAACAAAAAAAACGAATTTCCATACTCGAAATTGGTATTGTAGAGGCTACGGGCGAGTTTGAAACAGGAGATCTCCTAGAGGTATGTGATTCAGAGGGGGAAATCCTCGGAAAATGACTCGCTCGCATATCAAATAAGGAATTCAAGAAATATAAAACAAATGAAAAGTCACAAGTAGTCATCCACGCTAATTATTTTGTGTACACAAATTAAATATTCCTCATCTACGAAACATTTTTCTATTTTTCCACTCTAAATACTAGGTTGCAGAAATAATTATCATACAATTCTCGCGTATGTTTCCTGCAGAGCTCAAATCCGAAGAAAAACTCGCCATGACTATCAATCTCTTGATGGTCGTATTGGTCGTCATTAGTATCACTCTGACCATCATAGAATCAGTCGAGAGTGTCATGACGCCAGAACTCAAAAATCTCTTTCTCTCAGTTCATATAGCAATACTCGGAGCATTTCTCGCAGAATTTCTCTACAGACTCTGGAATGCATCACAGAATTATACAGGAAACTCTGCAGTCAAAGCAACGCTCAAATTTCTCATTCATCCGCTCACTATAATAGATATCATAGTCATAGCTCCTCTATTTGTGATGATATGGACACACGACTTGCATAATGCTGATACGGTCATACTCCGAGTACTCCGATTCACGAGCATACTCAACATGTTTCATTTTTATCGATCATCTCGTGTGCTCCGTCTCCTCAGGGATATGTCGCGCGAGATATGGTTTGAAATGATGGTGATTTTTATAATCTCGATTCAGTGTATACTCATTTCTGGGGTGCTCTTCTACGCACTGGAAAATGAACGAAACACCTATGTAGATAATATATTTGATGGTATATGGTGGGCGGTTGTGACAGTCACAACAATAGGCTACGGTGATGTGGTCCCTGTGACATTTTGAGGGCGAATAGTAGGTATAGTCCTAGCTCTCGTCGGAGTTGGACTCGTCGCCCTCCCTACAGGTATCCTCACGAGTTGATTTATCAGAGCTCTGAGAAGTGAGAAAAAGATATCACAACTCGCCGATGCCATGGAAGAAGAGGTAAAAGAACAAGATGAGATTATGAAAAGAATTAAAAAAATAGAAGGTACTATCCAAAAACCAGAAAAACCATCCGTTGTCTCATCAAAGATATTTGGAAAACAAAAAAAGACGATCAAAACACCCACAAAATCCCAAAAAAAAGTCTAGTCTTTCTCACACAACTTTCACACAGAGGGGTTGTATGGTGAGAAAAATAGGTACAGTACGGTCATGAAATCTACAAAAATCCTTCTCTTTGCTCTTTGCTCTTTGCTCTTTGCTTTTAACGCAGTTTTTGCTGATTTCACCGATATAGAATACTCGTGGTACAAAGATGCAATCCTCAATCTCCAAACACAATGACTCACAAACTGATATGGTGATGGACGATATGGAACAGAGAATAATATTACCAGAGCAGAGCTCCTCACGATACTGCTCCGAGCCAGCAATACGCCAATCCCGGAAACAGTCGCTGAAAAATGTTTCCCTGATGTCGATACAGCAATGTGGTACCACCGATACATCTGTACAGCTCATACACTCGGTATAGCCAACGGATTTGCAGATGGGAATTTCAAACCCAACGATTCGGTGACGACTCTCGAAGCACTCGCATTTGGGAATAAAGCATTTGCTCTCGGTATAGCAACAACAGGAGAAAAATGGTATGAGGCTCTCCAGCAATTCGCTGAGACCAATAACATCATGACTACACGCGGCTACACTCTCGGGACACAGATATCTCGTGGAAAATCAGCCGACCTCATCATACGATTACAAGAATATTCACGGACAAAGTCTCCCCTCTCGTATAAAAGTGCAGGATGCCAAGCATGAGGAATACTCTCGGGAGAAAATACTATCACCATAGAATGAAAAGAGAGAAAATATAATCTCTATATCCCGTCAAATTATTCGAAAGATAAGGAATATTCTTTTGCTATCGCGACACACGGTCGTACGAATAGCAAAGATCAAGTACAGGACTATATGAAGCTCGAAAAACAGAGTGATTTTATCGTCGCCTACCCTGCTGGACTCGCGAGCAGTAGCGGTCGATCGTTCTCATGGAGTGAAAAGGAAAATATGACATTCGTCGACGCAATCCTCAAGCAAGTATCAGAGAATTATTGTATCAACCGAGACAAGGTCTACGCCATAGGACACTCCCTCGGTGGTTGGATGGCACAGAGAATCGCCTGTCTGCGAGGTGAATTCATGAGTGGACTCGCAGTCGTCGGTTCTGGACCATTTACAGGTGCATGCTCTGGACCAGCACCGAGTATATTCTTCCAAAATGTCGATGACCATCTCTCCTCCTACGCCTCTGGAGTCCAGGCGAGAAATATCCGTCTCAAGGTCAATGAATGTAGCGAATCGTCGACAGAAAGTATCCAAATAGGGCCTCTCACCTGTACGAAGTACAATAGTTGTTCATCTGGCAATGAAGTCGTCTGGTGCGAATGATACACAGGCTACGGCGGAGATCCACACAGTTGGCCGACAGGCGGTGGATGGCAATCACCAGGCGGTGGAACATGGATACTCGATTATTTTAGAGGGTTATAGTCAAACCAAAAAAACAACAAATAGAAGAGAAATATATTAGAATTTTTAAGATAAAGATAATATCTCTTCTATTTTTTGAAATAACGGTTCAAAATTTCTAAACAAGCGTTTTCTGTCTTGCGGATCTTCACCTAATACTTCCATTATTTTTGATAAAAAAGTTGATTTACCCTCTGGAAGGCCAAAGTAGGTTCCTCAGTTATATATTTTAACTTCTTTATAAAATCAATTTATTACATCTGAAATACCAAAATACATATGCTCCATCATAAATTGAGGACGACCATCAAATGAAATTTTTTTTAAATCATTGCTCACAACTGACGGAGCTAAAGACTCTTCTCAAACAAAACCACTAGGATTATTAGGGTCAGTTAAGTCATTAATAACTTGACTCTTAATTTCCGGAAAAACTGGCAAGAGAAAAGCATACCTATTTCCACTTCTAATCCAAAAAAGTTGATATGATACTCCTTCTATCTCCATATAATCTCTGAGCAAATCAATCTTTTCTTTTTTTGACCAAGTTGTCACTAGATGATTAAATTGCTCAAATCACTCTGGGTCGAAGTCAAACAATGCAATACACGGATCATTTATATCACTATATTCAACAACATTCTCATAAACCTGCTTCGCTCCACCTCATTCCCTTCTTCACTCTTTAATAAAAAATGGCATATCTTGACCTGGTCTCAAAGAATTCCAAGCTTCAGAAATATGTCTAAGGTCATTTTTTCCTTCAACGCAAAGTATACATCTATATTTTTTATATTTTTCTAATCTCTTTATTTCTTCTTGTGCTAAGTTAAGTTTCTCTTTGAGCTCTTTAATTTCAGATGCTCAAGAAGAATCTGGAGAAACAATTTTTCTTTTTGGCATTAGTTTTTTAGAGTGCATACTATCTATTTGTATTAAATAAATAATAGCTCCCTACATGTTTTACTTTGTCTGGATAATGACTCATCAATTTTTTTAAAGTTTCTAATATTTCTTTATTGTGAGAACTATTTTCAATAATATTCTTAATTCATGCCAAAACATATCTTCAAAATATCGAATAAAGCTCTTCATCTTTATCAATAAGCATAAAAACTACATCAACTAATTCGATTATTTCTGTCTTATATTTTTCTAGATTTATATTCTTTAAGGCGTTAATAAAAGATCTCTCTGAGTGCGTGAGCTCATCCTCCAAATCTCCTATAGAACGAGCATATTTTCAGCTAAAATTAGCCCACGGATCACGCATAGCAATCTTGGCATCTTTTATCTGATTTATACGCCACCGAATAGCTTTATTGTCACCGTGCTCTATGAGCACCTGATTGACAGCAATAAGGTATGATAATTCCCGAGAAAAATTTGCCAAAACATTTTCTGGCAAAATATGCTTTTCTCTTTCGAATAAATCAGCAAGATAATTAAGAATTTCCTCATTTACAGTATCTTTTTCGCCTATTTTACGCACTGCCTCTGAACGATTCCATTCATACAGCCTATCGTTTTCAATCCAGTACTGAAGGGTCCTACGAAAATGATCTATTACTGTTTTAGAGACGAGAGTTTTTTTGTATTTTTCAATAATTGGAAAGAAATTCTGACCAGACCAGAAATACATCAAATCATCTTTTCTGCTTCCATCATAAAAGCTTAAAATTATATTGGCTTGTTTAGCAGTAATAGTCTTGAGGTGTGGGAAAATGAATTTATCTAAATCATCAGAATACAAGAGAGGGAGAGCATTAATAAGTGACTCTTTTTTTATCTGAGGTATAGGGTCAAATCAAAAATCTTCTTTTGATATACGAACAGCTAGGGAGAAAAAGCCATGAGCATACCAAGGTCATCCTCTGTGTTGCTTATTTCCATCTTGGTTTTGTATTTCTTCGACTTCAAGAGAATTTACAGGAAAGAGATTCCACGAAAAAAATGTATCTAAAAATTGTTTTACAACTTGCTTCTTTTGCTCAGAAAAATATGGATTTCAGTCAACATCATTAGAATTTTTATACCGCTCAAAGAGGTCTATCAATCCAGGATTAATCTGGTTCTCTGGTATATTTGTAGATGCATGTTCAATTTGAGCTTTTATTTCCTTGTCTCTCTGTCTCTGGGATTCTTTGAACTTTTCATCATTTTCTTTCCGAGCTTGCTCTATCTCTATCATCTTTTCTTCAAATCCAGGGAGCTCAAAAAAGGCAATTTTAAGTATTTGAAGATCTTCTCTCTGTGTCTGCTGAAGAGATGCCTCATAGAGCCAAAAAATCTTTTGCATTTCAATATACTTCGGTAGCTTTGCTACATCTGATGGAGATATATATTTTGATACAAAGGGATATAAATCCCAAATATAATGACTCAAAACTTCTCACAAAAAATCAACTAACGAATCAGTATTTTCCACGATAAATTCAAGTGCCCGATTTCGAAACTCTCAAATTGAATGACCAACCAAAGAATCAAAGAGTATAGAGCGCATATCATCAGATGAATATGGCTGAAAAAGGTTGAGTAAAAAGTCCAAAACAATATTTCGAGAATCTTTTGGAACAGAAGAGAAAAACTCATTTGAGGAAGTCTCTCACATATCTACAAATTCTTCTAAAGCCGTTTTATACTCTGGTTTTTGTATTTTTTCAATAAATAAAGATAAGTATTCGGACTTGGCCAGGAGTCAAAATAACTCTTTTAGCCAAGTAATGCCTATAAAACGCTCCCTATCAACATTGAGCGTCTCAAGTAAACTTTTTACAAACTCTTCAGGGAAAAGGTGTTCTTTTTCCTTTAAGCGTACTGTTAATCGTTCCAAAATAACATACCTCTGGTAATTTTTTAAGATAATTCATACTGCCTCCTTTATAACTCTTTTATCTGATTCTATAAAGAAAAATACATCAATAATATGAGTTCTAACTTCTTTCCCCGTTGCTGGGTCAAGAAGAATATTGTGAGACCAGTCACGAATAACAGAATAAAACTCATCAGAAATAACCTTTGATTCAAGTTTTTCTTGCACAAAATCAACAAAAGACCACATTCACATCTGATCTTTTAATTCAGTAATTTTAGAAAGCAAGATAGGTGTATTTTCTCTTACATTTGCTACAAAAGAAGCCTGAAAATCTTCGTAATAAGAAGCTTTTTCATTTAAATATCAATAGTCTCGAACGACAACATCTAATTGTTCTTGAAAAGTCATAAAGTAATTCTAGGTATTTTCTTACGAATTAAAATAAAAAGACTCCTTTTTTGGAAGTCTTTTTTATGTTTCTTTGGTGGCGGGGGGTGGGATCGAACCACCGACCTTCAGATTATGAGCCTGACGAGCTACCACTGCTCTACCCCGCGATATGTCCTTATACTGTATGAAAAATTAGACAAAGTCAATTTTCTAAGAAAAAATCCTCTGTTTTTCTTTTACTTTTTCTTCTTCTATTTTCGTTTACGAAAATGGTGCCAATGGGTGGAGTCGAACCGCCGACCACAGGGTTATGAGTCCTGTGCTCTACCGCTGAGCTACATTGGCACGAGAGGAATAGTAGAGATTTTCCGAAAAAGGCAACCCTAAATTATGACACGAAGCGAATTATAAATGGATATTTATAATTTTCACCTGAGAGATGCTTGATAAATCCGACTATCATGAGGACGAGCCAGGTAATCAAAACGATAGGAACCAAGAGGATACCGATGATGAGTATGATGAGGATTGACGCTGTAAATGCGTAAATAATAAAGCTCAGATTGAAATTAATAATCTCAAAACAAGTTTCTTTTTCGAGTGTCGAGAGCTTATTTTTCTGAATGAAATAGTAGAGAACGACAAGGATGAGACCAAGTGTTCCACCTGAGAGGAGATTTCCTGCGAGGTGGAGTATACCAAGCATTTTGACTCCTTCTTTCCCTCCAGATGGTGTAGATTTTTTGACAACAGGTGTGGTTTTTTCTACCACTGGCTCTACGACTTTAGCAGCTACTTTTTTGACTGGAGATTTTTTTGGAGCTGTTTTCTTTGGAGTTGTTGCAGCCTTCTGAGAGACTGGAGTAGTCTTTTTCTCTGCTATCTTTTTTGGAGCAGATGTTTTTGGAGCCTTTTTAGCAGGGCTCTTTTTTGTAGTAGTTTTTGTTTTTATCATAGATGAAATACTAGGCAAACACTTTCGTAAGTCAAAAAAAAATCGGGTGTAAATCCCCAATTTTAGGCTTTGAATTTTGTATTTTGTTCTATAATCAAGCCATGCTCGATAAAGATTTCACACCTCCGAAACCGCGAATCGCACAAACCGAAACGACAAAAAGAATCAAAATCATAGAGTGACTGATTCCAGAAATCACACAGTTTGGGAGTGCTGTCATACTCACTGGATCTATGTCATACGGTCAGGATTATAGCATCACTCCTGACTCAGATATTGACCTCCAATTCCTCGTGACACCAACTTTTTTCCCAAAACTTTTCTCCTCGAAATACTTCCAGAAATATAATACTGATAGGATAGCAAAATGATTCACAGACGCAGTATTTCAACAATTCAGTATCTCATTTCTCGTCAAGTGAATAACGGTTGAGTGTCATTTTTGGGATGAAAAAACATACAAAGACATACTCCTCTACCAGCGTGAAAAAGTCACAAGACTTCGCTCGCAGACAAAAAAAACAGCGACAGATTATGCCTATAGTTTTGACGGAGAAGAAGACACAGAAGAATACACAGACTACAAAGAAGGTGTCTATCATCTAGGCGTATTACCCGCATACAGAATGCGTGAGGGAAAAATATTTCTCAGTCGCCCAATTACAAATATACTCGCAAATGCTATGCTCCTCTCAGACGATTGTGGGCTCAAGGAAATAATAGAGGAATCGAAAAGAATCAGCAAAACGAAGCTCGATAAAATCCCTCGTGAAGAATGAAAAAATTATTCCATCTACAATACGCTTCCTGGAAAAAATAAAGTAGCCCCTGAGCTCCTAGAAAAAATCTGATAAATTCATCAATTATTCATTATTAATTTTTCATTATGTTTACACCAAATACCAAAATATTAGAACGCTACGCCGATGTCCTCATCAATTTCGCCCTCGGTGGCGGTGCAGGTATCAAGCCAGGAGAAGTCGTCCTCCTCTGTGTACCAGAATGTGCACGACCAATGCTCCAGCCTCTCCACGATGCTGTATTGAAGTCTGGTGGACATCCTATCGTCGATATCATTCCTGACGGTTTGCAGAGAAGTTTTTTTCACCTCGCAAATGATGAGCAGATAGACTACCGTCCGATGAGACGACTTCTCGGCACTGTCGAGGACTGTGATCATCGACTCTACATGATAGCAGAACACGAGAAATACGAACTCGCAGGTATCGATGGAACAAAAGTGATGAACCGATTCAAGACGATAAAGCCATATCGTGAAGCGATGCAGAAAAAGGAAAATGAAGGAAAATTTACCTGGACTCTCGGGCTCTATGGCACTGAGGCTATGGCATCATTTGCCGGTATGTCTCTCGAGGAATACTGGGGAGAAATCATCAATGCCTGCTATCTCGATAATGACGAGCCAATCAAGCGATGGCAAGAAACAGAAGCCATGCTCACCACACTCACGGGTAAACTCACTGCTATGAATATAGAATGGGTGCATGTTGTGGGTGAAGATGTTGATCTGAAAGTAAAAATCGGAGAAAAGAGAAAATGGCTCGGAGGAAGTGGGAGAAATATCCCAAGCTTTGAAGTCTTCACCAGTCCAGATTGGAGAGGAACAGATGGCTGGATACGCTACAATATGCCGCTCTCCTACCAGAGTAACATCATCCGATGAATCAAACTAGAATTCAAAGACGGACTCGTGGTCAATGCAACAGCGACTGAAAACGAATCACTGCTCAAAGAAATGATTGCCCAGAAAGATGCAGATAAGGCTGGTGAATTTTCTCTCACAGACAGGAGACTGTCTCGTATTACAAAATTTATGGGAGAAACACTGTATGATGAAAATGTCGGAGGACCATTTGGTAATACTCATATCGCTCTCGGAATGGCATACAAAGACGCCTACACCGGTGATGTGGCAAATACGACAGATGAGGAGTGGACTCGTCTCGGCTACAATGACAGTGTCATCCATACAGATATGATGAGCACGACGGATCGCACAGTCACTGCCACACTCCAGGATGGAAGTGAAGTCGTGATTTACCGTGGTGGAGAATTTGTAATTTAGTTTTTCTTCAACAAATCCCGAATCTCCGCAAGTAATTGTTCTTGCGTAGGACCTTTTGGATCTTCTGGTTCTGGTTTTTTTATCTTTGCCATAGCCTTGACCACGAGAAAAATACAAAATGCGATAATAAAGAAATCTATAGATGCCTGGACGAAGCTCCCCCAATTGAGAGATATTCATGGAACAGCTTTTTGAAGTCCTGGGACTTCTTCAACGGCTTCTTTGATAACAAATTTATAATTCGTAAAATCGATGCCTCCTGTCAAAAACGATATCACAGGCATGATCACATCAGCAACGAGTGAGCTCACAATCTTGCCAAAAGCACTTCCAATAACGACTCAAACAGCGAGGTCGACGACATTACCACGCATAGCAAATGATTTGAATTCATCAATAAATGACATATGAAAAATACTAAGAAATATAGAGAAATCATAGCAAAAGAATAACAAAATACAAGTAAGTGCCCTTGGACATTGATACCTCTCCATATATGCTCTCAGTATGCCAAAAGAAAAACTCTCTGATTCTATCATCATCTACTATGATGATGAGTGTACTCTCTGTCGTCGCTGGATAGGTTTTCTCCAGAAATATGGAGCACTTCAAAATACAAATTATCAGTGACTCCCAAGTGCACCAGAAAAAATCCAACAACTCTCACAAGAGGAAAATGCATGGATCATATCTCGTGATAAGAAAAACTTCATTGGATATGCAGGTTTTGTAGAATGCATGAAACAATCACAATTATTTTCGTGGTACTGATATATAGGAAACATACCACCCCTGAGAACTATAGGAAATATAATATATCGGCTTGTGTCTTCTAGGAGGACTTGCAGGGTAGAGAAAAATACAAAACTATAGGGTGATTATTCCACTCCCGAGAACTCTATCACCATCATAGAGAGCACACACTTGCCCCGGAGTAATGGCTCGTTGTGGTGTATCAAAAGCGACATGAAGATCAATTCCTTCATTCGTCATTATTCATTCGTCATTATTCATTGTTATCAGGCAGCTCTGCGGAGCCTGTCGGTACCGTATTTGAGCTTCACACTCGAGAGGAAGTGGGACATCAGTGAGCCAGTTCATCTGAGCGAGGGTACACGATTTTCTAAAGAGTCGCTCATCGTCTTCGGTTCAGACAATGATGATATTATTGACGACATCTTTTTCGAGGACAAAAAGGGCAGGACCACCACCAACAGCTATCCCCTTTCGCTGACCAATGGTATATTGAAATGCTCCATCGTGTTCACCAATCACACGACCTGAAGTGTCTCGTATTTCACCTTTTTGAGCAGGAATATGCGCCTTGAGAAAATCTCAGAAATTCACTTTTCCAACAAAACACAATCCCTGTGAATCTTTCCTCTCAGCATTTGGAAGGCCTGCTTTTCTCGCAATATCTCTCACTTCTGACTTTGGCAGATGACCAATCGGAAACATAGCTTGAGAGAGTTGTTCACGAGAGAGCGCAGAGAGGAAATAGCTCTGATCTTTTTCTGGATCAACTCCCCGTAATAATTGCAATCCACCATTATTCATTATTCATTCTTCATTATTCATTCTTATTTGTGCATAGTGCCCGGTTGCAACAAAATCATACCCATAAGAAATCGCTTCTTCTCGAAAGAGATCAAATTTGACCCAAGTATTACAAAATACATCAGGATTGGGCGTGAGTCATTGTTTATATCATTCAAATATATAGTTCAAGACTCTTTTCTCATATTCCTCTATGAAATCAAAAGTAAAAAACGGTATATCCAGATACGCTGCGACTTCTCTTGCAACAGCCATATCGACTCGTGTCGGACAGCTGTCATCCTCTGTCAGATAATTAATCATAAATCCAGCACTTACCTCATACCCCTGTTCCTTGAGGAGATAGGCAGAAACAGCGGAATCCACTCCACCAGAGAGTCAGACAAGAACTTTTTTCTGAGACATAAAGAGATAATACTCATTTCTAATATCCGGACAAATAAATCCTCTGTGTTTCTATTCTCTGTTTCTGTTTTTTGTATGTTTCTGAGAATGCTCTACCGAGGATCAAATATGCTCGCTGCAAAAGAAGTTCCTGAGAGAATTTTTGCTATTTTCCATCCACCATACGCAGATCATACGATACCTACACCATTACATCCGAGATTATACCAGAGGTGATGTGTGTTTGGGTCTTGCCCTATATACCTGATTCCCGTATGTGTGTATCCCATGAGTCCGTGCCATTTATAATCGAATTCTTTGGGGATTTTCTCAGTGCGATATTGCTTGAGAAAAGTGCGGATTTCCTGGTATGCTTCCTTGGGGTCGTGTGTTGTCTCATCATAGGGAACATCATGTGGGACGAGACTGTCTGGACCTCCGACACACACGAGACTTTTTTTACTATCATCTACAACGGTTGTCCTGCGAGTGACATAGAAATACTGTTCAGATTGCCAGTCAATTGGTGCTGGATCAGGGTAATAACTAATCGCGCTCGGACGACCATGATCAGCATAAAATCATGCCATATATCCCACGAGTCCATGAACATTTTTATGAAATTCACGATCACGCTCACGAGAGTCAGGATTACACAGGTCGACAATATGAAAATGCTCAAAACCATTTGTACACAAGATAACATCCTGAGTATCTATTTTAGAGGATCCAGACCAGACCTGATTGTCAGCATCAGGGCAAAAACGAATCTCAGTCACTGGTGAATTTTCATAGATATTGAAACGATGTGGAAATTCAGCGAGGAGGTATTGCACGGCTTTTTGGCAGAAAAATGCAGAGTTGGTACAAGCCTTCTTTGAAGTCAGTAAAACTGGAAAATACTCTTTTGTTTGGAGTTTTTCAGAAATATACGCTGCATCAACAAAAGTTATCAGATCCTGAAATCGCGCTGGTATATCTGCTCGGTATTCCCAGTTTTGATCGACAAATAAAGCATCAAATTGGGCTCAACCCGTATCACGCAGATATTTATTTTCGAGGTGAAGTGAGAGCTGATGCATAGATCTGACACCCATAAAACCCTCACACATTTCTAGGTGCTCGAGGATATCTACCTTCTCCATCATTTCCTGGAGAATATCAAATCCTCGGAAAAGAGCTTTTTGACCATCTATAGCCTTTTCTAGGCCATATTCTCTCACTATTTCCTGAAATGGTTTTTCGAAATAGAGGACCACCTGTCCAGCATTATGGCCAGTGGCTCAACGAGCGATTTTCTTGGCTTCAATCAGGCTCACAGAGAGCTCTGTGTGAGTCAAAATCTGAAATGCTGTTGAAATACCAGAGATACCCCCTCCTACAACGACGACCTCAGACCGTTTATTGCTCTGTAGTGAAGGAAATTCAATCGTCTGATCTATCTGTTCTATCCAGGGTGAGTGATTGGTAAAAGACATACCATCATACTACCCTATTCCGTCTATTTTTGCAAGAAAAAGCTATGAATTTGAGAGCTCACCATAGACCCCTGTCAAAAGGTTGGGGTCTTTGTGGGAATCCATCAGAAGTCTGATATTTTTTTGTTCTGCTGCAGCGAGAAACGCTTCGCCAAGAGGATCTGTCCCAGATTTTTTGATATATTCGACAAGTCCTGCGAAATCCTTGATAAAACAATGCCCTCCTGCTCATCTGCCTGGAATATCCCCCTCGACTCATGAAGTGTGGACGATTTGCAGATGACTCGGTCATATACGCGGATCAGAACCTATACCCTGGGCGATGACATCCCAATTCGCACCGACATTTTTTGCCAAATCAGCGAGGATATTTGCATAAACAACCTTGAGATAGAGGAAGGAATTGCTCCCGTATTTGATAAATTCTGCTTCTCTGGCCGTACAGATGATGTTCACAGGCGCATCTGGCAGTATATCCATGATAGTCTGAGCTCGATCACGATATTCTGGGGTATCGAGAGGATAACCTATGATATTTCTGGTAGGATTGGCTACATCATAGGCAGCTGTCTTTTCAGCGAGAAACTCAGGCGAATGAAACACAAAACGGTCAGGATAGAGAGCCTGGAGAAACTCACAAGTCCCGGGCATCATGGTGGATTTGATAACGGCTGTTTTACCGACTCCCACGAGTCAGAGCACTTCACGGAGCGTATCGCAATTAAATCCCTCTGGAGTGGTCGGGGTTGGCACACCAATAAAAACAATATCACATTCTGAGAGTTTTTGACGATTTTCTGGTGTATCAAGTCTCTTTGAATAACGAAAAATACGGTATCATCTGCGCTCAAAATCATCAGCGAGATTGCGACCAATAAAGCCCTGACCAATAAAACCAACCAGAACATCAGACATAACAAGACGGTAATAAAGATAAAACAATACAAGAATTATTGGGATTTACTCATATTTGCAAACAAGAATAAAAAATCCCAGCAAGCTGGAATTTATGAATAATTCATGGCGGAGGGACTGAGATTCGAACTCAGGGTGACTTGCGCCACGACAGTTTTCAAGACTGTTGCATTAAACCGCTCTGCCATCCCTCCGTATAATGTGCGTGCATTCTAAAAAAAAGTCCACAACTGTCAAAGAAATATTTCCAAAGAGAGTAAAAGTGAGTGTACAATGCGCTCCCAGAAAGTAAAGACCAAACACCAAATCGTACCTTGCGAATATGCCTCCCAAATATATACTAGGCTCGTCCTTCTAATTCCTAAATACAATCCAAACTATGGACAATCATAATCATTCTCGTATCTATGCCGCTATTGCTGCTAGCACTATTATAACAATTGTTGCAAACTATTTCCTCGTACAAATGCCACAAATAGATCAGGTTGGCGGACGAGAGAACTACAAGCTCTACAAAGAGATGGTCAATAGCTCTCAATACGCTCAAAATGTAAAACAATCTCTCGAATCACAAACAGGGACGCTCAATGGTGAACAACCATCTGCTGATACTCCTCCTGCAGCTGATCCACAAGCAACAGGCTCTCTCACTCAGGATGATATCGCAAAACTCACAGCTGATACCTATGTAAAGGGTGACAAAGCAGCTCAGATTCTCTGGATTGAGTACTCTGATCTCGAATGTCCTTTCTGTAAGAGACTTCACGACTCAGGTGCTATCAAAAATCTCGAAGCAAAATATGGTAGCAAGCTCGCTCTCGCATTCAAGCACTATCCTCTTCCATTCCACCCACAGGCTATGCCAGCAGCTCAGGCAGCTGAATGTGTCGGAGAAGCAGGAGGCAGTGCGAAATACTTTGCATTTGTTGAAAGCATCTTCACAAAAGGAACACCTTCTCAAGATGTCATAGATGCAGCGGTGAAAGAAGTAGGTCTCAATGCTGCAACTATCAAAAAATGTGTCGATAGTGGCAAATTCAAAGCTCGAGTTGATACACACATGGCAGAAGGTTCTACAAAGTTCGGCGTTAATGGTACTCCTGGAAATGTCCTCATCAATACCAAGACTGGTAAATACGAGGTCGTCTCAGGTGCTCAACCAGAAGCAAACTTTGATGCTGCTATTACTCGTCTCATGGCAGAATAATTCAGCTGCACTCTCAATAAAAAACCTCCCGATTTCTCGAGAGGTTTTTTATTGAGCTATTTTGTATTTTGAACTTTGCACTTTGTATTTAATATACACGCATGCCCGAAAAAGAAATAAAAATCTATAGTCACATCCCCTCTTGCCCCGGGGTATATCTGATGAGAAATAGCGAATGAGTCATCATCTATATAGGAAAATCAAACAATCTCAAGGCACGAGTGAGATCATACTTTGTGCCTGGAGCTGAACTCAATTTTGCCAAAAAGAAAATGGTAAAAATTGTCGAAAAAATTGACTATATAGAGACAAAAACAGATGTGGAGGCGCTCATGCTCGAGACCAATCTCATAAAAACAAATCAGCCAAAATACAATGTGCTCATGAAAGACGGAAAAAATCTCTCCTACATCAAGATCACAGATGAAGAAATCCCTTGTCTCATTCGCACCAGAATAAAAACAAAAACTGGACAGTATTTCTGACCCTATAGTCAGTACTTTGATACCTACAGCTTTGTACGATTCATTCGGAAGCTTTTCAAGCTCGGAAATCACGAAAAAATAGAGAAATTCTGACCACCATGTATAGATACCTACATAGGACTCTGTCCTGGGCACTGTACCGGTGATAGAGCAAAAATAGATACCTATCTAGAGAGACTCTCTGAGGCGAGAAATTTCCTCATGGGAAAACAGGAAAATGTCGTAGAAAACCTCAAAGAAAAGATGAAAAAAGCAGCCCTCGAGAGAAAATATGAAGAAGCGAATGAGTATAAAAATCTCATAACACAAATAGAGACTATCTGAAATACTCAGATAGTACGCGATGCTATAGAATGAGATGCAACTGTGGTAGTCATGCTCGAGAAATACAATCGCATCTTTATGAGCTGTGTAGAGGTAAAAAATGGCATGATAGTCGGTATTCACGAATATGAGCTCAAAAATCCTCTTCAAGAGGAAGCACGAGTGCTCGTTGAGCAAGCCATGATACAATACATCATCCAGGAAGGAGTAAAAAATCTCTATACAGATATACCCCTAGAAAACCTCTCTGATCTCACAGAATTGGCAAAAAAAGAAAAAATATCCGTGAGACAACCAAGTCGTGGAGAAAAAGTCCGTATTCTAGAATTCGCTCACACAAATCTCCTCAACTTCGCATACCAAGAAGAAATGTCATGACTCAAAAATGCCACTCTCTCCAAAAAAACAATGATTGATCTCCTAGAGAAGCTCTGAATAGAAAATAAAACACTCCAAAAGAAGAAAGAAATTGTATTTGAATGTTTTGATATATCACACAGCCACGGCGAACACACGGTAGCGAGTAAATCAGTCCTCGTCAATGGAAAACCAGATACCAAGCGCTACAAAAAATACCGTATAAAGACACTCGAAACAGGGAAAATAGATGATTTTGCATCTATGGAAGAAATACTCACGAGACGCAGTCTAGGAGCAATACGTGGCGAAGACTCATGGCCAGACCTCATCATCATCGATGGTGGAAAAGGACAACTCGGGCGAGCAGTACTCGCAATACAAAATGCAAAATACAAAATGCAAAATGAAGAAAGTGAAGATAAAAAACGATGAACGATGAACGATGAACGATGAATTCCTCCAATTATTTCCCTCGCAAAACGAATTGAGGAAGTATTTCTCCCAAAAAAATCAGATGCCATTCTCCTGGAAAAATGATCACCCGAGCTCATGATACTCCAGAAAATTCGTGATGAAGCACACAGATTCGCTATCAATTATAACAGAAATTCTCGAGAAAAATCCTACACGAAAACACTCCTCGATGAGATACCTGGTATTGGTCCGATAGCACGACAAAAGATACTCAAAGCTGTCTCAAAAATAGAAGAATTATCGACTTGGACATTTGAGAAAAGCCAGAGATCTTTCTGAAAAAAAGTCGCAGAAGCACTCCAAAATCACGGACTTATCAGTGGTGAACCTTTTGTGTCTGAGGATAAGTAAGAATCTGTAAAACGATGAGGAAATGTATCAGGACAGGTATATTAAAAGAAAAATACAGCGCAAACAGAAGAAGAGCGACTCTCTTTCCATGTGAAATATGAGGAATTTGTCTCGCAATGAGGATGAGAAGAGCTACTACAATTGGCACACCAAAATGCAGAGCAGAATCGATAAAGACATTATGACTCCTGTCTATACGATAAGCTGGATCTTCGTAAACTGAGAGAAGTGGATGACGGAAATACTCAGATACAGCGAGGAAACCATCTGGACCATATCAGAAGAGGAAATGCCACGGGTCGTGCATCAATCCTGCCACACCCGTTTTCCAGAGATACCATCGTGCAATAAATCACTTCATCTTTTGCATCTCGAGAATCTCACGACCATATTCTTGCCAGAATAAAATACCTACCAAAAATGCAATCACAACGAGAGAAATCCAAAAAGTATCGCGGTGCTTCTTTTTGGGCACAATGTGTGTCAATAATATGACGAGGACATATCCTGCAAAAATAATCCAAGCGAGATAGCTCCCTGTCCAGTAGATGACAACTCCGCCAACGACCCAGAGAATGATATCCCAGAAGGCCTTGTGTTCACCCTTGTGTACAAATATTGTCTCGTGAAGAAGTGGTAACATGATAAGAACAAATCCAGCAAGATAATTCGGATTACCGAGATTTGCAAAAGCTCTCCTCATATCGAGACGCGTCTCATAAAATGGTGCAAGTGGATCTAGACCTATCTTCTGAAAGACTGCATAAATGAGGACTCATAGAAACGCTACAAAGCTCGTATAGAAGAGCCTGCGACGCTCTTCTGATGAGACAGATTTGAGGAGGAAAAAGAGGACAAAGAGGGCCATATAGAAAAACCATCCGTGTCGTTTTTCAGGATTTCCAGAGGTAAAATAAGGATTAATATCATAATTGATTCAGAGTGATATAATCGTCCATAGAAAGACTACTCCAAGACAAATCAAAAAGCAACGAGAGAGGTAGACGGCTTTTTTAGACAAGAAAACATGAATAAGATGAGCAATGAGAGCTCCCGCAGTACAGACGAGGAAAAAGCTCACTTTCACGGATTCAAATCCTGACCATGAAACACTTGGCAACATGAATTTCACCACTCGAGCGAGATCAAAACCAATACCTGGTATATAGAGCCACGCGTAGATAAGCGGTGTCATGAGAAAAATAGCCTGCAAAAAGAGGAAGCGAATTTTGTGCATATAGACTCATTATAATAAAGACTCGAGAACCGCAAAAAATCTCTCTATTTCTGCCTGTGTCGTATCATATCCGATACTCATACGAACAGTTCACGCGACTCAGAGATGCTCATGAAGAGGCTCACAACAGTGATGCCCTGAGCGCAGACATATACCCTGATCTGCAAATACATCAGCAATATCGCTGGGGTGTTTTCCTGAGAGAGCAAATGACCATACACCGATAGATCCTGTTTTTCTCGAATGAAAAACTTGAAGTCCTCTTGCGATATATGACTCAAATCGAGCATCTATAAGCTCGATAAGGTGAGCATAATCTTTCTTCTGCTCTGGAGAGATTTTTTGGAGATATCCGACAGCAGCTCAGAGCGTGACAGCTCCAGTGATATGAGGTGTGCCAGGCTCCCATCGCTCTGGTATCCCTGCCTGCTCATATCCATCAGTATGGACAAAATTAATCGCTCAGCCACCACTCACGGGTGATTGCCATGCTTTTTGAAGGACTTTCCAGAGAGCGAGCACACCAATACCCGTATCTGCCATCATCTTGTGTCATGACAGAACCATAGCATCACAATGTATATCAGACATAGAAAGAGGTCAATGAAGGCCCATCTGCGATGCGTCAACGATAAAAAGTCTCTCAGAACCGATAATATCTCTCACCTTTTCAAGAGGATGAATCGCCCCAGTAACATTACTCGCATATTGCAAGCTCACAACTTTGACAGTATTATCGAGTTTATTTTTGAGGTCATCCAAGTCGATACAATAATGCTCATCTAATCAGACAAATTTCACAACTGCACCCACTCGCTCAGCGAGCATCTGCCAGGGAACAATATTTGCATGATGTTCAGAGAGAGAGAGGAGGATAGTATCCCCTTTTTGTATGACTCCATTATGCTCCATGGTGAGAGCGAGGAGATTTATAGCATAAGTCGCCGAATAAGTATAGAGAACCTCTACAGGTTCACATCCTATCCAAGCTGCAACAGTTTTCTTAGAGTCCTGATATGCAACCAGAGCTGCTTCAGCGAGATCATAATTGGCTCGTCCGACATTGGCATAAGAAGACTCTTCAAATTGACGGCGAGCAGCCATGACTTCCTCACGGCGAGGATAAGTAGAGGCATAGTCGAGATAGATAGGTGGTTCGTGAGACATAGCAAAAGTATATATATTTTCCAAAAATCGATAGTCTATAATACTCTACACAATTCCAAAATAGCGATATAATAGAGCCATATGATTCTCTCATTTGATAAAATATCCAAAAATGATGCCGGCAAAGCAGGTGGAAAGTGAGCTTCTCTCGGTGAGATGACTCAAGCAGGCATAGCAATTCCTCCAGGATTTGTCGTTCTTGCAGAGACATTTGAAAACTTCATAGACAGCAATAATCTGCGAGCAGAAATACAGACAATACTAGGAAAGCTCGACCATAACAATGTCGGTTCAATAGAGCATGCATCAGAGGAAATACAAGAACTCATACGCGGAGGAATCATCTCAGAAAAAATTCAAAAAGAAATACAAAAATACACCAAAACAATCAAGACAGATTTTGTCGCTGTTCGCTCTTCCGCAACTGCTGAAGACTGAGCAGAGCACGCATGGGCATGACAACTGGACACCTATCTGAATGTGCCAAAAACGGACATAATCACAAAGATTCAATCCTGCTGGGCGTCGCTCTTTACCCCACGGGCACTCTTCTACCGAAGCGAGAAATGACTCGGAGACTTACATATCTCAGTAGCCGTCGTGGTGCAGAGCATGGTCGATGCAGAATCAGCGGGAGTCGCATTTTCAGTACATCCTGTCACCGAAAATACAGATGAGATCGTCATAGAGTGATCATGGTGACTCGGAGAGGCTGTTGTATCAGGCGAAGTAACTCCAGATTCATTTGTAATCAGTAAATCATCCTGAGAAATAATTTCTGAACACATAGCAGAAAAGAAGAAAGGAATATTTAGAAATACGAATGGAGAAAACGAATGGAGAGATATAGAAAATCGCGTACAAGAAAAACCAATTCTCACAAAAAAGGAATTATCAGTACTATCGCAGCTCATTATAAAAATAGAAAATCACTACGGGTTTCCTTGCGATATAGAGTGGGCTTATGCCGACGGTAAAATATACATTCTGCAGGCGAGACCAATTACAACTTTATCACGAGATTTTTCATTTTATGAGAAAATATCTATTCCCGGGGGGATACGCACATTTACTTGGGAACCTTGGCTCGAGCGTTTATGGGGGGCATTTATGTTATCCTTTTCAGAACAATCGTTCACGCCAACCAATATTCAAAGGGCTTGATTTGAATCTCTCTCAATGGAGGCAATGCTTTTCCAAGAGGGTATGTGGTATTATAGTCAAGAGGTCTTTGATAGTATGGATGCTGATCTGGAAAGGTATTTTGTGTCGCATTCAATATTTGACCTCACTCTATCACTTTCTCACTTTATGTATCAGAGCGAAATGAGGATTAAACAGCTTATTGTCTCAAATACCTCTCTCCACCAAAAATTTGAAGAAGTGTATAATATAATGTCAGTCGCCATGACCTTCATATGGATTACTCATAGTATAGAATCATATTACAATAAAAAACTTCAAATAGAAGTTCCTAAATATATTACAACTGATATTGATACTTTTATTGGTGATGCGAGTTTTCCGATCAAGCCTAATCTTCATATGATGCTCGATGATATGATACGAGATGGCAAAACAAATCAGGAAATTGTAGATAAAGCTGGTTGGGTCAAGGTGCGAGATGGTTTTTCTGCTCCATATACTGTACAAGAAATAGATGAAATGAGACGACATATCTCTCCTTTACAAAACAATAAGAAAATTACTATCCCGGAACCTTTGAAAGCTCTCTTTGAACAGATACAAGAACTTGTCTTCTTTCGCACGGAACGAACAGATGTTTTTTACTACCTTTTTTTTCTTGCTCGTCCAATTGTTGAGCAAATGGGTTTCCAGTATTGAATCTCCTTTCAAGAAATGAAATATTACAGGGCTACAAGTTTTCTTGACGGTGTACCTGAAAAATATTCTGACAAGGTGAGTTTCTGATATTTTCATTGAGAATCAATATTTCAAGAAATGCCAATTCTGATTGAACCTTCTTGAAACACTCTCGATGACGGTACCCCTATTCGGTGAGTTACAGCATATCGAGGTAAAATACAGTGAAAAGTAAAGATTGTAACTCATACGAGTCAACTTGATAAGGTGAATGTTGGTGATATTCTTGTCACCCAGATGACATTTCCATCTTTTATCTCAGCTATGCATCGTGCAAGTGCTTTTGTAACAGATGAGGGTGGCATAACCTGTCATGCGGCAATCATAGCACGAGAGCTCAAAAAACCCTGCATCATCGGCACAAAAAACGCAACAAAAATACTCAAAGATGGTGACCTCGTCGAAGTAGATGCAGAGAATGGAGTGGTAAAAATTTTATCAAGAAGTAAATACTCTCTAGAAGGTAAACAATTTCTCTCAGAATGATGAAGGGCATGTTATCTGTACCCAAATAGAATATTTTGTACTCGGGCAAAAATACCACATCCTCTCTGGGAGAATGATATAACAGTCATATCTACTTCCGAAAATCATAAAGTAAACTGGTATTTCGCTGTACAAGATGAGAGCGAATTTGATTACACTCTTGAGCGAGTTCTAGCAAAAAATAGTATGCTCCAAGAAGGAGAAAAAGAAATAAATAAAGTCGTAGAAAAGGCAAAAAGGACTTTCAAAAAAGAATACAAAAACCGTCAAGATGCATGGAATGGGTATAGGAATTTCATAAAAATATATGAAGAAATATGAATTGTGCCGACTTTTATGAGACAGCTAGATAGAGCTGTAGTTCGTTCCCTACATCAGAGTAAGCTATCGGAAGAGGATTTTGCCATAGCTACATACCCGACAAAAAGAACATACCAGCGACAAGAAGAGGTCTTGATTCTAGAATTGCGTACTAAATTTGAAGATAAAATCACAGTTGAAATTGAGAAAAAAATTGATGAAATATACAAGCAATACTACACAGCGAGCCTAGGATACTTCGAGGAAACAGTAAAGGCCAAGAAAGATTATTATGACATGCTCCTATGATTTCCAAAATCTCAAGCGGAAAACCATCTCAAAAAGATAATCCGAGAAGAAAAAGAGATGCAGGAAAAGAAGATAAAACTGAAAAAATCATTTCCTGGGAAAGCATCAGTAATTGATATAGCGGGTTTCATTGTTTACCTTAAGGATCATTATAAATTTCAAGTCAACAAAGTGCAACATTATGCAGAATGACTCTTTAAAAGCATAAGCAATTTGACGGGATATGATGAGGGACTTATCCGTGATATGACACCAGAAGAAATACATGACCTTCTCTTAAAAAATAAAATAAATAAAGAAGAAATAGATAAGAGGATAGCTTATCACGCCTATATCTGTAATCACCAGAATGAATCACAATTAGTAATAGGCGAAGAGGCAAAGAAATTCTCAAAAAGATATCTCGCAACAAATAATAAACAAAATTGTTTCTCTGGAAGAATAGCCTGTAAGTGACGATGAGTGGGTAAGGCAAAAATAATACTAGGTACACGAGACTTCAGTAAAATGGAGGAAGGAGACATACTTGTCGTCATGAATACTTCTCCTGATTTTGTACCAATAATGAGAAAAGCTGCCGCAATAGTTGCTGAGGAATGAGGTATAACAGGTCATGTATCTGTGGTTTCACGAGAATTTGGAATACCAAGTGTTGTTGGCATCAAACAAGTGACAAGTATTATTGATGATGGTGATCTAGTCGAAGTGGACGCGGAGAATGGTGTAGTGAAAATACTTGAAAGAAAGGAAAATATAAGCTGGGCATTCACCTACGATAGACAAATGTCCTACCAGAGAATTAATCTCTTCCATTATGGATACTGTGAGAGATTATCTCAATATTTTGATGTGAAGATAGAAAATGAACTCTACCGAATAAAAGACTGACTTGTGTCTGTTTTTTATGACGAACCTTGACACAAAAAAGCATTTGAAAAAATACGCAATTTGCTCACAGGAGAAGAAAGAGCAGAATGGTACAAAAAAATATACAAAACAATCACACAAGATTACAGAGAATTTATAAGTTTTCTAGATAAAGGAGAGAGAAAACACCTCAAAAATAAACCCTCACACACACTCAGAGAATATATGAAACACAATAGAAAAATCAGTCTCTCCACCTGGCTTCTCTATTCCTACATAGAGGAGATTCTCTCCGATGTGTTTCAAGAAATAATCCAACAGAAGTGAATAAGAAATTGGAAAGAAATATTTCATACACTTTCTCAGCCAGATCAGATGTTGCCAAGTGATGAGTGGGAATATGATGTAGTTCAAACGGCTATCCTAGCAAAAGAAAAACAACTAGGAAGAATAGAAAAACTTGCTCTCAAATACAGGAGCTATTGAATGTATGATGTGATGTTTCATGGAAAAAGCCAAAAAGACATAGAGAAAAAAGTAAAGGAGACAACACAGGAATCTGCGAAGCAAATTCTAAAAAATATAGAAAAAAAATATAAACAACAAAAAAAGGAACTAGAAAAAATAAAAAATATAAAATGGAACAAAGACGAAAAATCACTCTTAAAACTCTATCGCCTCTATGCAAATTTCAAAGACTGGAAAAACTTTCATCGAGAAAGAAGTTCTTATCAAATATGAGAAGTTTATAGTGAAATAGCAGAAAAATATCCTTTATTGGAAGAGGAAATGCTCTATTATATGAGAGAAGATGAGATATTGACAGGTATAGAAAAAAATAAATGGCCATCTAAAAAAGATATACTGAGACGAAAAGAAAATAGTGCACTATTATTCCTGAGAAATAGAGAAGAAAATATTACTGATATATCAAAATTAGAAGAATTAGACAAGCAGACCTCTATTCACAAAAATAGCATCACCGGGGTTACCGCCTATCCGTGAAAAGTCACAGGAAAAGCTCACATCATCAATTCCCATAAAGATCTAAAGAAACTCAAAAAATGAGAAATAATGATTTCTAGTACCACACGACCAGACTATCTGCCTTTTATGCAAGATATATGAGGTTTTATAACAAACGAAGGAGGTGTACTGTCGCATGCGGCTATACTGGCTCGTGAGATCAAAAAACCTTGCATCATAGGTACGAAGGTAGCCACACAAGCCATCAAAACAGGAGATATTATTTGTCTAGATGGAGAAAGAGGAATTGTAGATTTACTATCCTAATAGCTCACTAACGCTGATTATATAATGCCTGATAAAGTTCTCTCATTTTTGTGAGTGTAATTGTTTTTATAGTATCACGATAAAAAACAACGAGAATAGGATTTCATTTTTCTCCATTCTGCACCTCGAGAAAAGCATGTTCTGAAAAATTAATTGGTGTTTTCCAATTATCTGGAGCATCATCTCAGAAAAGAGTTAAAAGAATTGATTCAATTGCTGTTCCATGAAATCCGGAGGCAACATCAGACATCCTCTTACCATTATTTCTATCAAAATGACCAACAATGTGGATTAGTTTTCGAATAAATTTCTGAGCTTCTTTTTGAGGTGTAATATCTCACCATTTTCCGTCAAGAAAATCCTGCATAACATCTTCTTGTTTTTTATTTTTTGATTCAGATTCCCATCGAATGTTGAATTCTTCAGAAAAACCATCAATACTGAGGTACTTTCGTAATCGGACAGGAATAGAAGGATGTTTATTTCATTCAAGGAGTGCTGAGACGGTGTCTCGTACACGGGGAGTAGACGAAGAGACAGCTACTGGATTATGAAGAAGTGCTATTCTTGCACCTAAATTTTGACTCATTTCTCTTCCATGTGAAGTCAAATTTCCCTCTTTATCTTTTTCTCCATGCCTCAATGCAATTATTTTCATATTACTATTATATTTAATTTTATAATTTGTCAATAAAGCAAATAATAAAGTTGCAACCACAAATATCTGCATAAAATAAGCATAAACAAAAGAAATTCCTCATTTTTCTTTTGTATTTTGTCCTTTGTATTTTATTAGAATGTCCCTCTACCAGTCCTATCGTCCAAGAAAATTCTCCGATGTTGTCGGTCAGGATTTTGTGAAGAAAATCCTCGCGAATTCATGCAAAACTCAGACTTTTCATCATGGATACATATTCTTCTGATTCCATGGTATTGGGAAGACGACACTTGCACGAATATTTGCTGAAGCAGTCAACTGTACTGCCATCACGCCAGATGGGAACCCCTGTCATGCATGTGACAATTGTGTCGCATTTGATAATGGAAAAATGATCGATGTTATCGAGATAGATGCAGCGAGCTATACTGGTGTTGATGATATTCGTGAAATTATTGAACATGCCAAATTCACACCCACTCAAGGCAAATACAAGGTCTATATCATCGACGAAGTCCACATGCTCTCTAAAAATGCATTTAATGCTCTCTTGAAAACCCTCGAAGAACCACCAGCACATGTCATATTCCTGCTCGCAACGACCGAAATCCACAAAGTGCCCGACACAGTGCTCTCTCGTGTTATCCGTTTTGATCTGACCAAGCTCGGTGAAAAAGACATCTACGACCTGCTCGTCAAAATCTGTGGTCAAGAAAAAATAGCATACGAAGAAAATGCCCTCCGAATGATTACTCACAGAGCGCGCGGAAGTATCCGTGATTCTCTCACCATGCTAGAAAAGTGTATCATCGATGCATCTGTCACAGAAAAAAATGTCATCGATGCTCTCCATCTCGTCAATACTGGATTTCTCCGCGAGACATTTGATGCCTGTATGAGTGGTGACGGAGCTGCTATTGCTCATATCATCAATACTATCGACGACGAAGCAATTGATGTGCGTCAATTTGCGACTCAGATGACAGAATGGATCGTAGACCATATCAACGAAGCCTTCAATAAAAATGCATTTCCTCTCTACAAGGAAATATTTGATCTCTTTACGCGTGTATTTGTCCAGAGCCGACAAGTATCAGTACCCATGGATATACTCCGCATGGCGCTCTACGAGCGAGTGAAGTGAAGTCTCCCTCCTGTCACAGAAAAACGAGACACTAACACCCTCAAGGCAATTCCAGATGAGGCTCCTATTGCAGAAACTCCTGCTCATTCTCCAATTCCGATTGAAGAAATTGTATCTGAAGCTATAGAACAAAAAGAACCAACTGAAGTACCCGAGATAATTCAAGAAGTGACACCTGTCGTAGATGAAATACCAGCAGGGGCAGCTCCAATGATGGAAACAGTTGAAAAAATAGATGACGGTGTTTTCAGCCCTGAAGAATTCCTGAGGCGACTCGAGAAAGCAGGCATAAAGAGTACGATTATTCCTCTTCTCAAAACCGCAAATATACATCTTGATGGAAATACGCTCGAGATACAGACAACAGGATTCTGTAAATCAAAATGCGTCGAAGCCTCCTACTATCAAGTACTGGAGAGTGTTGCTCAGTCATTTGGCGCTCAGACCATCAACATCATAGTGCCAAATGAACTGCAGCCCGAGACATCACCAGACGAACCACGAGCAGAAGATCTCGCTCGTTCTCTATTTGAATAACCATTCACTATGCGCGATTTTGTAAAACAATACATCATGACTCGGATATTTGCCGAGAGAATAGTCTCTATTGTGGCAATCATCATCATCGTCCTCGTCATAAAAGATTTCGTTGTATTTTTCCTCACAGCGTTTCTCTGTGCGTATCTCTTCCGTCTCGCAATGGAATGGTCTCAGAATCATCTTCAGAAGCTCTCAGAAAAAAGTCCAAAACAACTTCGGTCGATATTAATGGTCCTCTCAGAAGAAAAAGTCCTCCTCTCAGTACTCTATATACTCTTTGCATGAGTTCTCGTGTTTGCTATACGAGATATAGGACCGACACTGACGAGCGATATGATCAATCTCCTCCAATCACTCTCTCAGAAATTCTCTGTTGACCTCGGCATATCTGGACTCCAGGACACCCTCAGCCAATGGCGATCACTCTCATATCAAGTAGGTGATTTTATGAATATCATATCTCCAAGCACTGATAGTAATACTATTTTGAGTGAATTCCTCCGCATCAGTGGGATATTTTTCCAGATATTCTTTGCCTACATACTCAGCTTTATCTGGCTCCTCGAATCAGATAAAATACAGGGATATTTTTCTCAGATAAAGAAATGACCATTTGCATTTTTCTACAGGGATATCCAGGTGTTACTCGAAAAGATACAAAAAAGCTTTGGTCTCGTATTTCGTGCTCAGGGAAAAATAGCGATTGCAAATACCATCCTCACCCTTCTCGGTCTCTTTGTTATAGGCCTTTTTTATGGACAGCTGAGTCTCGATGGGAGCTTTGTATTCCCCTATATCCTCGCGCTTGGATGTATCACCTTTCTCTCGAGTTTTGTCCCTATTCTCTGAGTCTTTATCGGTGGAATCCCTATTCTCTTCGCTGGAATAGTCGAGTACCCTGGCTGGAGTATCGTCGTCACTATTATCACTATGCTCTTTATCATCCATGCATTTGAATGATATTTTCTGAATCCTCGTATTGTCGGACAGTCCCTCAAGCTGCCAACTCCAATCGTATTCTTGATACTCTTTATTGCAGAACATTTCATGGGTATTATGGGATTTTTCATTGGTGTACCGCTCTATCTGCTCATTGTCGAACTCTTTGGCTCAATTGGAAACTGGATAGAGAAGATGCAGAGAAACACTCCAAAAACATAAAAAGGAAGGGATTGACAAAAAAATAATTTCTATATAATCTGAGCGAAATTATTTTTTAACCTTATTTTTATGAGAAGAACACAGTGCACAGCACCTGGAGTTACATGGATGAGTACACTGATGAGCGGCTTAGAAAATAACACTGGAAAAGGTCTAAAAATCGTAGGAGGGGTCTCATTACTTATTGGAGGAATTCTCGCCCATCAAATCGCTACTCATGGACCGAAAATGAGTCCTGGATCACTAGAGTGGGAAAAATATCACTGAGAAAAAGCCCAAGAAATATTGGCAGGTGAAATGGGTCCTGCTGATATCATAACGAGACTCATTCTCGGAAGTGAAGCCTATGCGCGAGATATGCAAACGGCGTTTTGAGAAGAAATATCTAAAGCAGAGGACAGGGTCCCCACACCAGAGGAGCTACAAACAATAGCTAATCATCACAGATAACATCCATGACATGGAACTGAGGTGTGATAACATCTCGCCATGTATGGGCTTTCAATGTTCAGATGAGACTAACCGTCTTGCCAGTAAGTCTCTCCTGATATTCCCCAAATCGGAATCAGAGAATCTCCAGTTTCCCCGGATAATCCCAACGGATATGCTCGCCTGACTGACCAAGAGAAACTATCGGAGCAGAAATACCAGAGAGGAGGAAAAGTGGTGCCGAAAATCACATACCAAATGGTCGCAGTATCTCTATGTCACGAAGTGTGTGTAGATCTATATATGAAGGATCAAGAAGAGTATCGACCGTGATGGTAGGAATACTATCGTGACCACTGTAGAGCTCGTGGGTAGAGTTTCTGAGACTGACAAGCGCTGAATCTATGTCTGATTCTGCTATACTACAGCCCGCAGCTCACGCATGTCATCCGAATCGTGCGAGATGGTCTCGAGATTTTTCCAATATTTGCACGAGATCGATACCAGGAGGTGCTCGAAGAGAACCAACAAAATATCCATCATGAAGCGTAAAAATAGCACTTGGTTTATGATAGAGTTCTGTGATTTTTGCAGCGACGAGACCGAGTATACCGTGCTCGAGATCTGGATCAATATAGGTCAGTATGGAAGAGGATGAATCAATCATTTCGAGTGCTTTTTCATAGGCATCACGAGACTTCCCTTTTCGTATTTCATTGACAGCGATGAGTTCCTGAATACGAGAAAACGAATCAAGCGAAGAAGCGAGAAGCGTGCTCAGACTCTGGTGTGGCGTGGTGATGCGGCCTCCAGCATTGAGGAGAGGTCAGACAAAAAATCCTATATCTTCTTCTGTGAGTATGGGACGATTGAGTGCGCCAGAAAAGGTCTGAAAAAATGGATGATGAGATTGCTGGGATTGAAGTATTCCGCGACGAACAATCGTACGATTCTCATCCTGCATAGGCATGCAGTCAGCGACAGTCCCGAGAGACACTATATCGACATATTTCTGAAGTATGGAGTCAGTTTTTTCTAGGAAAAAGAAATCAGAGAGAGCATGAATTACTTTCCAAACAACGCCCGAGCCAGAGAGAGCTGGAAAAGGATAGAGAGAATCGTTCCGACGAGGATTTACTAGTGCAATACAATTTGGGAGGACATCTGGACATGAGTGATGATCTGTGACGATGACATCCATTCAGAGGGTATGTGCGTGTTCTATAGGCTCTCTATCCTTGGTGCCGCAGTCGACCGTGATGATGAGCTTGGTACCCGTTTTTGCAATCTCATCCATATGATAGGACTTGATACCATAACCATCGTGGACGCGATGTGGCAGTCGATACGAGACATCCATCCCGAGCTCATCCCGGAGAAAGAGAAAAAGTGCCGCAGTAGAGGAAATACCGTCCACATCATAATCTCAGAATATCATGACTCTCTCTCATTTTTCACGAGCTCGCGCTATCCTCTCCATAGCATGCTGTATATCAGGCAGCAGGAGTGGGTTATGGATGACTTCAGTCGTGAGAAAATCCCTCTCAACTTTTCTGAGAGAGAGGAGGAGTTCTGTGAGATCTTCAGGATGTGTATTGTGCAGCAATTCTACTCGCTTACCTTTAATAGTTTTTGAGAGATCCTCCATTATTAATTTTTCATTTTTAATTCTGAATTTACTAAATAATCTTCACGAAAATTATTTAGCAGCCATCTGTTCCTTCATGTGCTGAAATGCATGATGGATGAGGTCATCGAGTTTGAAGAATTTTTCTCGTTCGAAGAGAATCAGTTCACCATCGAGATTAGCATGGAGCTTACCCTGAAATGAATCATCGCTATTTTTCTTGATAGTCACCTCGATACGCACGACAGCATCTGGTTTGTCATCATATTTTCGCAGGTAGGCATCTACCTTGCCCATACTCTCATTGACGAGGCGTTCTATCACCTCACGATCATACTCAGCAGAGCTATCTATCTGCAGAATTACTTGTGGTTGCATAAGAGAATGGTTATAGAATAAGTACTATAAGTATATACTTATCAGGGAGTCGTCAAAGGGAAAATGACTTGACGAGAAAAATAGAAAATAGACTCTTTTCTGCGAAAGAATCTAGCTCTGTTCTTCTATTTGTACCATTTTCTTGCGTGCGAGAGCCTCATCCCAAACAGCAAAATCAATCGAGGAAACAAGGGAGTTGATAGCTTCACCTTTTGTGAGGACAGGATAACTGAGGAGTGACCAGATATACTCTTGACGCTTCTGGAAACACGACGCTGAGAAATACTTCGCAGAAGTGCGTGTACAATCGAGCTCACCACTGAGATATTGAGTGAGCTTGGAATCAGAAGTCGCTCCAAATCGGAGAGGGCTACTACTCAAAACCGGCTCTCGAGAGAGTCCTGTCACAGGATTATAGGAGACACGCAATGTCGGAGTGTAGTATCCACTATTGTAGTATTTCCCGCCATTTGGACCCATCTTTTGCCCGAGGAAATAGAGATATTCAAAGTCTTCTATCTGTTGCCATTCAGCACGATATTTTGTGTCTTTGTGTGTCTTGAATTGGTAGAGAGACTCTTCTGTGTAGCTCGGTAATTTGACACCTGCTAGACGCATCCTGAGCATGAGCTCAAAATTATCTCTCTGATCACTATTGACATAGGCATTACGGTCAATTGGGAGGCTACGAAGAATTGATTCAAATGTCGGACTCTGAGGATCTCCTGGAATAGTCCTGTCCGTGAGTCTCTTGTGATATATAGCCCAGATATGGAGTCTCGCATACTCTTCCCAGGTCAGTGGATGATCACCGTCAAAGAGTGTACGAGGTGTGAGAATACCGTACTTGATGAGATGTCTGAGTGTGTCCTGAAATTCAGGTGATTGGTTCTGGGTATCTGTATAGGCGATCTGCTGTGGTGATGTCCCAAAATCTGTCTCACCATCATCAGAGACTATCACATATGTATCGAGATGGTCTTGCATCAGACGAGAAATATCTGATTTTTTATTTTTATCGGTGAGGAATATGAGTGAGACAAAATGTGAATCCCCCTTGCCGACTATGAAAATAGCCTCACAGATGATGGTAGCATGTGTCGATTTCTTCTCATCTGTCACAGAAGACCAATTATTATTATCACAGACGATGAAGCCTTCATGTCCACGATAGGTAATGAGCCTCGACTCTGTATTTTCAGAAAAATAGGACACTTCGTTGAGCTTGTCCAAGAGCTCACTGGCACTCGTATCAGCGGTATAGAAAGAATTGGGGACGACGCTCACCTGTGCATAACTCCAGAGATTTCCGAGGTAGGTACGCATAGTGAAGAGGTCATCATAGGTCACCATGAGTTCAGATATGATACCGTTATATGGAAAGAAATTTGATCGGAAATCGACCAGAGAAGATATGCCAGGACGAACAGATATATCCGCATCATGTATATCAAGAGAAGCATTTGATGGGAAGATAAACTGCGATGGAAATGAAATTCCAGCAAGGAAAGCGCTAATATTTTTTTGAATATCTGGATAGGTCGTCTCAGTAGAGAATGGTGTCGAGAGCTGCAGCAGGATGAGATGCCTTTCATCTACAATCTTGAAATAGACATACTGTGTTTTTGTCTTATCACCTCCAGTGTTCCCAAGAGTATCCACAGCATAAAATGATTGCCCTCCTATAGTGACCGTTCGAAATTTGATATCCTCTGAAAATGGAAAAAATGACTGACTCGCGAGGAAGTAGCGTATTTCCTCAGGTGTCTGAAGTCTAGGAGTCACAAAATGCATAAAAGAAAATGCATACACGGCAGTCGAATTTTCTTCAGAAATCTGTCCCTCGATAGAAGTACCCGGGATATAGGTCGTGATATTATATTTCTGAGGGAGATTGATCGTGATAAGTGAGTCCGTGATTTTCTTCTGTTCAGTAAATCCATTGACAGACTGGAGAAAGCTCGGAAATTTAGGACTATTTGTCTGAATTTTTGTCGGAGAAACAAGTGAAGACTGTATAAAATCCTGAGCCTCTCGAATAGAAAGTGAATACCCCAGAGCAGGATCAGAAGAGCCACCAATGAGGAAAGTATTGACACCGACGACCCGACTATCACGAATCAATGGACCACCAGAATTGCCACCAGCAATAAGCGTATCCGTCTTGATATAGGTATTATTGTTATAGGAATAAGTCCCTGAAACAATTCCCTGCGTCTCAGTGATAGTATTAGCTCCTACCCATGGATATCCTCGAGCTATAACAGCATCTCCTGCATTGGGAAGGTACGAATAATCGAGAGGAAGTGTCGCAAAACTACTAAAATTCACTGCACGGCCAAATATATCAGTCGCATCTATCTGGAGGAGTGCGATATCCTTGGTCGTATTTCTCGCTATGACAGAGGCAGTATAGTGACACTTCGGAGGCAGACTCGGATTCTCAGTCACACACACAGAAAAATCATCTGATATACCCCCAAATCCATCATCCACCACATGGCTATTAGTCAGTATACGACCAGAGGAATCAATGATAGATCCGCTCCCCCATCCCTGGAGAGAGAAATACATACCAAGTGGTTCTTTGTAAGAAATAACCTGGACGACGGGCGATGGCAAAGCCATAGCCAAAGAAGAAAGAAGAAATAAAAAAGAAGAAAGGAGGAAAAGTTTTTTCATAAATAAAGTGAGATGTAATTGACTGTTTCGGCGGATTATCATAAAGCCTGTGTTTTACTTTTTCTTTTACTCAAATTCTGATGTTTAAAGATTAGGGCACTGGACAGCGATAGTCTCCCAAGCCAGAATAGAAGTCTCTATATTACCGTCGAGAAATATGTCAAAGTACTCAGAACAGATACGAGACTGCTCATCCTGCATCTTCTGTGTGTACATCATAAACTCAAATACATCTGCACGGGTAGCAGGTTCATTGGGTCGGAAATTGCCCATAGCGATATTACCATCCTTCCCATCTTCACAGCTTACTCCATGATTGAATATGCGACAATCTGTGAGAGAAGAGAGGAGTTTCGTCTGCCAATCAGCATACCCCTGAGCTTTGAGCCAATTCGTAGAATAATTATCTGGAGCAAGGGGCACTTTTCCTGCTTGAACGATAATGGCGAGTGCTTCAGCACGAGTGACCTTATCCCGTGGACGAGTAGTCTTATTAGCTCTCGTGACAAATGAGTTGTCTGCACCGAGCTCAAACGCTCGACAGACCCACGCATCAGTAGAAGAAGGAGCAAAATTGGCATCAGTGAAATATCCTCGACAAGCATACTCCTTTGGCAGATCGACACCAGCGAGCCGGAGTGCTGTACCGATGAGCTCCTGACGGAGCATAGGATCATCGAGTCTATAGAGCTCGACTGCCTCATGTGAGACGATAAGGCCAGCCTGAGCAATGAGGTTTGCTCGAGCCATATCATCAGAGGAATAGCCATGGGCTATTCCAAAAGAAGAAAGAAGAAAGAAGAAAGAAGAAAAGAGGAATGTTTTTTTCATAGTGTGACTATTGTAGTCTCAGACAGAGAAAATCAAACAAAAAATCCCCAACCTCTCGGTCAGGGATTTTGGTTGTATATTTTTTCTATTCGTCGTCTTCTTCGAACTTCACACCTCGTTCTGCACGAATTTTTTCTGTGATATTTGTAGGAACTGGAGCGTAGTGAGAAAATTCCATCGCATAGGTAGCACGCCCCTGAGAATTTGATCGGAGAGCGGTAGAGTATCCAAACATCTCTGAGAGAGGAATGTGAGCCTGGATGATTTTTGCCATACCACGGTCACCCATCTCATTGATCTGACCTCGCTTACCATTGACATCACCGAGGATATCACCCATGTATTCTTCTGGGGTATTGATTTCAACCTTCATGATAGGTTCGAGGAGGATTGGTTTTGCTTTCTTTGATGCTTCACGGAAACATTTAGAAGCAGCGATACGGAATGAGAGCTCATTTGAGTCGACATCATGGTATGAACCAAATGTGAGAGTTGCCTGGACATTGACGAGTGGGTATCCTGCGATAACACCTCGAGCATAAGAAGCATTGAGACCTTTTTCAACACCTGGGATAAATTCTCGTGGGATGACTCATCCTGAGATTTCATTGATAAATCGGTTCTCATCTTTGTAGTTCTCTGGATCAGCTTTTCGCATTTCCTCAGTGATAGGCTCAAATGTGATAACGACATGACCAAATTGACCACGACCACCTGTTTGTTTCTTGTATTGATATTCTTGATCTTTGACTCCCTGAGTGATAGTCTCTCGGTAGGCTACCTGAGGAGCACCGACATTACACTCGACCTTGAACTCACGACGCATACGATCGACGATGATGTCGAGATGAAGCTCACCCATGCCCTGAATAATAGTCTGACCAGTTTCGCCATCAGATTTTACACGGAAAGAAGGATCTTCTTCGGCGAGCTTACCAAGAGCGACACCCATTTTTTCTTGATCAGCTTTTGATTTTGGTTCTACAGAGACAGAGATAACTGGCTCTGGGAATTCGAGAGAGAGGAGTTTGATAGGATGAGCCTTGTCACAGAGTGTATGACCTGTCTTTGTCTCCTTGAGACCGATAACCGCAGCGATATTACCTGCAGTAATCTCAGTGACTTCTTTACGATTATTTGCGTGCATCTCGACGATACGACCGATTCGCTCAGTCTCACCATTGTTCGCGTTATAGACAGCAGTTCCTGACTTGAGAACACCAGAATAGACTCGTACGAAGGTCAGACGACCAACAAATGGATCAGTCATGATCTTGAACGCGAGAGCTGAGAGAGGCTCAGTATCGAGTTGTTTGAATTCGATTACTTTTGTCTCATCATCAACATCAGTTCCTGAGATTTTTCCATCATTGACATCAAGTGGTGATGGGAGGTAATCTACGACAGCATCGAGAACTCTCTGTACACCGACATTTGCGAGAGCAGAACCACAGAAAAGTGGAAATACATTTCCAGAGATAACACCCTTGCGGATACCAGATTTGATTTCTTCGACGGTGAGCTCTTCTCCACCGAGATATTTGTTCATGAGGGCATCATCTTGTTCTGCAGCTTTTTCGATGAGCTCGAGACGAGCTGCCTCTGCTCGTGCGCGCATATCTTCTGGGAAAGGAAGTTCGTATTGTTCGACGCCCATATTCCCCCTAAAGCCATAGGCCTTCATCTCGACGAGGTCGAGAACTCCAGCAAATTCATTTTCACGACCAATAGGGAGCTGAGCTCGGACGACTTTGTTTCCGGCGAGTCTCTTTTGGATAGACGCGTAGGTCATCTCATAGTCACCACCAGTTTTGTCCATCTTGTTTGCAAATGCGATGCGTGGAACACCATATTTGTCAGCCTGTTTCCAGACAGTTTCTGATTGAGGCTCTACACCCTGTGAACCGTCGAAGACGACGACACCTCCATCGAGAACACGCATTGAGCGCTCAACCTCGATAGTGAAATCCACATGTCCTGGAGTATCGATGATATTGATATCAGTACCCTTCCATGATGTGCGAGTCGCAGCAGCAGTAATAGTGATACCTCGCTCTTGTTCTTGTTCCATCCAGTCCATCGTCGCAGCACCATCATGTACTTCACCGATTTTATGAGTTTTACCAGAGTAGAAGAGGATACGCTCAGTGGTAGTAGTTTTACCAGCATCAATATGGGCAATAATACCGATATTGCGGATATTGCGTTTCTTGTCATCAGTTGCAGACATAACATTTAATTAAAAATTAAAAATGAATAATTAAAAATGGAGGATTTTTACATCCATCATTATTCATTGTACATTATTCATTATTCATTTTATTTCGAGCGATAGCTTGAAATAATGATGGTATTGTATAGAAAAAGGTACAGTGTCAAGGAGATACTCGAGAAGGCTACACCCGGTACGATTCCCAGAAGTTTTTTCGAAAATTTTCGTACTGTCCTGCCTGAATTGCTTCACGCGATCGGTCACAGAGACGCATGAGAAATTCGACATTGTGCATCGAGAGAAGTATCTGTCCCAGCATCTCCTCAGCATGACACAGATGGCGGAGATATCCGAGTGTATAGTTTTCACTCACAGAGGTCTCAAGTCCTGGTACGACCGGGATTCGGTCCATCGAGCCATCGAGCGAGCTCCGATCGACCCTGAGGTAGCCATTGGAAGTGAATGCTTCGCCATGACGACCGAGTCGTGTGGGGAGGACACAATCAAACATATCAACTCCGCGAGCTATTGCTTCAATCAGATCTTCTGGTGTTCCTACACCCATGAGATAATGCGGTTTTTCTGGAGGAAGCTCAGGAGCGAGGAGATCAAGTGTTGAGAGCATAGATTCTTTTCCTTCACCGACAGAGAGTCCACCAATAGCGATTCCGAGTGTCGGTAGGTCTCGCAAGAAGCGAACAGACTCGAGTCGTAGGTCATCGTAAGTGACACCCTGAATAATGGGAAAAAGTGTCTGTGGATGCAGTCATTTCTCTGCACGAATGGTTTCGTTTTTTTGCCACTGTGAGACGCACCGCTCTGCCCACATATGAGTCCGCGTGAGGGCTTCACGGGCTCGAGATTTTGATGAACCTCCCGCCGCGACATCATCAAAAGCCATGATAATATCAGCTCCCAATTGAGACTGGATATCCATTGCTTTTTCTGGAGTCATGTAGTATTTATCACCATTGAGATGCGATTGGAATTCAACCCCCTCGTCATCAGTCTTCACGAGTGAAGGTCCACCATTGCGAGGATTACCGAGAGAAAATACCTGAAATCCCCCACTATCCGTGAGGATAGGGAGGTCGACATTCATGAACTGGTGCAGTCCGCCCATTTTCTCGACCACATCAGCCCCAGGTCGGAGCATGAGATGATAGGTGTTACTGAGCATGATCTGTGTCTTCATCTGAGAGATCCCCTCTCGTGTGATTCACTTGATCGTCGCAGCAGTACCAACCGGCATAAATACAGGCGTCTGAATACTCCCGTGAGGAGTTTCGAGTACTCCCGCACGAGCGAATCAGTCAGTATTTTCAACCTTAAAATGAAACATGGGTCATCAAATTACGAATAGAAATATTTCATATCTTGTTGAGAAAATGTGCAAAAACAAGTATGGCAAGGAACAAGCTTTCGAGCCGAAGGGAGCTTACTGATATGTAAGTGACCGAGGTGAGAAAGTGAAGTGACAAAGCCAGACGAAGTTTTTCCACATTTTCTAGTATTCTCCGCCTTTGACAAAGGTGTATGCAGTCCCCTGTTTACCAGCACGAGCTGTACGACCGATTCGGTGGACATAGTCCTCACGAGTAGCCGGTTCGTCGAAATTGATAACATGAGAGACATCAGGGATATCGAGACCTCGAGCAGCGACATCAGTCGCGATGAGGATACGGATTTTATTCGTACGGAAATTGTTGGTAATTCTCTGACGGAGATTCTGAGATTTATCACCGTGGAGTGCATCAACAGAAGCACCGATATCACGGAGATCATCACTGACTCGATCTGCTTCTCGTTTTGTACGAGTGAATATGAGGTATTTTCCTTCTTTATCTTTCTGGAGGAGATCATGGAGTTTCTTCTTCTTGTCGACACCAGTTGTATAAAATACAACTTCTTGGGCAATTCGAGAACCAACTGGTTCTGATTTGATGGTCACCTGTACTGGTTCTCGGAGGAAAGAGTGAACATGCTTCTCTATATCTCGAGACATGGTCGCAGAGAAGAGAACAGTTTGCCTCTCAGCTGGGAGGAGAGACATGATCTCACGAATATCGTTGATAAAACCCATGTCGAGCATACGATCAAATTCGTCGAGGACGACATGACCATAGTCAGAGAAATCTATCACACCACGATCGTAGAGATCCTTGAGACGACCAGGAGTCGCGACGATACAGTGAACACCTCGTTTGATGTCCATAATCTGGTTACGAGCATTGGCACCACCGACGACAACAGTCGAGCGGAGAAATGTCCCTGCTGCAATCCATCTGAATTCTGTCTGAATCTGATCAGCGAGTTCACGAGTAGGCGTCATGACGAGGAGTCGCTGTTTGACACCTGAGAGCATACGATGGAGAATTGGGATGAGAAATGCCGCTGTTTTACCAGAACCAGTATTTGCGAGACCGAGCATATCAGATCCATCCATGATAGCTTGGAGTGTTTTTTCTTGGATCTCTGTTGGCTTTTCATAGCCCTTTTTATCAATGTTTTTGAGGATGAAATCATCGAGAGCAAAATCATGAAACTTTTTTGTCACTTCGTAGGGAGTGAATTTGAGCTCACCAGAATCATCTGTCGGTGTAAACATGTACTGTTTGTATGATGGTTGAGGAGGAAGTCGGCGACCAGCAGGACGACCACCACGAGCACCAAATTTGCCACGAGCACCACCGTTATAGCTCGTACGACCTGGAGCACCAGCTCAGAATGTAGTACGGCCAAATCATCCGCGTGAAGCTCCACCAAAACTCTTCCGTTCACCACCAAAAGCAGGACGATCAGTAGTAGCACTACCACCATCACGACTCGATGTATGACCAGGACCAAAGCCCCTTCGCTCACCACCACGACTACCTGAGAAATTCCCAGATCTCGGAGCACGCTCTTCACGATTGTACTTCCCACGCGCACCACGACCACCGGTAGGCTTACCAGTTTCAAAATCTTCTAACCGTTTCGAAAAATCGAACATATAAAAAAAGAAAAAAATAGAACCGCGTGAGGCTGGTCCTATTTTTAACTTAATGAATTAATTTTTTAAGGAAAGACTTGCTCAGGCGAAAGACACGATGGTATCTGTCATTGCGAGGAACGAAGCAACCTGTCTGCCAATAGGCAGGTCCAGAAGAGTTAAACTCTTGTTTGTATTATATTTATGCGGCGTATAGCGGCAAAATGCTCAATTCCAGTAATAATCGTAAATACTGTGACTTGGACTCAATATAACAATAAAATCTCAAATAGCAAATTTAAAGTAGATTTGTAATACTCCCCCTTAAAAATTCACCAGAATTTTAGAGGGGGCAGGGGGTGAAATTAATCTAGCATAACTACTATAATAGGAACATTTCCAGCTTCTATTTCTGATATTTTTCCCCAAATATACTCATAAATTCTATCATCTGGGAAAGGTATCATACCAACAAATCTGAGTATTTTGTACCCATGCTGCACTATCCATTTTTCTCGTGCTTCATCGTAACCCTTCTTCTCTTCATGTGTAATACCATCAACCTCTATCACTAACTTTTTTTTGAGACTAGCAAAGTCTACTATGAAGTTGCCTAGTGTCTTCTGTCTGCGGAAATTATAGGAAGATCATTTGAGCACCATCCACATTCGTATCTCTGAAACATTCATACTCTGTTTATTTTTATCTGCATAGCTTCTGGTTTTCTCATTGGCTTTATAAGTAATAGAGGTCATATGAAAGAGTGTATTCAAAATGATACCATTTCAAATACATCACCCCCCAACCCCCTCAAAACACTCATGAGAGATGTTTTAAGGGGGAGTTAACTCCCGTTGATAATTTTATTCCTCTTCCTGGAGCTTCTTTATGAGCGGGGTAAATCTGATATATTCGAAGAGTTGGAGGCCTGTATAGCGACCAATAATGAAATTGAGAATCAAGATAAAAAAGAGTGAATCAGGGTACGATATCAAAAATTGCTGAAGTGTGGTCGAGGAGAGGAGGAGGTAGGTGACAAGTGATATCACAATAAATTGAACAAATGATACAGCACCTGCCCGACTCCATATATTGATGTCTTCGTGAAATATCTTGTCCGCGACCATGATGAGGAAGAGGAATGGGAAAATCGTAAAGAGATTTGAAAATATGACATAATCTACGAGCTGCCAACCGAGGATGATATCGAGACCGAGGAAGATGAGCGAGAGGAGAATATAGAGGGTGATGAGGAGTGATCGACGAGTATTGTAGAGCAGGGGTATGTAGGATGATATGAGATTGATGACACGAGTCGAGAGAAACGCTATACCCAGAAATATCGAGGTCAATCCGATACCAAATACCGCAAAACACAATGCGAGAAAGAGTGGATTGTAAATCGCAAATATATGCACTCCGACAGCTTGTTTGAGAAAATTGAGCACGAGCAAGACTATTGCGACCTTGAGGAGAAACCCGAGAAAGCTATATCAGAATCCGAAATAGAGGAGGTACTCGAGAAACCGTGAGAGAGAATAAGAAGATGTCTCCGTTGAATACGAAACTGATTGTCCAAAAGAGAGATTTTCTGGAGTAATCTGCAAGAGGAGTTCAAAGAGTCATGAAGGCTCTACCAGAGAAACCTCAGTGATACCCAGTCGACCAATAGACTGCCCGAGGATTTTTGCGAGAAATGAAGCATTGGTATCTGAGACAACAAATATATGTTTCGAGGAGAGAGATTTGATATCAGAATTTTTGACAATCTTGCTGAGTGAATCAAACAGTGAGAGGAAATTGACAGAATTGATGATGAGAACATCGCTGTCTTCGATAGTGTCGATATTTTTGGTGATGAAGTCATCAAATTCTTGGAATGAGATAGACCCCTGAGATGGTGGAGGCGTGAGACCAGAGAAGAGAATATCTCTCTCACGGAGGGCATCAGAAACAAATGAAGTTGACGAATCTTTTGAAGGGATTTTTACCGTCTCAATATCTCCGATATAGGCAATAGAAAATGGGAAAACCTGAATTTGCTTTGTGAGAGAGACATCACATGATTCACCATATCGGACACGAGCTGTCAGCGTATATTCACCCGCCTCCTCAAAATAAATAGAATATTTATCACGGACGACTGTTTCGATATTTTTTGTTCACTGTTGCAGTGTATAGGTGATATTTTTGGGAACATCAACTGACGCAGTGTCAGCCAATCCGACGAGATAATCCTGTGTCGTCTCGATACGGACCTGTGTGTTTCATCTGAGGACAATTGGGAGCGAACATTCGCCCGCATTGAGAACTATATCTCCAGGTGTCTGAGCAAAAGTTACTAAAAAAGAAAAAAGAAAAAAGAAAAAAGAAAAGATGGTGAAGAGTTTTTTCATAAATTGAGGGAAATAAAGGATAAGAGGAAATGTGTAAAAACAAGTATGGCGAGGAAAGAGTTTTTGAGACGACGGGAGCTTACTGATATGTAAGTGACTAAGTCGAAAAAACGAATTGACAAAGTCAGACGAAGTTTTTCCGCGTTTCCTATGTAAAGAAGGATTTCATAAGAGGAATATCAGTAATTTTTATCTTTGCCTGAAAGAGCATATACGGATCGCCTCCCGACTCAATCCACTGTTTCATATTGAGATATCCTGGCAGGTAAATTGAGTCTTTCATATAGCCAAGTATGCCGGTTCTCTGGGTATGCTTGATGCCACGCTTCACACGACAAGTATCAGAAAAAATCTGCTCCTGCGCCTTCTCAGGATAGAGTGACTGGATGAGTCGAGCGAGATCTGAGAAATTCATTGTCTTTGCCATATAAGAGAGATAGTACTTGATATACATGGCATTTTTTTCATATTCCTCTGGCAGATGCTTGAGCGATTCATAGATAGCGAGACCTTCCTCATCACGGATATAGTATCCCGTCCCGTGCTGAAATATTTTGAGTCCGAGAGACTGACCAGAGAGATGACGCTGGAGATGGACCCCTATCTCATGAGCGAGGATAGCTGGCAATTCTTGAGCGTAGATGCGAGCATTTTTGGAGATATTGATACGGATATTTTTACCGTAGGTGATGGATATACGCGAGAAATTTCTATCACGAATGGCGACAGGTATATCAGACAGTTGATGTTCCTGACAATAGGCAGTCGCGGCCTCGAGGACTTCATCGGGGGTGAGGAGTTTGCCTCGGACTTTCTTTTGTGATTTCTGGACATCACTCAGGGTCGTGAGTTTGTCCTTTGCGAGAGCAAAGAGTGTATCATCGATGTCACCAAAGAGAGCGATATTGGCATCACGGATAGCAACAGGATTTTCACGAGCATAGCCTCTGAGGAGCTCTGATTTGTACTCGAGTTCATCGAGTTTTTCGTAGAATAATTGAGCGACAGCAGTATACCCGGAACCGATAGACGCGATGGTGTCACGGAGGATAGCGGCATCCTGTGTGAATTTTTCAAAAGCGACTCTCTCTGGAAAATCATACTGAAAAACAGGATTATAGAGTCCCTGAGCAGAAATAAATGTATCGAGCTCTTGGTAGTAATTAGTAGGCTTGAGGAAATACGACAGATTCACTTTTTTTGCCATCTTGTAGAGTGTCTCATCAATATCGATAATAGTCTGAGGCCACTTGGATTTCGTATATCGATAGACGACATCGTACTGTGGTGAGACAGAAGGCTTCACGAAGTGATCAGGTATATCCTGCCCTGAGAGAAGAAGTGTCTGTGGGGGCAGTGTCTCATCAATAGAAATCGTCGGTAATGTCATCTGGGCTCCATCGTAGGTGACGACAGAAAATGGACCAGATTCACCGAGATAGTCAGCACTTCCGCGTGTCGAGGGAGACTCGAGGTCGACGATGATGTCGATATTTTCATGACGCATAGTCTCCGTGCGGACACATCACTTTTGTTTTTGATAGAGGATTTTGTCTTCTTGGATCTGAAAAAGTGGATGCTCATGAAACAGCGAACGCGCTATCTCCACACCCTTCACAGGATCAGTGATGCGGATATTTTCGACTTTCCGAAGTCTGGAACGCAGAGCAATACCGTTTACATTTTGTACTTCGAGGCCTGCACGAGCATTGATTTCGAGGAGCTTCGGACCCGTCGGTGTGATGACCCAGTCGAGGGCGAGGTAGCCGAGATTGGCAAATATCTGAATCTGTGAGGAGTAGAGGAGGATATCATTCCAGTAGCCTATTTTTTTCCCACGGAGAAATCGATACTTCTCAGGAAATATATCGTGATGCAGGATCTTGTGCTGGAAAAACGAATGCACTTCCCCCGTCGTCACATCGATACCAAATCCTGCTCCACCCTGTGCGAGATTGGCTTTACCACCAGACAGAGCGGTCGGCATACGGACCATGGCTGCCACGGGTACGAGATTAAATACTATGACACGGATATCTGCGAGTCCATGCTGACAAAAGTGGCGAAATCCTTCATCTGGGAGAAGCTGCTCCTCAATAAGTACTGTATCATACCCCCCTGAGATAGAAAACGCTCCGTCCAATATGTCGACCATATGCGCTCTGAGATCCCACTCAGAATACTCACGATCCTGTGAGACAAATACATCCCCTCTCCGCTCGAGCACGAGAATACCATTCCCCTTGCTCCCCTCGTTTGGCTTCACGACAAATCGACGAGGCAGACTGTCCATATTCCACTCCTGGAGTTCAGATTTGGAATTTATAACAGCAAATGTCTCAGCAAATGGCACACCTCGAGCAGAGAGATAGGTCTTTGTCTTTATTTTACTATCCGCGAGAGAGATGGATTTTTTGTGATTAAATTTTTTGATGTAGAGGAGATTCCTCGCGTTCATTCCGAGGATTCAAAAATCAAACATGAGAGAAAAATTTTAGTATTGGCAGAAGTATATCATCAAAACGGAAAAAGGGAACATTTTTCATCACGAGAAGTCGCATCTGGAAAAAAGATATTTTTTTGTCACCTTTTGCATACAATTTCGTCCTACACTCTGTAGGAAATATTTCTCAATTTATGTTTGCATCGCAACTCGCAAAAATCCGCAACGGTCAGCTCGATGCTTTCTCAGCACTCTATGATATGAGCTATGACCGCGTGTACGGATTTATCTATCACCGAACAGGTGACCATGAGAAAACTGAGGACATCGTCGCCGATACCTATATGAAGGCACTTCGTCGCATCCGCAGTTTCCGCGGCAATCATGAGGGAGAATTTTTCTCCTGGATCTACCGTATCGCCTATACGACCCTCATCGATGATACTCGCTCCGCTCGTCCGACAGAGGAGCTCGATGATACTCTCGGGTATAGCCGCGATCTAGGACATGAGATAGACACGAGTACCAAGCTCGCAGAAGTCATGAATTTCCTCCAGACCCTCACGGAGCGAGAGCGGACTCTCCTCACGATGCGCGTCTGGGACGGACTCTCCTACGCGGAGATCAGCGAGATCACCGGTGAGAGCGTCGCCAATGCAAAGAAAATCGTCTCCCGCACTATGGCAAAAATATCCGCAAATATTACCTATATCTTTATTTTTTCACTTCTTCTCTCCTATGTCAGTCAATATTAACGACATCCTCCAGGAGCTCTATGCTCTCGACCCTGATCTCCGTCAAAAGGAATCAGAAATCCAGAAAATCATCGAACGGATGATCAAAAATCGTCCAGAAATCCAGATAGATGAATCATTTCGCAACGAGCTCAGACACAAAATCATGCTCGAGATTGAACGCGAGATGAGTCGACAAAACGCACCAAAATACTGGTGGAGCTGGATGCCCGTCGCAGGAGCTCTCAGCCTCTGTCTGATAGCCGGTGTCTGGATCATAAACGGTAGAGAAAGTGCAAACTCAGCAACACTCCTCTCATTTCAAAACACTGTCCGAGAAGTCGGTCAAGAATGACTCGGAACTATAGAGCTCGCTCCACAGGCACAGACAGCCGCACGACCACAGAGTGGTGGTGGAGGTGGTTCACTGGGCAATGCCGATGCCGTCTCGTCAAAGATGATGGCACCAGATGCCATGATCTATCCTCCGATAGATATGCCAGTCTATAACTACACCTACGAAGGAAAAATAGAGCTCCCTGAATCCGAGCTCCCGGTCTACAGAAAAGAAAATATCCCCTTCAATAGCAGTGACACTCGCTCTATCGTCCGAAATCTCGCTCTCCGAGACATTGATACAGGAGCATTTGAAAATCTCGGACTCTCCAATCTCACCCTGACAGAGGACAGAGACTACGGCTATATGCTCAATATCGATTTTCTCAATGGGACGATCAACATGTACCAGAATTATCTCAAATGGCCTCAGCCCGTCTGTGATCAGAACGGCTGTACTCCTCTCCCAAAACTCACAGAATCAGACATCCCCGCGGACAGCGTCATCATCGCCGAGAGCCAGAAATTTATCCAGAAATACCGCATAGATATGAGTGCCTACGGAGCACCACAGGTCGATAGCTCATGGCGTATATGGTACGCTCGCAGCGCAGAGATGGGCGGAGAACAGATGATCCCAGATATGTATACCGTCACCTATCCCCTCCTCCTCGATGGCAAAACGATCTACCAAGAAGGTGGCAGCTACAGGGGACTCACTCTCAACTACCATATCCGCACCAAGCGCATCACAGGACTGTATGGTATCGAGAAATCCACTCTCAATCGCTCATCCTACAAGACTATCCAAGACCTCACCCTCATCCAGGATATGATAAAAAATGGTGGTCGATATATCAACACTGACACGAGTGCCAATGCAGGTCGAAAAGTCGTAAATATCTCACTCGGAGAGCCAACCCTCGGCTACGCTCACATATTTGGTGAATGGAAAAATGGTAAGACAACAGAATACCTCGTCCCAGCCTACATCTTCCCAGTCAAAAACCCTCCAAAAGAAGGCTACGCTCCTAGCACTATCATCATCCCTCTCATAGAATCATTCGTCCAAAAAGTACAGATAGGACCTATGGACCCCATCATCTACAGTACAGAGCCAGCGGTAGGGCCAGCAGTGAAGGAATAAAATTTCTGCGTTGAGAAAAGCGGGGAATGGATATAATCAAGTGTATAAATAGTTACACTTATGACAAAAACACAAAATGCGACTCAGAATATATCAGTTCCAAATCATAATCTCGAAGTTCTTAGAAAACATTTTTCACACTGTTTTGATAAAAATGGAGATTTTGATTTTGAAAAATTCAAAAAAGAGCTTGCAACACACGAGATAAATTTTTCAAAAGAGGGGTACGGTATGGACTGGCTCGGTAAGAGCTACGCTCGACTACTGGCGAGTGATCCTGCGAGAACACTGCTCAAAGAAGACAAAGAATGGAACAAAAAGCCAGAAAATAAAAATTCTGACAATCTCCTCATAAAAGGTGATAATCTCGAGGTCCTCAAGCATCTCTCCAATGCCTACCACGAGCAGGTAAAGATGATATACATAGACCCACCCTACAACACAGGAAGTGATGGATTTGTATATCAGGATGACCGCAAATTTACAGTCGAAGAATTTCAGAAACTTGCCGGTGTAGATGAAGAAAAAGCAAAAAAAATTTTGAGTTTTATAAATAGCAAAAGTAACTCACATAGTGCTTGGCTCACTTTTATGTATCCGAGGATTTATATCGCTAAACAACTCCTGCGAGATGATGGGGTGATTTTTGTGAGTATTGATGATAACGAAGTGGCTCAATTAAGAATATTGATGGATGAGATTTTTGGAGAAGAGAGTTTTGTAGGAAATATTGCGTGGGAATCTAAAACCAAATCACAAAATACAAAGGATTCCTTCAATAAGCTCCAACCTAAAGTTGAATATATCTTACTGTACACAAAAAAGGATCAGAGAAGATTCAATTTAATTCAAAAAGGAGAAAAACAATATCCACTTAATGATGACAGAGGCGAATACAGAGATTATCCATTGGAGGTAATGAATGCGGACGGAATGAGAGGTAGGGAATCTATGATTTTTGAGATTGAGGGGATATCACCACCTCAAGGAAAACAATGGAAACTTGGACAAGATACAATTTCAATATACAAAAGTCGTGGAGATTTATTTGTTCGTGATGGAAAAATTGTTCTTAAAATGAGACCTGACGATGAAAAATCAGAATTAACAGAACCATTTTGGTGATTGTTGAATAAAGAAATTGGGACAGCAGAAAGTGCAAAAAAGGAACTTTCCACTGTGCTTGAAAACAATAAGCATGGTTTTGAGACAGTAAAACCAACTAATTTAATAAAAAGACTTGTATTTCATTCTGCAACCACAAATGACCTCATTCTCGACTTTTTCGCAGGAAGTGGAACAACAGGCGATGCAGTGATGCAGCTTAATGCGGAAGATGCAGCAAATGGGAAAGGAGGGAAAAGAAAGTATATCCTTGTGCAACTGCCAGAAACTATTGATCCGATAAAAAATAAAACTGCATATGATTATGTAAAAAATGAACTTGGGATTGCAGAGCCGACTATTTTTGAAATCACTAAAGAAAGACTAGTGAAAGCAGGAAAGAAAATCGCTGATACAAGTGGATTCAAGATTTTTGAGACGCAACCAATTTGGGAAGATTATGAATTTGAAGCAGAGGAATTTAATTCACAAGCAACTCTTTTCGATGAATCAAAATTAAGTGCAGAGGGTGTAAAAACACTTCTCACCACTTGGAAAACTTTTGATAATATTCCTCTAACTCAAGATTTACAAGAGATAGATTTTGGAGGATATTCCGGCTATTATGGTAATGAAAAACTGTATTTGATGGATGTGGGATTTAATACAGGAAACTTAAAAAAACTCCTGGAAGAGATTGATAATAATCCAGTTTTTAATCCAACAATTATTATTGTCTTTGGTTATCATTTTGAGAGCAAATCACTTCGGGAAATTTCTGAAAATATCTCTTTGTATGCGAATAAAAAAAGCATAGATATAGATTTTATAACGAGATATTAATATGGTGGGCTTTAATTTTGAGAAGAACCTCGAACATCAATCTCAGGCAGTATTGGCAACTATTGCTGTTTTTGATTGACTCGAAGCGCAAGAAGTAAACGCATCAGAAAAACAATTTATAAATCCGAAATTAGATAAAGCTGCTGGAAATTATGCAGGAAATATTCGTAAGACTCGTGAAGAGTTTGGTATAAAAGATGGAGTTATAAAAAGAAATAGTAATATTGTTGATATAAGAATGGAGACAGGCACAGGTAAGACCTACACATATGCCAAGACTATTTTTGAATTAAATAAGCTCTATGGGATTTTCAAATTTGTAATAGTAGTACCAACATTGCCTATCAAAGCAGGAACAATTGATTTTCTCAAATCTGACAGTAGTCGTGAACATTTCAAGGAACAATATGGAAAAACCCTTAACCTTCACATTGTAGAAAGCCAAAAAGGAGGAAAAAATAAAAAGTCATACTTGCCGCCTTCGGTCAACAGCTTTGTTAATGCGGGAAATTTCGAAAAAAATCATATTCAAGTACTCGTAATAAATGCAGGCATGATTACTGCATCTTCAAAAGATAAAAATACAGGTGAAACCATATACACCCTCGGGAAGAGCTATGATCAATCCCTTTTTGATAAATATTCTGTACCATTTGATGCTATTGCTGCAACTCAACCATTTATGATAGTTGATGAACCG
>JALQUC010000027.1 GCA_023268615.1 Candidatus Altimarinota bacterium | reverse complement strand
CTTTCCTTCCTATCAATGGCGTTGGTCACAAATTCGGCGGTTGGAGCATTGAGTTCCTCTCTTCCCTCATTCAAAATGGTGTCCCACTCCGTCGTATCCCCGAAGTTCTCGATGTCTGGATGGATAGTGCTTCGATGCCGTATGCGCAGGTCCATTATCCATTTGAAAATCAGGAAAAGATGGAGGCGAGTTTCCCAGCGGATTTCATCGCAGAATACACGGGACAGATCCGTGCATGGTTCTATGTCATGCACGCGATTGGCGTTATGGTGAAGTGATCGCCAGCATTTAAAAATGTTGCCGTCACCGGAGTTATCAATGGTACTGACGGACGCAAGATGAGTAAATCATACGGAAACTATCCAGACCCTCGTGAGACCATCGAAAAATATGGTGCCGATGCCATACGATTCTATCTCATGTCTGGTCCGATTATGCGTGGAGAGGATATGAATTTCTCTGAAACGGGCATCGCAGAATCTATCAAGCGTGTCCTCCTCCCACTCTGGAATGCGTATACCTTTTTCGCTACTTATGCCAATATTGATGGTTGGGAAATAACCCCCTTTATGAAGGGGGAGAAAGATAGTGAAGAAAATAAGGGGGATTTTGGAAATTCTCAGTCCTCGACAAGCTCAGACAGCTCCTTTACGAAAGGAGTTTTGTATCAGACACCAAAAACCCATGAACTCGATACCTGGATTATCTCTCGACTCCATACGCTGATTCAGGATGTTCGTGTGTCTATGGATGTCTATGATCTCCAGAAAACCTGTGATGCTATCATGGTCTTCCTCGATGGACTCAATAACTGGTACATCCGTAGAAATCGTCGCCGATTCTGGAGAAGCGAGCTCGATGCAGATAAACGGAGTGCCTATGAGACACTCCACGAAGTCCTCGTGACGATGACGAAACTCCTCGCGCCTATCTGTCCATTTATCACCGAGCATCTCTATCAGAATCTCATGAATACGACGGATTCAGTGCATCTCTGTGATTTCCCATTGGTAAATAAAAAACTTATCAATCTCGAAGTGAATCAGAAAATGACAGATCTACAAAACCTCACGAACCTCGGTCTCGCGATTCGTGGTCGTGAGAAGCTCCGCGTCAGACAACCTCTCCGAGCAGCGACTATCACCCTTGATCTGGACGAAAGTGCGCGCGAGACACTTGCTGAAGAATTGAATGTCAAAGAAGTACACACGGTAAAGGATGTTTCAGAATATGTGACTATCACTTATTCTCCTGATGCCAAAAAAATCGGAGCCACTGAGAGAAAACAATGGATGAAAACAATTATCGCTGATGCAAAAGCAGGGAAGGGGATATTGACCAACGAAGGATCTCTGCAACTTGCTGTTCCTGAAGCACCAGATGGAAAAGTCGTACTTGTGGCGGATGAATTCGAAGCAGTTTATACACCAAAAGAGGGTTCAACCATAGCCTTTGCAGGAAGCGCGGGTTATGTCATCGGTCTCGATACGACCCTCGATGAAGCACTCACTCTGGAGTGATATGCTCGTGATATGATTCGCGGTATTCAGGATGCTCGAAAAGAACTCTGATTTGAAGTGACCGATAGACTTCAACTCTCACTTGCTTCAGGGAATGGGATACTTGAGAAGATTCTCACCACCCATCAGAATATGATAGAGAAAGAAACACTCACGACTATCGAACGAACTTCGAATCTCGAGAATGCAAAAGAAATAGAAATTGATGAGGATTTTATTATTTCATTGACGCTCCAAAAATAATCCTATAATTACCTCTATGCGAAACACTCTCTCATCTATGATGCGCCTGCTCACTCTTGTGGCCAGGTAGTTTTCGTATAATTTTATACTTTAATCCCCGGGTCACTCCTGGGGATTTTTATTTTATAGAGACCTATTATGCCACATCTTCTCTCTGCCCCAACATGAAGCGTCTATGACGCTCAGTGACATGTGTTTGACTCGCATGGCGCTTTACTCCTTGACGATGAGGTAGCACGAGCATCAATTGATGCTGGTGCCCGCGTGATAGCGACTGGCACATATCGTCTTGGTAAACATCTGCGTTCACCTCAGACATATCAAAAGATTACTCCCGATGCAGCGGATATGGTGCAGTTTGTTTTTCGTAAAAAACTGAGCGTAATTACAGGTATTCAAAGAGAGCATCCTGATATACAACCAATTATCAATCTCCACGGAGTAGGGGAGAGTCCCTATGCTGGTCCACATCAGACGACACAGAGAATTCAGGGGTATCATAGTGATATTATTGAGCGATGTCTCAATCATGCATTTCCGCATATTCGTGCACCACTCCTCTATGAACTCATACCAACTGTCGAGGAGGCTTGTGGTATAGCACACTTGTGTCGCGAGAATAACTGGCGTGTTGTGATCAGTTTGTATGTCAAAAAAAATCCAGAATGACATCTCTGTATCCAAAACGCTCAGTGATGATTAATTCCACTCGAGGATGGAATACATCAAATAGAAAATATTGCAGATCAGCAGAATTGTTGGTACTCGTTCAATTGTTTTGATCCGCGTTTAGTGGAAGAGCTCATTGCACTTCTGAGAGATTCTCACCTGTGGCATAGAGTACGAGGCATGTATCCCAATCTCGCAGATGCTGAAAATGATCCAGAGTACACATCACTCTGGCATGAAGATATAGAAAACCATCTTGTATCATGGAATCCTCCAGAGGAAGGGATGCCAGCATTTATTGGTGCATGTTGTGGTTCAACCCCAGAGCATATTCGTCGTCTACATGCACTTCTGTCTCAGGGGGGTTAGTACTTGATTTCCCGATGAGAAGTATATACTGTCTTTATGACTCCTCGTCACAACATTATTATTATCACTTCGCTTCACGCAGAGGGATAATTTGATGTTCATTTTATGTACACGCCCTCTGCATAACAGAGGGTTTTTTATAATCTATTTCCTATGAATAACTTCCTCATCCAAGAATACTGACGCATCCCAGAATTTTTCTCTAAGCAATGCGGTACTCTCTGATTACCATTGGAGCGAGTTCAATCTGATACACGAGGATTTATCGCGGCTATTCTCTGACTCGAACAAATCATCGACAGAATCAATATGCACCGCTATCTCGATCCAAAAATTGGCGGTACGAGTCAGCTCCATGACTATCTCCGGAGCACTGGTGTAGCTCCAGAAGAAGCTTGACGCATAGCAAATGAAGTTCTTGATTGACTCCGAGAAGCGAGAGTACCGCTTAGTTCTCGGGAAAAAGCAGAATAAGACTCTCATCACAAAAAATCTCGCCTAAAATGCAAGGAGTTTTTTATAAAAATTGCTTGCACAAAAAAAGTATTCACTCTCTTGGCTTCACAGGCTCTCTTTGTAAAAATTCACACAAAACCATTTGACTACATATAGTGTCTGAATATAACTATCGGACGCAAGATATTGTGTTTGGTCGATATTTTTACCAGCACAATAACTTTTCATTTTTCCTCCTTATTTTCTAATCAAGTTGTTGTATGACCCTGGACTCCATCCGCAAGCGCAATAATGAGCTTGTCCCCTTTGATCGCTCTCGTATAGAAAATGCTATCGAGCAAGCATGTATCGCCATAGGTCATAACGACATCAACTTCATACCACAGATTACCACCGAGATTATTCTCGCTCTCCAGGCTCGATTTGGAGGTACAGAATATGTCCCGAGTGTGGAGGATATCCAGGATGCTGTCGAGCTCCATCTCATGCGAGCTGGTCGATATGAGATTGCCAAGCACTACATCACTTACCGACAAAAACGAATCGAAGAGAGAAATGAAATCGTGGAGGAAAAAATCGAAAAACAAGAACTCAAGGTTCAGAAGAGAGATGGTCGTGTCGAGACATTTGATATGGCAAAGGTTCGTCGTGTTTTTGAGATCGCAGCAAATGGTCACCCAGCTATCGACATTGATTTGCTCGTGAGCAATTTTCATACCAATATATTTGACGGTATCCAGTCTCGTGATATCTCTCAGGCGACTATCATGACTGCCAAGAGCTACATCGAACAGGATCCTCAGTATTCATATGTCGCTGCAAAGCTCTTCCTCATGAATTACTACAAGGATCTCATCGGTTCTTCTGATATGAAAAATGCAGGATTTACCAAGTGCTACCGTGAAGCGTTTAAATACAATGTAAAATTTCTCGTCGAAACTGAGCACCTCTCATCAGACCTCATGGGCTACGACCTCGATGTCCTCGCAGAGGCTATCCAGCCTGACCGTGACAATATCCTGACCTATCTCTCTGTACAGAATCTCTACGACCGATATTTTATCCATCACGAGAAAAATCGTCGTGAACTCCCACAAGCATTTTGGATGCGTGTCGCTATGGGTCTCGCAAAAAAAGAAGCAGAAAAAGAAAAATGGGCTATCGCATTTTACAATCAGCTCTCACAGCTCCACTTCGTCAGCTCGACTCCGACACTCTTCAATTCTGGTACCAAGCGTTCACAACTCTCTTCTTGTTATCTCTCAACCGTTGATGACGATCTCTCTTCTATTTTCAAAATCATTGCCGACGATGCTCAGCTCAGTAAATGGGCAGGAGGTCTCGGAAACGACTGGACCAATATCCGTGCAACTGGCTCAAAAATCAAGGGAACCAATGGTGAATCTCAGGGTGTCATCCCATTCCTCAAGATCGCCAATGATACAGCGGTAGCCGTCAATCAGGGTGGTAAGCGAAAGGGTGCACTCTGTGCGTACATCGAGTGTTGGCATCTGGATTTCCCAGATTTCTCAGAGCTCCGCAAAAACACTGGTGACGAGCGCCGTCGTACACACGATATGAATACTGCTGCGTGGATCCCAGACCTCTTCATGAAACGCGTCGAAGCAGACCTCGACTGGACTCTCTTCTCTCCATCAGATGTTCCAGAGCTTCACCATATTTTTGGTTCTGCATTTGAGCGCAAATACGCTGAATACGAGAAACAGACTCAGAACGGTCAGATCACTCACTTCAAGGTCATGAAGGCAAAAGACCTCTGGAGAAAGATTCTCTCTATGCTCTTCGAAACGGGTCACCCATGGATTACTTTCAAGGACCCATGCAATGTCCGCTCTCCGCAAGACCACGCAGGCGTCATCCATAATTCCAATCTCTGTACAGAAATCACACTCAATACTTCAGCAGAGGAAACAGCAGTCTGTAATCTCGGTTCAGTCAATCTCGCACGCCACATGCGTGATGGCAAGCTCGATCACACCATGCTCGCAGAAACAGTAAAAACTGGTATGCGTATGCTCGATAATGTCGTCGATATCAATTTCTATCCAACAAAAGAAGCAGAAACATCAAACATGCGTCACCGACCAGTTGGTCTCGGTATCATGGGTCTCGCAGATGCTCTCTACATGCAGGGTATCAATTTCGACAGTGAAGAAGCAGTCCGCTACAGTGATGAGATGATGGAAGCTATCAGCTACTATGCTATCCTCGGTAGCTCAGAACTCGCAAGAGAGAGAGGTGCTTACTCATCATTCCCAGGATCAAAATGGGACAGAGGTATCCTCCCTATCGATACACTTGCTCTCCTCGATGCAGAACGAGGTGAGAGAGTCGAGGTCAATCGTACCTGTACACTCGACTGGACTCCTGTCCGTGAGAGTATCCGTCAATACGGTATGAGAAATAGTAACTGTATGGCTATCGCTCCAACAGCGACCATCAGTAATATCGCAGGTGCATTCCCATGCATCGAGCCGATCTACAAGAATCTCTATGTAAAATCAAATCTCTCAGGTGAATTCACTGTCATCAATCACTACCTCGTCGCAGACCTCCAGAAAATCGGTCTCTGGGATGCTCAGATGGTCGCAGAAATCAAATTTCACGATGGCTCTATCCAGAAGATCGACCGTATCCCTCAGCGTATCCGCGACAAGTACAAAGAAGTATTTGAGATAGCACCAGAGTGGGTCATCAAGGCGGCTGCTGTCCGTGGTAAATGGATCGACCAGTCTCAGTCAGTCAATATCTTTATCAAGGGTGCATCAGGAAAAGTCCTCCAGGACACCTATATGATGGCATGGAAGATGGGTCTCAAAACCACCTACTACCTCCGTACTCTCGGTGCAACCGCTATCGAAAAATCTACTGCATCATCTGCCGCGCTTTCTGGTTCTCTGGGTACTACGACGACGACTGCCAATCTCGAAGCTGTCGGAGTCACCGCTCCATCAGCACCATCTGCTCCCACAGGAGAACTCGAGATGTCTGCTACACCAACAAAGAAGACCTATACCGAAGAAGAAAAAGTCATGTGCTCCATTATGAATGGGGGAGCGTGTGAGGCTTGTCAGTAATTATAAATAAGCCGGTCCATTTGGGCCGGTTTTTTTAAAACTAAAATATGCTTGAAACAATTACTAATTTTTATAACCATCCAATTTTTATAATAGTTGGTTGAATAACTCTAACCTTAACTTTTGTTGGCATTGTATATAAGATTATATGCTGGTTTTTTTCAATAACCCCTATTGTTTTTAGATTAGGAAATTCTTTAGCAAAAAGAAGAGTTGCTATTTTTGCTAATCAGGCAAATTTTGATAATTTAAAACTTACATTAATTAAATCAAATATATTCAAACCAAAGAGAATAAGTCATATAAATAATGACATTGGTATGTTAAATTGAGAGACAATTTTCCTAGTTGATTGGGAAACATTCGGTCATCGAATTGAAGAAATATTTTCAGCGAGAACTAACCATCAAACTCCTGTAATTATTGTAGCAAAGCCTCGCATCATTGATGATGCAATTGTCGCCGATATAGCAAATCGAGAAAATGTAGTTGTTGTTAATTTTAAAGGACGACTGCTGAACGATATATTAAGTTCTCTTATCACAACAAGTTATGAGTAAACATGATTATTTACTATCAGTTCTTGCAAAATTTGCCCCCAAAAATTTACTAACTTATTCTGCATCATTAAGTAACTTACAACATACATTACTCGTATGGTCTGCGGGCTGTTCCGGTGAAATAATAGAATCGGGCTCTAGAAAAAAATGAACAGCGATTGCTTATGCTTCTGATGTAGATTATATGGTTTCATTGAGTAGTGATTGCGACACTGGTCCGGGAGGATGAATGTCTACTACCTATTCTCGCCTGTATCAAAAACTAAGCCTTACTTATGGTTCAGTGAGTAGACAAAATGTTTCTGTTAGGGTGAATCTAAACGGTTTAGAGGTTGATGTGACGCCCGCAAGAAAACACTCAGGAAATAGTCATTATCATTGGATTTATGTTTCCAAGAAAGATTCTATTCAGCAGACAAATGTTCAGATGCATATAAAAGATGTTTCTGAGTCATGAAGATTGAATGAAATTCGATTATTAAAGATATGGAGACATGTGAATAATTTAGATTTTCCATCCATCTACTTAGAATACCTGCTGATACAAAATATACTTCACGGCAAATCCAAGAATGCTAATGATTTAGTTGGTAATTTTTGGCATGTAATCACTTCTCTAGCTCAAAATATTAGTAATCCTTTATATTCCAGAATACCTGATCCAGCTAATTCAAATAATATTCTATCAGATTTATTGGATGAAAATGAGAAAAAGAAAATAATCTTAGTGGCTCAACGCTGTTTAGAATATAAAGTATGGGGGTTATCCTAGACTATAGTGCAGGTCTTTTTTTAACTCTTCTTTTTATGCCTGAATCCCCACACGATACAACCCCAGAATCTGAGTACCCAGAGCACGACCATGAGCACGGGGAAGAGGAGCATGCACACGAGCATGTACCTGGTGAGGGAGTTGTCGCGACTCAGCGATGATGTGGTGATAAATGCAGACAGTGTTTAGGCTGTCGGACGAGGCCTCAGACTTCAGCGAGTGTTGGTGGTACTCCATCGGTGATGAACATGAACGACATGAGTACAGGTACGGGGAGACTCGGGGGATAAATTTGAAAATTTGCATATCCACGAAAAAGACTAAAATAATTATGTATCCATTTTTTAATTATTTATTTTATGGCAAAAGAACTTCAACTCCCTGATGAATTTGCTACTCCTCAAGAAATAGCTCTCTGAGAGACAGAACTCATTCCTGGTGTGAATGTCCCAAGACCAGGCACTTCTTTCCATCTCACTCCTGGTACAGCAGCTTGTCTCCGTGGTATAGCTGACCGCACGAAATCAACTCTCGATACCGCAACCGAAGAATCAGATTGAGGGACACTTCCTCGATAAAAATAAATCCCCATTGCTGGGGATTTTTTAAACTGATACACCGAGATTAAGTGTGTGATAAAAAGAATCCTCTCTCCGGAGTATGGACTACTTTTTTCTCATCATCGAAGCGGAATCCGAGTGATTCTTTGTGTAATCTTTGGAGATACATATCTTCTGACATGCCTTCTCCGACCCATCTTCTCCCATTGCCGAGTTTTGTGGAAATAGCTCTTGCTTTGAGCCAGTCAGGGACCTCTGACTCATCCCATTGTTGCATCTGGATACTTGCGAGAGCCATGAATTGCAGATCAGTGATGCCAGCAGACTCTCTAGGATTTCTATCAACCATCACACGGAATTCATCGAGGGTGAGTCCATATTTTTTGAGAGCGATGTGTATTTCTCGGAGTGTGCGACCATTATTGCTGATATCATCGATACCGATTATTCTCTTTCCACTTCTGAGGAGAGGGAGGACACCGTCTTCAAATATATGTATATCATTTACTTTCTTTGTGCGTACCATGGTTCCCTCTGCAAAAACACTCACCATCTCACCGAGGTTCCTCGAGCTTGTTTCTGGTGCTATAATGATAGAACCTCCCGGTATTCACTTCGCGAGTCTATGGGCGACAGTATGAGCGACTCATTCTTGTTTGAGATGAGCGTCTTTATCGAGGTATTTTTCACCGTGATTTTCGTATTGTTTGTAGACGATATGGTCTCCATCAACAAAAGATCCATCCGCCTGCATTGCTTCGATGATGCCATATTCATCGCTGTCGAGTGTATGAGCCATAGATTGTTTGTTAGTAAGTATTAAAAATAATTTTACTGAATTATTCAGTCTGTCAAAAATTTCAATTCGATAACTTGCATTTATTAATAATTATTTATTATACACAATAATAAATCAAATTATTAATTGTTATGAACCCAGAAGAACTCCTATGAGAGGCTCATGCACTGAGTGGGCAGGCATCTTCACTCATATTTGAGGAGAGTCCAGAATCTCGGAATGAGGCAGTATTTTGTGTACTTAACATGCGACAAAGAGTGTTAGATGTATTGGGAGAATTTGATAATGCACCAAGGTGGATATATGATCTCGATGCAGAATGTTCTGAACATGATATGTATTTCCTGTCTTGTGCAGTGCATAGATTGGTTACTTCGAGTGATACCTGAGGTATAGTGGATGCCCTAGCTCGATATCAGAATATATTGACCCGGATAGATATGTATATACATCATCCTCGGAAAAAACTCCCAGAAATTCGTGGATTTGGAACCAGCAGTAGCGAGCTCATCACTCGGTATCAGGATATGCCTCTGTATGCTATGAAGCCAGATGTGACCAATTCTCTGATAGATATACATACTCTCAAAAAACTCTGGAATGATTCAACCACGAGCCGAGAAACACAGAGATCGATAGTTATGCAACTTATCACAATACGAGAATCCCTTCATTCTATTTTTACGAAAATCCTTAAGCCACTGATAAAGACTATTTAGCTCCACTTCACCATCTTTATCTACCAATTCTCTCGATAAAAAACTCGTTAGAAATTGCTGCGTGGGATGTAACTGTTGATGTCTAAATAACAGGCTGCGAAGAAAAGTACTAACACCTGCAAGACTAGAATTGGGTAGTTCAGCATCAGTAATGAGTTTTAACTTAGGCGGTGATGAATCAGGGTCCAAAACCTTAAGGAGTAGTCGCTCACCTTCTCTCAACCCCCCTACTGGTAAATTCGCCCGAAAAATCATATTTCGACTTTCAAGCCAGACACCATCTGTAAGTGTTTTAGCCACGATGACTTCTAGAAGCTGCCCTCTAAGCAAAGTCGGATCAAATTGTTGCGCTAATCCGCCCGCTCTAGAACCACCGCCAGAACTCACTGCGGTCGCCTTAAGCTGTTGAAAATCTGTATTTACAGAATTT
>JALQUC010000031.1 GCA_023268615.1 Candidatus Altimarinota bacterium | reverse complement strand
TTTTCGAAGTCTTGTTTTTGGCTTCATGGAGAGAATAGTAAGGATTACTGGAAGTAATCAACTACTCTAGACCCTAATTAAAACGGCACATCTATATCCGCTGCTTTGGTGCTTGGTCCCGCTGGAGCTCCACCTTCTTCACGATTTTTCTGGTAGTCATTCTCCACGACATAGTGAGTGTCACCGTATTGTCCTGGTTCTTTACGCTTGAGGACAGTCATATTCACATAGCCCTTTTCATTGGCAATAGCCTGCATATCTTCTAATTTGAGAGAGAGATTGAGTATCTCACCATACTGTGTTGAGACTGCTTTTGCAGAGCCTCCGATATATTTTTTATCAGCCATAAAAATAATTAATAATTAAAAATGTATAATGAATAATGAAGGATATCTAATTTATTTTTGATGTCTTCAATATAGCTGTGAGTATTCTGAGAATTTCTTCGCATTGTCAATGAATAGTCTCAAACTCCTGCGGAGAAATATTTCAAATATCTCGCAAAAGTCGCAACCAATAGCTCGATTCTCGTGCTTCTTTATACGCAATTCCCATCTTTGCAGAGAAATCCGCACGAGAAAATCAACCAATTGCTTCTTCTACATTTGCTCAGATTGATGTTCAGCTTTTGAAAAGTTGTTTTGAGATAATATATTCTTTTTGAGATTCTTGAAGCTTTTGACAGAGAGGAATAATTGCGAGAGAAAAATTATAACTCTTTTCTTGAATAGGATTATCGTTTTGCATCTCTATTTCTTAAAAAATCCACCATTATACATTATCAACTATACATTACTCATTAGGAACCTTCGTTTCCTTCTTCCTCGATTCCGACGAGACGGATACGGTAGCCAGTGAGTTGTTCAGCGAGACGGACATTGCCTCCAGAGCGACCGATAGCTCGGACTTCGTCTGATTTTGGGACAGAGACGACTGCGACACCTTCTTCATCGAATTGGACATCGAGGATTCGTGCAGGATTGAGTGCTTGAGCGACGAGTTCTCGTGCATTGTCAGTATAGTTGATGACATCGACTTTTTCTCCAGAGAGTTCTTCGACGACAGCTTTGACACGGATACCCTTTGGGCCGATGAGAGCACCAGCAGGATCGACTTCTTCAAATTCTGATGCCACGATGATTTTTGTTTTAAATCCTGGTTCACGAACGATTTTGACTATCTCGATAGTACCATCCTCGAGTTCTGGCGTTGAGAGTTCGAAGAGTTTGGCAACGAGACCTGCGTCCTTGCGTGAGAGGATGATTTTTGCTTCACCATGAGCTTCATCTTGGACTTTTTTGACGAAGACATGGAGACGCATACCAGGTGTGTATTTATCACGGCTGACTTGTTCACTCCGAGGGAGGAGAATTTGTGAACCATTGAATTCGAGGAAGACGCGATCATTTTCGACCATATCGACTCGGACATTCACGATTTCACCCTGTTTGTCTTTGAAAATCTCATAGACTTTTGCCTTCTCAGTTTCACCGATTTTCTGGATGATGACCTGGCGTGCTGCCTGTGATGCTATACGACCAAAGACCTGCTGATTGTCACGGAGAACATCACTGACATCGATTTCGATGATATCACCAACATCAAATGCATCGGCATCTTCTCCGAGGTCGGCCTTGCTGATTTCTGTATTTGGGTCGGTGACTTCGTCGACGACAGTCTTCTCGAGCGTGACTGTGATATCACCTGATTCGAAATCAAGTTTTACATTGACGATATCATCCTTGTTTCCGTAGTCTTTTTTGTACGCAGTACGGATAGCTGATTCGATGATTTCGATGAGATCCTCACGGTGGAGACCGCGTTCAGCAGCGATATGATTGATAGCGGCTTCTATCTTTTTGAGATCGAGCATAATTAGAAATGAATAATGAATAATTAAAAATGAATAATGGAGGACTTTTGATAATTCAGTTCCTGCATTGTAGTCATAGTCTTGCGAAAAAAAAGAATCTGGGGTCCCAAATTCTTGCGTTTTCGACTGATTACGGAGACAGTATAGCTGGAAACCGATAAAAAGCAAATAGTAGCCCGTAAATACCATCTTTCTCAGGTGTTCTGGTTATTGACACACCGTTATTGCATCTCTCTCACCTCCTGGCCATCCGTGATGTACATTTTTTCTCCTGTGAAGAGCGGAGACCAGTATCCGGGGAGCATCTGTTTGCCATTATCCCGAGTAATAGTCGTTTCCTTGGTCTGCCAGGTCATGGTGTAGCCACGATAAGTAAGCTCAGGAAGTATCTGTGTTGGTGTGCGTCCATAGCGATCCCAGAGAGTGACGCCTGCTGCATCCCATATGAGATAGCTCCCCAATTGTTCTCCACGAGCAATATGGACTGGACGATCAGGGGATGGCAGAAGTGCCGTCTGTTGTGTGGTCAGATCGTAGACGATATTTTCTCGGTTATTTCGCAGGAGCACAATTCCCTGTGTCCGAGAAGTGTATTCGATGGTTCCTGTGAGGAGCTTCTTTTCTTCATCGGATATGACTCGGAAGCTCGCGTTTACCTCTTCATCGTTGATTGGAAGTATCTGAAATGGTGGACGAAAATCGAGTTCCCCAACAGTATCAGGGAGTATCAGCACGCGCGCACGGATTGGTAATTCGTCAGAAAATACCGTAATTACAGCATCTCCTGCAGGAAGTCGAGAAAAAGTACACTTTTGAGCACATTCCTGCTCATAACTCCGGGGAAAAGTAATATGGACTGGATAATAAAATCAGAATAAATCAGCATCAAAATAAACAATTCGTGCCTGGACCTCCACTCGAACCATCTGATTACTCCCCTCTGCAAACTGGAGAGAGAGCTCGGAGACATCCCAGAAATAGGCCTTGCCAATGAAGACAATCAATCCTCACAAAACCAATACGACTATGACTATTGGGACGAGGAAATTGAGGGCTTTTTCACGAAATTCTGAGAGAGTCATGTGGTAAAAAGAAGAATTTCCTATAGTATAGAGATATTCCTATGATTTCACAACAAATATTACAAAAAATTGAATCACTCCGGACTGGATGACAGACAGCTCCTCTGCTCGTCTCCGAGGCGCAAGCAGCTGAAATATGTGGATATCTGTTTGAAGAGGAAATAGAGACACTCGATGAGCTCGAGACACGATGAATAACTGATTTTATCTACTACGACTGTGCTGACAGGAGTCACCGATGAGCTGAGCATTACAAGGTAAAAGTACTCAAAGAACATGTCGAAAAGCTCTATCAAAAACCCTCAGGAAGCATTCTCGTAGCCCTCTTTCGAAATATTGAAGCTCTCAGTGTATCTGGAGAACAAAAATCCGAAAATGCCCTCCTGCATCTCTTTGAAGATGTCCCCTCGCAGCTCCTCATCCTGGTCACGAGTCAATCCCCTGGAAAAATCATCTCCACACTCCAATCGAGGATGGTTATGATGGATCAATGAAGTGCACAATGAGGCATAAATCCGCATCAGGAAGCGATAGATGCCTATGTAGCGGGAGATATAGAACCACTTTTTGCGATGACCCTCGCTCCGAGCAAAGAATCCAAATTCACAAAAGATGATGCATTATGGGTCATCAGAGGCTTGCAAGAGGCTATCAAGTATGGTAAACTGTCTCCGAGACATGCGCAACGGATATCAGAAACTCGAGTTCTCCTCGAGACAACCAATACCATCGCAAAATATCTCATAGATCAGCTCCTCATCTCTCTCGCATGCGAATAATCAGTATCCTCTTTCTCTGGACAGTGACCGGCACCTCATGGGTGCATGCTCAGAGGTCATTTTTTCAGGATAAATACGGGAACGGGGTCGATAATGCCCGTCTCCGCCAGGGAAATATCGCCTTTAGTGAAATCCCGGGCGTTATCGTCGCAATGACCAACAATCTCCTCTCTTTCGTAGGATATATCAGTCTCGGCGTGATCCTCATCTGAGCTCTGATGTATGTGTTTGGTGGAGTCAGTGAAGAGATGAAGAGTAAAGGGAAAGAAGCAATAAAAATATCTCTCATTGGTGCCGTCGTATCGTGGTCTGGATGGCTCATTATCAATTTCTTTATCGATAACCTCTAAAACTATGGAAGAATTTTCTTGGGCATTTGAAAACAAACTCGAACGAGGTGGAAAATGGTATGCGGTCGCTGCAACTATTGTCATCACGGTCGTCATTGTGAGCTTCTTGCTCAGTGCCTATCTCCTGGGTATCGTCGTCATACTCTTCACGGGCGTCTACCTCCTCTACGAGGTCAATAGTCATCCTATCACACATGTGACTGTATCGAGAGAAGGTATCTCCATTGAATGAGATATGTTTCCCTACAGACAGATAGAGTCATTTGCTATCATACGAGTCAATAATGAGCCCCTTCTCCTGCGTGTACGGACAATGAGTCGTGCTCTGGGAACGATAGATATATTTCTCGATACGAGTATGGACCTAGAGGCTCTCCGAGCATTTCTCCTCACTATGAGCAAAGAAGATACTGAAGCCTCTCTCTCGATGATAGACCACCTCCTCCTCTGATTACGCTTGTAATTCTCCTTTTATCATTAGAATAATTGTATGCACATGAGTTCTGCCATTTCCGTGAAGATCATTCTCCAGATTGGGGGGTAGAAAGGTGCGCTCAGCTTAGCTTTTAACTACTCTCCCGAAAAGGAGAGTTTTTTTATGGAAAGACTTTTATGAAACATCTATCACATCTTGGGTTATGCACCCGAAGATAGTCTATGAGAAGCCCTCCGCCTCGAAGGGACGAATACTATCCGTGATGCTGGGCGATGAGCTGGACAATTAAGGTCAAAACAACTCAAAACACTGCATGATCAGCTTGCAATTTTAGCCCCGAAAAATGGTTCTAGTACTCTGATGGAGAGAGTGCAGATGCGATGTATTGGCGCTCTTGGTTTGGTCTATCAAGAATACGGTCTGAGATATCCTGAAGAAATAGATGATATCGTTCATTGGCTCTATTTTGTAGCCACGAGTCCTGTAAATCAAACAGCTCTCCTCGTATCAAGGAGAGCTGGACACACACTGGAAAGAGACAGAATCATCCGTTCTCAATAAAAACTCCCCATCTCTGGGGAGTTTTTGAAAAATCCATTCTTTTACTTTTTCTTCTACTTTTCCTGCGACTTTGTCGCTTACCACTCCAGATTCCCTGCTGTTTGATATTCTGTGACCTTGGTTTCAAAGAAGTTTTTCTCTTTGCGGAGATCCATAATCTCACTCATCCATGGAAATGGATTTTCATCACCGAAGAGGATAGGGAGATTGATCATCTCACATCGACGATCTACGATGTGACGGACATACTGCTTGACTGAGTCACCATTGAGACCGAGGACACCGTATGGGAGACAATCATCTACATAGGCGAGCTCTCGTTCTGTTGCTTGCTTGAAGAGGTCGATTACTTTTGCCTTGAATTCTTCGGTCCATACTTCTGGATTTTCTGCGACGATACCATTGATGAGATCACGACCATAGGCGATATGGATAGACTCATCACGGAGGATATACTGGAATTGCTCCCCTATACCCTTCATCTTGTTATTGCGCATCAGCTGGAGCATCATCGCAAATCCTGCATAGAAAAATATCCCCTCCATAATCATATTGAACCCGATAACATCGAGGAGAAATGCTTGCTTGTCAGCATTGGTCTTTATCTCAAATGTCGGATCGAGGATAGTCTTTGTGAGATTGACGACGAATTCGTCTTTTGCTTTAATAGATGGAATTTTCTCATACGCGTCAAAGACGACATCTGGGTCAAGCGAGAGAGAGTCACAACAATAGAGAAATGTATCAGTGTGTACTGCTTCTTCATACGCCTGACGGAGCATATATTGGCGACATTCAGGATTTGTCACATGACGGTACATCGCGAGGACGATATTATTGGCTGTGAGACTCTCCGCGGTCGAGAAAAATCCGAGATTCCACATGATGAGATGGCGTTCATTTTCTGTGAGGACATCATTTGCCTTCCACTGTTCGACATCTTTTTGCATAGGTATTTCTTCTGGTGTCCAGTTATTGGCTACACCATTTTTGTAGTGTTGTCGTGCCCACTTATACTTGATAGGGAGCATCTTGTTTGGATCAGTTCCGACGGAACAGATGAGCTTCTTTTCAGCAGCCATGTGTGAAGTATTAGGAAGTAAGTATTAGGTATTAAGACTTTGGAGAATGTAGTTAGATCTTACTACTTAATACAAAGTACTTAATACAGCGTTTACCACAATATATTGTGTGCTGCATTTATATCCAGACACTAGATGTAGTCAAATCGAGTTAGGGCGAATCGAGTTGCAAATAGCTCTAAAAGAGTTCTATTTTATCCAAAATAGCACAAAAACGTTTATCTGAAGGCATTTCTGATAGATGAAACCACCGACAGTCGGTGACACCCTCATCTCAAACATCTGGGAGAGGAAGAGTCGAATCAGCCAGAAAAAGAAAAGTCATGGCATGGTGCCAGTGCTGTGGTTCTCATTTTTTTGGATTTTCAGGAATGATGTGCGAATCTATGTGGAGGAGGAGAGGAGTCTTCTCTTCATCGAAGACATAATCAACTCTCACACCTGTTTCCTCCAGTACTTCACGGTAGGCAGCATCTGCTGGATGAGTATCTCCAGATTCTATGTGACCACCTGGATTGAGCCATTTATGCAATGTTTTATGGTAAATGAGGAGTATCTTTTTATGTTTTGGATCGATGATACATCCATCTGCGACGACATGGCCTCGGAAATTTTTCCGAGAAGTGATATCCTCTTCACCGTTCTCTATCTGTTCTGCGAGGAGAGAAAAATGCTCCTCTGTATAGAGAGAAGTATAGGAATCAAAGAAATGTCTGATAACTGGCAACACAATACTAGAACTGCACAGGTACTACGAGACTCGCATCGTTCTGAGGTTCTCCTGATGGATTATCTTTCTTGAGGACGAGTGTACCAGTCGAGCCAGCTGGCTGAGCTGGGAATGAGAGAGGAGCGGTAAATGGTACCCAGTTCTCGGTCATCCAATCTCCTTGTGCCTGAGCAATAGCTGTCGCGAGAAGTGTATTATTACTATCACGGAGCTCTATTGGGAATGATGCTTCAAAATACCACGGACCGCGTGCTCGACCTGTGAGCGTAATAGGGCTCGTGATCTGTGTATTGGGTGCGAGAGTGAGCTCGACCATCTGTGAAGAATCTGCTGCCATATCGGCTGGGAGTTTTTCCATAGCATCTACTGGTGCATCAGAGACGACAGGAGCAAGTGTCTCCTGTGACCAAAAAAACCAGATAACTCAGATAATAACAGCGATAATCAGGAACCAAGAGATGATATTTTTCATAGGAATTTTTTAGAAGTGTATCCTCAGTATAGTGCGGATTGGATGATTGCAACACTCTCGCTTGATGGATTATTCAGCGAGGTCTATCATAACCACATCAGTGCCTGCAGAGAAATTGAGCTCGAGAATTTCCACATCAGATATGCGAGCCTGGTCGCCAGCCTCGAGCGTCTCACCAGAAATGAGCTCCACACTCCCCCGTGTCACATAGAGAAATACATTACCTGTGCCTGATTGTACCAAGTGCGTCCAGGATGTCTCAGTATCAAAAATCCCCCGATAAATAACAGCATCAGTATGAATCTGGAGTGCATCATGATCAAATCCTGAAGCAACTGGGACGAGGTGGTCATGCGGTATATCAGAAAAATCTCGTTCTTCGTGTCTCGGTGCGATATTTTCACTACGGGGCATAATCCATATCTGATAGAGATGGACTGTCTCATCTCCCCTATTCATCTCACTGTGGAGAAGCCCAGAACCAGCAGACATGACCTGCACTCCTCCTGCTCAGACCGTCGCCTTTCATCCGTGAGAATCTTCATGAGAAATCGCTCCAGCGAGAACGAGAGTAATAATTTCCATATTGCTATGTGGGTGCATGCCAAAGCCTTGATGCCCTGCTATGAGGTCATCATTAAAGACGCGCAGTACCCCAAAATGCATATTGGCTGGATCATAATAGTCTGCAAAAGAAAAAAGATGTTTTGATTCGAGCCAATCATGTCTGGCAGTGTAGCGGTTGTGTGCTGGGATGATGTGTATATTCATAGGAGTATTGTATTCAAAAATGTCTGAGGAGCGAGTTTTTGAGCTCAAGAGGGCAAAAAAATTCCCAGAAATTGGGTAATCTCTGGGAAAAGGTCCTCTTGTGCGTTTTCATCCCACAGCTCGGTGGATATAAAGATATCTATTTTTGAGCTGGACATGAAATACATGCGTCATTCACGAAATGACATACCTCGACAAACCTTAGAAACAAGGTCTTGACTTCGCTTTGGTAATGGAAAGCATCTTCACCCGGCTTCTCTCGTATCACCCGATTACAGATGAGCATATCGTATCTCAGAACCTGAGGTACCATACGCTCACCCGAACAAGTGACATCAAAAGAAAATATGATAGTGATAAGAGAGGCAAGCCTTCTCATATCTGTGTATCTTTATTTGAAATGCGGTGAGAGCTCGTTGGGGCTCTCTCCATCACGGAGTCAATGTTACAAAAATCACAAGAACAATTTGTACGGTTAGTATAGCACGCCTACAGAAGAAATGAAGCTCCCCTATCCTTGCGAAATAATGAGAATATTTCGTGATAAAAAAATAATGGCTTATTTATGCGAAAAACACAGAAATGGCGTACAGATGCACAAAAAATGAAAAACTATCAAAAAAACGGCTTATAGAAGGGTTTTTGGAGTATATTGCACACAATATGTATACGAGAAATGCTCTATTTGAAGCGTTTTTACGAGTTTTTTTATCAGTAAGAACTCAAACTGCGGCTCATAAATAGCCAAATGCTGGTCTTTGAAACTATTTTTCAGGAATATATGCCTGCATGACTCATGCCCATTTATGGAGTTTTTTTGCCGCCATTCTCGCATTTACAGAAACACCGTCATACATAATATCCAATACTATATCGCCGAGCACATCAAAATCCTCCCGCGCCTCTCGAATACATGTATAAATATCTGCTCTGGGTGATGTCTCCGCAAAGTATCATCGCAAAAACATCATTGTACAAATATCATCTAAAACCCCACGGAGATGCATCAAATCAATGACTGCTTTCGATCTCTTTTTTTTACCTTTAATAGGTTTTTGAAGTGTTTTTATGAGTTTGTAAATTTCAATTTGGATATCATACAAGTCTTTTCGTACCTGATTGGGGTGTTTTTCATCGTCTGTAAGTACCTGTCTTACGGCATCACTCGTGAAATTTCGTACACGCATAGGCGCCACCGGAGGCTCTGTGGCATTTTCATTTACTGCTGCACTCGTAGTATCCTGTACAGACTCTGTGGCATGCCCTCTTACTGCTTGAAAAAGAAATGGCAGGAAACTCGTGTAACGACTTAACGCATCTGCGGTTGCTCGAGTATCACCAGCAGACATATGATTATATACCATGCGCTGCAAATAAACACTATCCCTGTATCGGCATTGCGTATGAATGTCTCGGGTTTTTCTCGTGCCAATATCACTGAGGAGGCTCAGTATAGCCTCTCTTATGAGAAAAATTTGTACAAGAGCATCTCTCTGTTGCTCTTGATCTGCAGAAAAAACCTTATGACCGGTCCGACGAATTTCTTTTGCTTCTTCTTGGACTCGTCTTTCAAAAAATTCTCATTCTTGTGGCATAGATTTTTAATAAATTCATTGTATCATAACTAATATTCTATAAATGCAAGCAATAATTTATCTCTCAGAAAAGTCTTATTCATCTCATTCTTCAAACTCTTGCGAATATTCGGAGACAGTAAAAGTGACATCACGAAAAACTGCATAATCACCTGTCTCAAAAAAATCAACTATGCGCTCTGCAACCAGTTGAAGAAAATCAATAAAAGAAGTAATAGACCCATCTATATCGGCTGTTTCGACTTCTTCGATGAGAAGAGGCACATCCTGCAGACTATGAAAACATGCTCAATTAAAATCCCTCAACACATCATCCAGCTCTTCATCATCAACAGAACAATCAGTCCATATTTTCGTAAAAATAGAATGAAGGGATTCTCGTATTGTGATAAGTTGGATGACCATTGATCTCTGTGCTTCTTGGCTCGTGGTTGAATCATTCCAGAGTTTTTTTATCTTATGTATATCAATCAAACAATCAGTCGCATCTGGCTGCATAGCATAGAGAGGCATATTCTGATAACGAGGGACGAGTTCACTACTACTGGTCCCAAATCCACGAATTTCGGGGAGTTTTTTCCGAGGATGATGTATATACATATCTATCCGGGTCAATATATTCTGATATCGAGCTAGGGCATCCACTATACCTCAGGTA
>JALQUC010000044.1 GCA_023268615.1 Candidatus Altimarinota bacterium | reverse complement strand
TCTAGGTCCTTACGCTCACTATCCAAAAAGATCTCAAAAAGCTCCTTAGTCGTCATTTTCTCTGCTCTCCAATCGTAACTCATCCACAATCACCCATAAAATACCGATTACTGAAATTAAAATCCAAAATAGCACTTCCTGTTCAATCATCCTCTTGTTTCTCCTCTATGTCAAATTTTTCCCTTAGGTATTCCTCCTCATCGTGTAGGGCCATTCCGAATATCATAGCACCAAACACAAAGAAAAACACAGGAATCGATCTCTCCACCAAAACTGTCCTAATCTATGAAAAAACTGATTATTCAAATCCCTTGTAAAAACGAAGCAGAAACACTTCCTGTGACTTTTCGTGACCTGCCGAAGCACATCCCTGGCATCGAGATAGAATACCTCATCATCAATGATGGCAGTACAGACAGGACGACGGAAGTCGCACGAGCACTCGGTATCCATCATATCATAGAATTCAAGGCAAATCGTGGTCTGGGAACAGCATTTCATCATGGGGTCATGCACGGACTCATGCTCGGAGCTGATATCATCGTCAACACTGACGGAGACAATCAATATCCTGGGGAGAGGATTCATGATTTGATCAAGCCCATCCTCGAATGACGAGCAGAGATTGTCATAGGCAATAGAAATCCTGGTCGCAATCCTCATTTTGGGTCATTCAAGAGATTTTTGCAGAGAGTTGGGAATCGGGTGGTGAGCTTTGTTGCTGGGACTAGGATCCCTGATTCTGTGAGTGGATTTCGTGCATATTCGAGAGAGGCACTCTATGAGATAAATGTGACTTCCAGGTTTTCATATGTCGTCGACACGCTCATCCAGGTCTACAAAAAGGGTCTCGCCATAGAGTGGCTCGATATCGAGACGCACGCAGCAACACGCCCATCTCGACTCTTCAGAAATATGGGCGAACACATCACCAAAACTGCTATGAATATCGGACGAATATACCTCCTCTACGAGCCTCTGAAAGTGTTTTTTATTTTGAGTCTCCCTTCTCTCCTCCTCGGACTCGTCGGAGTACTTCGCTTTATCCATGCGTATATATTTACCAATATAGGACGAGACATGATACAATCGCTCTTTATTTCAGGCGTTTCTGTCACTATTGGTGTCACCCTCTTTTCTCTCTGAATCATCGGAGATCTGATGTCCAAAAATCGGACTCTCGCAGAACAACAGCTCTCCCTCCAAAAACGGCAGAAATATCCACAATAATAAGTCTATCCGATACTTGCTTTCATTTTCAGGATAGGGTATATTGGTAGTATGGGTCTATTTGAGAAACGATGAAATGAATCACCTTCTCGAGCTCCCTCTCGTACGAGAGAAAAGGGGTTGAGAGGTTTTCGACGAACACCCAAACAAGAATCAGAACGAAGGGGGCTTTTTCAGCGCAATAAACAAGAAAAACTAGGTATTTTTTCAAATCTTCGCAACCAACGAAAAGAACTCGCTCGCGAAATAGAGCGAGAGAATGGAAAAACAAAAAAACCAGAATACGAACTCTCTCTCGAACTCGATACAAAAAAGACTCCTGAAGTCTTAGAAAAACAAAAGGCTGCCCTCGACTCACTCAGTGAGAGACAACGAGAACTTTTTGAGAAAAAAGGACTGGTCGCGGGGATGTATTCGCTCTCGGCTGAACAGAGAAAACAATTCGAAGAAAGTGGTATAGCTCGTGAATTTCGTGGACAAGCAGAAGAAAAAATGGCCGCATATTTCTGATACGAATGACACAAAAACATCAAGTATGATGACCTCCCGAAATCAATGAAACGCGACATGCTCCTCGGGGATCTCTATATGGATGATTTCCTCCCTGATAGCGTGAGAAACGAGCTCAATGCAGATATCACAGCTATCAAAAAACTCCAACAAACAACTGATCCGGACCAAGTCTCTGGAGCTGACCGAGAAAAAATATTTGAAACGGCAAAAAATCTCCGTAATCGCTACGATATTCAGCCCGAAGATTTCCGAGAATATCTCCGCGAAGGATGACAGGATAATGGTCTCCTCGCTGGACTATTTGGACCCCTTCTCCAATCTCTCGCACCAACACAACTCACAGAACTCGGAGTCGATGATGTCCAAAAATTTCGCCAGAGAAATACCCCTGTGATACGATCTTATTAATGAAGTGGTAGCAGTGGAGGTGGAGGGAGTTCAGGTAGTGGTGAATCATATTCATCTGACTCATATTCAGATGGTGGAGGGTCGAGAGGGGGTGGATGAAGTGGCGGGGATAGAGGATTTTCTACACCATCTATCTCAACCTCAGCGACAGATATTCCTCCTGCGAGTATACTCACGAGCTTACCAGGAGATTTCAAGACAAATCTCGGCTTCTGGGATGCATCCAAGGTGGCTGAAGTCCGTAGAAATGGTGGAATATGGATCAATATGGACTGTAACCAGAGTGATGGTCGAAAAGTCATACCGCCTCTCATAGTCATACCAGATGATGCAACTCCTGAGATGAAGGCTGCTGCTCAAGCCTATGTTGATGCCATGGCAAAACTGCACAATGAAAAATTTGGTCGTGATTTTCGTGGTCAAGTCAAAACACGAGGACAAAATGGACGAGGACGCTCAAATACTATACATACAGAAGCATGGTCTATTGATGATTTGCAAATGGTAGACTATCTCAAAAGCCCAGAAGGCATTCAGGAATACCGTCAAATACTTGCTTCAACACTCTGAAAAATCCCTGGTGCAGTATTTAGCTGGCCCCATGGTGCAAAAGATCCTGGCGCAGTAAACAGCCGAGGCGACTCTGAGGTAAATCTCGCGCAGCTCCATCTCAATGGATTTTCATCAGAATGACAAAACCCTCCTCCATCCGAGGCAGTCGCCGAGACAACACCCGAAGCAGCTGAAACCACAACCGTTGTAGCATCGTCAGAAACATCAACAGAGACAGCATCATCGCCTACAACTCTCACAACAGAACAAGCAACCGCTTATTATGGACCGCAGAGCTAGTCAAATCTTGCATTCCCGAGAAACATAGGATAGACTAAATAAGTAATTTACTTTCTCCCCTCCCACTATGTCAAAACACCGCCGCGTCGACCTCTCTGATTACCGCGTACAGCCTGGAAAGGATGTCCACATGAACAAGATAAAAACTGATGAATGTGGTGATTGGGATGAAGAATCAGCACTGAAGAGACTTGCGAAAAATCGTACGAAAATCATCGAACTCCAGGATATCCTCTTCGCTGAACACAAACAATCACTCCTCGTCGTCCTCCAGGCTATGGATGCTGCTGGTAAAGACTCTACTATCAAAGCTGTGACGGAGGGTATCAATCCTCAGGGTTGTGGTGTTGTATCGTTCAAACAACCAAGCTCAGAAGAGCTCTCACATGATTTCCTCTGGCGTATTCATCAGGAAGCCCCGCAAAAAGGGAAAATAGAGATATTTAACCGCAGTCACTACGAAGATGTCATCATCACTCGTGTGCACGATCTCGTCCCTCGTGATCTCATAAAAAAACGCTATGACCATATCAATGATTTTGAGCGAATGCTCACTGATCACGGTGTAAAAATCGTCAAAATCATGCTCCATATCTCTCCAGAATATCAGCTCAAGCGCATCAAACACCGTCTCCAAAAACCAGAAAAAGCATGGAAATTCCAAGCTTCTGATCTCGAGGAAAGAAAACACTGGAACGAATATATGGAAGCATTTGAAAAAGCTATTGAACACTGCTCAACGAGCTATGCTCCGTGGTATATCGTGCCTGGTGAACAGAAGTGGTATCGGTATCTCGTCGTCAGTGAGATCATCCTCGCTGCACTCGAAGATATGGCACCAGAGCTCCCAAAACCGACATTTGATCCTGAGATGCTCATGAATCCAGAGTTTTTGAAATAGTCACCCCCAAAGATTATCATTCTCTTTTGCCCCCTCCAAATTCTACGAATTTCAAGGGGGAGTTTGTTGCTAACTCCCCCTTAAAAATTCACAAATTTTTGAGGGGGTAGGGGGTGATATATTTCATAAATAGAAAAATAACATACAATGCACCCATATGGTGCATTTTTTAATTCCAATTGGATTTTTCTTTCTCTGAGCGTGTGTTTGAAGTTTTTCATGAGTCCTGATGGAGACCAGTGTGAAGCGATCTTTTTGGACTGGGAGGAGTCAGTGTATCTCGTGTCACAAACAACTCCGTTGGTATGAGCTCATACCTCTCATCTCCAGCATAGTTCAAAAAGGACGATGCAGGCAATGTGGTGTCCGTATTCCTGCCTGGGTGCTGGGTATAGAGATGATGATGGGAATAGTGTGGATGTTTTTTGGAACACTGTTGATCCTCTCTGATATGAGTCTCTGGATTGTCTCAAGTCATCTCATGATTCTCTCATCCTTGCTCATGCTCGCGATAGAGGATATGAAGAGCTTCACTATTCCTGATAGACTCTCTCTTCCCATTATAGGAATGATACTCGTCATGATACATCTCTCAGAATACCTCTGAGAGAGGGGCATATTTCCTGGATGGAAATATTCTATTCTGGGCGGAATTCTGTGAATGGTATTCTATATGATACAGATGATTATACCCGCCATCTCGGCGTTGATTTCAAAAAAGAATTATCATGATATCCCATCTCTCCTCCTCTCCCCACTTTTTTTCCCTTTTTGGATAGGGGTAAAGTTATTGTTCGGAGAAAAGAAAGCCGATATAGTAATCCCCTCTGTGGAGAAGCTGGATCACCTCCCCAGCTGGGTGGGTGGTGGCGATGTACGACTCGGTATACTCATAGGACTCATCGTCGGTCCACTCTATTTCTGGTGGATTATTGGTATCGGATATACCATTTGAATGCTCTTCTGGGCAGTCTCTCGAGTCATGAGACGAACAAAAATGGACATTCTGCCGGTTGCACCTCTCCTTTTTCTGGGTTTTTGTGCTGTTTTTATGATTTATTTTTTCTCATAAAATAGAGGTTTTCTCAGGAAAAACTATATAATAAAATATGTATCAAAAGGTATAGTGTTCATGAGTTGAGATAGCAAAAAAAGAAGGGTAGTATGTACCTAACGAATACAACTATGCCGAAAATCGATACTCGCAAAACAACGCAACAGGCTTCTCTCCAAGCGTTGCAAGAACTTCTCTCTACTGCAGAGAGATCTCTCCATCATGCCAAAAATCTGATGGTACAGATTACCGGTAAAAAAACACTAGATCCAACCGATGAACCAGATATCGCTGGTCTCCATACCTATAAGGATGGTAAAGCAAAAGTAATCGAAGGTGTCTTTACGGGCAAAGATATGCTCTGAGCCGACAAAAAGCTCTATCCTGTCCCTGCGAACTATGCGAGTAAGTCAAAGATTGTCGAAGGAAGTAAGCTCAAAATGACCATCAAGGCAGACGGCTCATATCAGTACAAAATTATCAATGAAGTAGACTATGATACAACCACAGGGACGCTCATCAAAGATGGCGAACACTTCATGGTCATATCTCAGCAGGGCATCTATCAGGTACTCCCCGCTTCTGTCACATTCCTCCATGCACATATTGGTGATCGGGTCGCTATACGGATTCCTCGCGATACCAAGGCTACATACGCTACGATAGATACACTTGTTCCTTCTGATCTCGGACTCGTAGAGGCATAGATAGAAAAAATCTCTTATATAGGTATTTGACAATATATAAAAAAAAATAGACTGTATTTAAGTTTATTTTTTATTTTTTCTTATGAGAAAAACACCTGGTAAGTGATTATTACTTGTTGGAGGGGCAGTTGTGGTTATGGCTATTGCAGTTTTCATGTTTGGCAGAGGATGAATAGCAAATCTCGGGTCAAATGCTTTTGGAAATGTCTGTACTCGAGCATCTCTCGAATCAGGAAAAGTACAATATGAACAAGGTGCTTTGAGTCTCGTACAAATGTCATCTCAAAGGGAACAATTAAACAAAATTGTAACTTTTTGAAAACAAGAAATCAAGAAAAATGAATCTCAAATAAAGAAACTAGAAAAGGAGAAGAAGGTAGCTGAAAACCAAATTAAAAATCTAGAAAAATATATCAAAAATACTTGTTCTGGAAGATGACTTAATAAAAAAATGGGGAGTACTATGGATACCTGTGAGACAAAAAATACAGAGCTCGTAAAAGTACAGAAAGAGTTAAAACAAATACAAAATGCCCTTTCAAAAGAAAACGAACAGAATAAAAAAAGGAATGCTGTTATCAAAAATGCTGAATCTAAGATAAAAACCCTTAACCAACAAATACAGAATATAACAAGCTATAGAACAGGATACGATACTTGTAAATGAAGTATTTCAGGTGAAGTGACCATATCAGGTGAAGTATTTGTGGCAAGCATCTCTGCACCTACAACAGTAAATGCGAATACACCGTTTACAGTTAATTTGAGTATAAAAAATAAGTCAGGAAGTACCGCAACTAACTATACAGGCACTGTCTATATGTGGGGTGTGAATTCTGACTATCTTTGTTATCTTGATGATATTTGTAGATGGGATGATATTATCTATCCAGCCAATTCTGATACATATACTTTTGTCAGCGGAGAAGTAGGTGTTCATTCTTTTACCGACTGATTTACGATAAAGAGAGCTGGTACCTACCGTCTGTATGTATACATTCCCGCGGATGCTCCTACTTATTACAAAGAAGATTTCGTGAATATCATTGTAAAATAGAAGAAATGAGAGTTCTAAAAATACCCCAGAAATGGGGTATTTTTATATACGGATATTTCCTATTTGGCAAAAAGACGCAATATGATTTTTGAGATGCTCTACTCTCGCCGTATCGACAAATCCGAGATTCACAAGAGTCCATGCTCGTCGAAATATATGAGGATAATAATCAATCTCGTACTGACAGAGTGAGACTCCATTCTGTGAGATAGAGAGAGAATAAGTATTCCCAAAGTCCTGAACACCGAGAACTATTTTCTGAGATGCTGGGAGAGTGATGTTGATATCAGTAATGGCTGCCATGAGGGCATCATAGAGTGTATAATTCTCCTCTCTAGTTGCATGAAATGCGTGTGTCGGGAGGTATGATACAGAATGATTCATACTGTCAGAATACACTAATTTTATTGTAAAGACAAATATCTACACAATTTGTAGCAATCTCTCTTCGTTGACATATGATGAATCTATAACCAATCTCTCTATGAATTGAGAGCTGGCTCCATTGTTTGAACCAATTTTTCCACCACTCAAGCTACTTCCCGAGCCAGAACCCTTCTCAGTTATCAAATTACCAGTGCATGAAGCGATCTGAAATATAACTCAACCAACCGATCTAGAAAAACTGCTCCAGAAATATGCATGAACACTTTGAAAATTCTATGCTGAAAATGGTAATCCGCGGGATGCGGAAGACAAAATACAACTCCTGGAAAGTCACGGATGAGCCTGCACAATTCCTGGTAGCCGTGAACAAATACTTCAATATCTCGAATTTGGATATTTGTGTGATACAGGTGCGCTCGATGAAGGTGATTTTAATGCTTTCTGTGTCTAAATTGTCCTATGAATGAGCTATCTCTACCGCCTGCTTTTCTCGAAATCCCTCTTCATAAAATCATTGACTGTGGTGCGCTATGGTGAGAATATCCCGTAGGGAGTGAAAACTTCGAGCTTGTAAGAGACTTACCTCCAACAGTACAGCTTGAAACCATGGTGAGGTGGGAGGCGCTCAGAATTCTCTCGGACAATGGTATCCAGATGACCTCTCCTCTCTGAGAATTACTCACATTCCATACCCGTGAACTCTGAGCAACGCCAGCAAGAGCAGCAAGCGATAAAATAGTGGAGGAAATATGAAGAAAGTTCAACAAATTAAATCCAGTTTGATCTTCAGATGTGTATGATTTGACCGCTCATTCACTCTCACTCACTCAGATTGCTCTCTCTCTGGAACCAAAAGACACAAGTGATCGTCTTGCAAAATATCGACACCATCTCGATTCACTTTACGCTCTCGCCAGCATACCTCCGAAAACAATGCGAGAAAAAATGAAGATTATTCGTGAACATATTGGAAACTACCAGGTGAGTTATCGTGGACAATGGAGAGATACTCCAATAGATCAATTGAGTTTTGAACTGAATATGCTCGAATGCCAATATCTGGATGATATGCAATTATTCGAATGAGAGGACGCCGTACATCACTACTGCTAGTAAAATTTATATACTTCTCAACTCATCTATATTCCCCGCTCCGAGGAGGAGAAGGAGAGCATTTTTTTCTGTTGCATCAATAGTTTGAAGTTTGATCCGTGCATCGTCGAGTGTGCCAACATATTCGCAGGGTGAGTTTTTTGCAACCATCTCTGCGAGGACTCACGAAGTAATCATATCGCGTCGCTGGTCGATGTCTCGTGCGGCATAAATATCCGATATATAGGTCATGTCTGCACTTTTGAAGCTGGTCGCGAATTCTTCTCGTAATTCGTAGGTGCGTGAGTATTGGTGCGGTTCAAAGAAGACGACAAGTTTTTTATCTGGATAGGCTTTCTTGAGAGCTCCGAGGGTAGCTATTATTTCCGTTGGGTGATGACCATAATCACTCATGAGAAGGTTTCAATTCGGAGTCGTGCGAATGATTTCCATGCGTCTCCAGCTCCCCGGATAGTTCGCGAGGGAATTTTTAGCAGCTTCTGGATCAAGGCGAAGGAGCTGACTCACGACATACGCGAGTGAAGCATCGAGACGGATATGATCTCCTGGGACCACGAGTGATGGAAGTATGTAATCGTAGACACCTGGTTGGAGACCATTGAATACCTCCCCTCTCACTTCAAATGAATTTTCTGAAACGAGAACTGTTGTCGGAGCGAGACCGATCATTCCCTTTTTCTCTGCTTCATCAGCGAGTATCACGAGACACTTTGCCGAACGAGCGAAGGTGTGGAATGCTTGCTCGTAAGCGTCTTCTGTTTTGAAGAAATCGAGATGATCTGGGTCAATATTGGTCACGACGGCAATATCTGGATGATAGTGGAGAAATGCATTGCGGTATTCGCAAGCCTCGATATTCATGATTTTCTGCCCTTCAGACGAGATATTTCGTCCATCGAAGGCTTTGACCAGTGTCCCTGTAATCGTCGTGCCAGAGGCCTGTAAATCGTGAAGAATCGTCCCTATCATAGCACTCGTGGTTGATTTACCATGCGCTCCTGCTACTGCGATTTTCATCGGAAATGTATGGAAGAGTTCTGCGAGTGCTTCTGGATACGAGAGAATCTGCGAACCAAATTTCTGTCCTGCCTCTATCTCTGGTTTGTGATTTGCACGGACTCACGCAAGTCCGAGTGCATCATCGTCAATAATTGCCTCGGTATAGATGACCTTTACAGTGTCGGCTGATATGACTGAAGCCCCCTCTGCAACTATCTCAATCCCCTCGGATACAAGCGTATCTAGAAGTGGAGAATGCCCCATATTCGTACCCGTCACACGATACCCTTGTGCCAGATAATACCGAGCAATAGCTGAGATACCGATACCTCCGATACCGATACAGTGGATGTGCTTTTTGTGTGTCATGATAGCCTCAAGTATATGAATAAAAACTCCCTCGCAAGAATGACGATACAAAAAATCCACCGAAATGGTGGGATTACTTCCATTCTCAAGAAATCAACTTCTCTTTCTTTTCTCGAGTCCATGACTTTAATTGTTTTTCTCTTCTCGAGGCCGTAATGTGATCATCATAAATTTCACTGTAGACCAATTTGACTGGTAATCTTTTAGCTGTCCAAACTGCACCGTTTCCAGAATTATGATATTGAATTCTTTTCTCAATATTATCTGTCGAACCAACATAATAGCTCTTATCCCTACACTCAAGAATGTATACAAATGAGGGCATAAATTTTTATAGCCCTTCGACAAGCTCAGGACATTCGACTCGTATGCAGGTTGGTCGAAGACCATGAGCGAGACCGAAGTATAGAAAAATTGTGAAAATTGAGGTCGAGTCGAATGGTGGGTGATACTGGGCTCGAACCGGAGCGAGTTTCACGCCGAGCAAGCGAGGAGAAAGTGAAATGAAGCGAGTACCGGAACAAGTTTTGCGCCGAGCAAGCGAGGAGGGAGAAAAACGAAGTGAGTGGCAGTGGTCACAATACAAAAAACCCACCAAAATGGTGGATTAAATTTTATCGAATGGTACGAGGCGACACGAAGGTTACTTTCGTTTTGCCATTGTATTCGAAGATTCGGAAACGCAAGGACTGAGGGAGGTGGAAGACATTTTTTGTGTATCTCTCAAGAGAAGAGGTATTGAAGTTTCAGGATAGATTTGGATCGGCATCAAGTGCTCAGGAAAGCCTTTCTTTGAGCAATGTGGAGGAATCTGATGATTAGTCTTTTTTATTAGAGCAATAGAGAGTTACTTACTACTTTTGTAAAGTATTTATCTTTCTTTTTAAATTAATTTCGTAATGTATTTAGAATGAAAGCCCTTTTAACACGTTTCATATTCTGCCATCGATGAAGAATCAATAGGATTGTTCATATTATCGGTCTTCTTATTTTGTCTTACTGACTATATATTAAGAGTATTAGTCTCTTTTTATGTGGTATTGGTCTACAAGAACTGTGACATTTGTATCAGTATTCACGTACAAGAAAAAAAGAGGATAGCCCCTTTCATTGTTCATTACCGCAGTTAATATTTATCTGACCTCTTTTTATACTCGCAGTTGTCTATATTCTCTTCTGATAAAATGAAATCCTCCCCTCGTTTTGCCCTTTTAGTTTCATGACTCCTCAATATTCTCATGTGATGCGTAGAGATTGTGGCAAGCTTCTTCTCTGGCTCAACAGCTCTTTTGGCTGATTCACTCGATTTCTTTTCCGATGGTGTTAATTACTTCTCAAGTCTTTTTGCTCTGAAAAAAGGCAAGAAAACCCATGATACACTAGGGAAAATAAAAGGATACTACATGCTCATAATGGGGCTCGTCATACTCATCTGGTCTATCTTCAAATATTTCTACGGCTGGTTACCTCATGGAGAAACCATGTCTTTGATTGGATTCTTTGCTCTTGTAGTCAATCTCGTGTCAACTTTTCTTCTTATAAAATTCCAAAATAGAAGCCTAGATCTTCAAGCTGTATGGCTTTGCACTAGGAATGATGCTCTTGGGAATATTCTGATTATTATAGCAGGGTATGCAACTGTCTATTTCTCTTCAGCTCTGCCAGATATTGCCGTAAGTTTATTTATGGGTGTTCTGATTTTTAAGAGTGGTCTTTCAATTATCCAAACAGGAGAAAATCACGAACATCAACATTAGAAAAAAATGTAACAAAAAAGCCATGAAAATGGCTTGTAGATGTAACCTTTAGGAAAAAATGGTGGGTGATACTGGGCTCGAACCAGTGACCTCTGCCATGTCATAGCAGCGCTCTAACCAACTGAGCTAATCACCCGTGCACGCGAAGCGTGCAAGAAAAAGTAAAAGAAAAAGTAAAAGAATGGATTATTCTATAACGCTAACTATTACTCTCACTTGTACACGCGATTGTAGTGAAAAGAATAAAAAATCAAAAAAATCCTCTGTTTTTCTTTTACTTTTACTTTTTTAGAGCATTTTCTCCAACAATTCTCTCTGATGCGCTGTGAGTTTACCGGGCATTCGTGCATCGAGCTTGAGGTAGAGGTCGCCGACGAGCTTGCCAGAAGTTTTGCCTTTCCCTGTGACCTTTAATCTCGTTCCAGGCTTGGTACATTCAGGCACTGTCACTCGGAATTTGCCAGAATACGGTGATTCGATGGATATTTTTGTCCCGAGGAGGAAATCCCAGATAGGGAGTTCGACTGTTTGTTCCATATCGAGCTCTTCTGGATAGACCGTCGTTCTACGAGTGGATTTGCGACCACCAGAGAAATTCCCAAAGAGATCTCCGAGGTCAAATTCAAAGCTCTGTGATCATCCACGACCTCACGAATTCCCAAAAATATCACCAAAATCAAATCCTCCGAAATCGCCTTGCTGTGCTCCTCCCCCTCGACCACCGCCCATTCCGGGCTCTGCTGTCCCGAAAGTGTCGTATTTTTTCCGTTTCTCTTTATCGCCGATAACCTGATAGGCTTCGTTGATTTCTTTGAATTTTTCTTCCGCTTTTTTATCACCCTGATGTCGGTCAGGATGCCATTGCATAGCGAGTTTTTTGTAGGATTTTTTTATGTCCGCTTCGCTCGCTCACTTCGCGACTCCGAGTGTGTTGTAATAATCTTTTTTCATAGCGATAATAATATGCAATTACATACTAAAATCAATCGAGTATTGCATTAATAGATTATTACGAACCTCTCTGAGATTTGATGATAAGTTCTTCCAAAGACTGTACAGGAATAGAAGTTTTCTTCTGTAGTTCAAGAATATATTTTTCTGGAACAAAAATTGCCGAAATTCTCTCTGAAAAAATTCTCTCTGTTGTTCGGATTTCTCCCCATCCAGGTACAGCATTCATGTTGCCAGCTTTAGGAGTAGAAATAACAACAGGATAATTCCCGGGAATATCCGACTCGCCCCATATCATTGCCCGAAAAGCATGTATAGGACTATTATAATTACTGATATTGAATGTATGTGTCCATCTATGTGCCTTATCGAGAATACTATGTTTTTGAAATACTGTGGGAGTTTTTTCATTGCGTTCCACGCCTAACAATCTAGCTTTCAGTATTGAAGCGGTAATCCCTCGGAGTATTTTGTACCACACCTTTCACCTATTCTTTATGTATAAATGAGAGGTTCAAGTTTCAGCATAACACAGAGCATATAATATTGCATATAGTGGATCTTCTGTGAGAGAAATTGTGGATCAGCCATCAGTATTTAATGGATCATAAAATGGCTTTAAACCATGTTGAAGTATGTCATCTACTGCTCTTTTTATCTTTCCTGTCGGTTGTCCGTCATACGAAGAACTCTCGAATTCATGAGCTAGAAATCCAGTTCAATGATATAAATTACCCTCTGGTTCAGTTGTAATTTTTTTCATTTTTGACAATTTTTATATTTCAATTTGCATATAATATAATGGATTAAACATTTTGACAAATTCTTTTTTGATTCTTTTGTATTTTTCCTATACTCTCAAAAAGAAGTTTAATAGGTTTACTATGTTTGATATGTTTAACGGGTTAAAATCCTCCTTTTTTCTTTTTTAATTTTTCTTTTTTAATTCGTAGAATGAAGCTGCCCTATGTCCTCATCGTTGGTCGTCCGAATGTCGGAAAGAGCTCCCTCTTCAATGCTTTTACAGGGAGAAAGATAGCTATTGTCGACGAAAATGCCAATACAACGCGTGATGTTCTCGAGTATCCTATGGTGGATTTTGAGACGGATTTCCAGTGGACTATTGCCGATAGTGGTGGGCTCAATTTCGGATCTCAGCACCAGATACTTCAGGATGTAAACAAACGAGTCAATGAGTGTGCAGCACAGGCAGATATCATCCTCTTTATCTGTGAATACGATCGTCTCACGGATGTCGATGATCACATCATCAAGATGCTTCGAAAACTCGAAAAACCTATCTGGCTCGTGGCGAACAAGGCAGACAATGTCACGAGGGTCAATGAAGCGTATGCGCTTCTCAAGACTGGATTCCCTGTTTACCCCGTCAGTGCTTCTCACAGAAAAATCGACGAACTCGAATCAGATATCGTCGCCTACCTCCGCAAGAAATATCCAGAACATGCTGGAGCAGAGCAGGATGAAGGTATCAAAATCGCCCTCGTTGGTCGTCCAAATGTCGGGAAAAGTAGCACATTTAATGCTCTGGTTGGCTATAGCAAAGTCGTCGTCTCAGACGAAGCTGGAACAACTCGCGATCCGACCGATACACTCCTCACCTACAAAGGTCAAAAAATGACACTCATCGATACAGCAGGATTTCGAAAACCAGGTAAAATCGGTGTCTACAATGTCGAGAGCTGGTCAGTCCTCCGGACAAAAGCCGCAGTAGAACGAGCAGACATCTGTGTGCTCTTGGTCGACAGTGTCGAGGGAATTGTCCAGCAGGACAAGCACATCCTCGCAGAAGTCCTCGAACAAAAGAAGGGCGTCATCATCATGGTCAATAAATGGGACCTCTCGCAGGCAAAAACAGACATGGAACCCGAAATGTTTCACAAGCGCTATCTCGCCTATCTCCAGAGAGAATTCGCGTACTGTCCATGGGCGATGACCGTCTTTGCAACTGCGAGTGAAGGCAAATGAGTCAAGGAAATCCTCGAACACGCTCTCGGTATCTACGCTGAGCGATCAAAACGAATTGGAACAGGAGAATTTAATCGATTTCTCACTCGTACCTGTCTCGAGCACGCACCGAGCGGTAGCCGCAAAATCCACAATCCAAAAGTCTATTATGGATCACAGGTTGCTATAAATCCACCAAAATTTGTAATCAATGTAAATAGACCAGAATTTATCCACTTCAGTTGGAGACGATACCTCGAAAATCGTATCCGTGATGAATTCGGATTCTTCGGTACACCAATCGAAGTAGAATTTCATGGAAAAGATCCTGACAAAAATCCATACAAACCAGTAAAAACGATGTCCAAAGCAATAGATGCCAGAAAGAGAAATAAGAGAAAGAGAGAGTCTGAATAAAATCAGAATTATCTTCCCGTCTGCCTCAAAATCAGAAACAGGTTTTTAGGGGTGGAGATATGCCTTGAATGGCATATCGTAACTGTCTGAGCGGGATGAATACAGATATAGAGATGAACCTGGTCTATAGCGAGTTTGAGTTCCCCTAAATGCTTTTGGGTACTTTTTGCAGAAAAAGTACCAAAGGAATCATGAGCTCTGTTAATCAATAAATTCAAAATGACCTACTCCCCGGACTTCGCTTCGCTGCATCCGGGGTTTCTTTTGGCGTCTATGAGAATCCAAATCGTGTCTGTTCTTGAGGGTAGTCTAGTTTTCACTGGTCTTCAATATATTTCTTGATAATTTCTTCATTCATTCAGATGGTTGAGGAGAAATATCCAACACTCCAGATACCGTCCTTTTCAAGATACATCTCTCGGATGAATTTGAATTTCTTCTGAAGATGACCACTACTGAGTGATTTGAGTGCTTGGACGGCATCTGACACTGAAATGTTTGGTGGTATTTCAAGTTGAAGATGCAGATGATTCTTGTCTGCATTCCAGGTTATGATCGTGAGTGTCGGATATTTCTTGCATATCTTTTCAAAAGCAAGATGAAGCTCTTTTATCACATAAGGCTTCAACCACTCGTATCTATACTTCGTTCACCACACTATGTGGTACAAGTGTTGGTATGTGCTATGTTGGAGGCTTTGGATTCTCATAGGGATTGAATATTGGACAATTCGTTGAGTTATTATATGTCCGTTGTCCAATATTCTAGTTGTACCATTCCTCCCCGTACTCTGTCAGCTCCACGAGCTTTAAGTGTCATTATACCGTCGCTTCCGGCGTACGGGGTTTCCTGGTGCCACAAACGCTGGTATCTATAACGATACTGACAATGAATGGGCAATTCAGTTTACTCGTAACGCTGGAACTGATTTACTATTCAACGGTGCGAAGCAAGCTGAAACTGAAAATGG
>JALQUC010000003.1 GCA_023268615.1 Candidatus Altimarinota bacterium | reverse complement strand
AATTCCTCCATTCTTCATTATTCATTATTCATTATTCATTGTTTTTTATGCATAAAAAACATATCATGCTCATGGGTATCCAGGGCTCTGGTAAGGGCACACAAGCAGCTCTCATCACAAAAAATTACGGCTATATCAGCCTCGAAACAGGAGCCATACTCCGCTCTGTCCTCGAAAATCCCGGACACAAGCACTACCAAGCAGTCGCAGATACCGTCCCTCATGGCATCATGACGCCTGATTCTGTCATATTTGACCTAATAAAAGAATTCGTCGAAAGTCACCCCGACGACCATATCCTCATAGATGGAGCTGTCCGAAATATCGCCCAGAGAGAGTTTTTCGACGCTATCACGACAGATTACTGTGTTATCCACCTCACACTCACCGAAGAAGAAGCACTTCGTCGACTCCAGGGTCGCAAGATGGATCCGGTGACGAAGGAGATATTTGGAAGTGATTTCGAGGGAGATACCAATCCTGCAACTGGTAATACACTCATCGTACGCGTCGACGACACCGATGTTGAGAAAATCCACAAACGATTCGCATGGTACCGCACGGATATCGTCCCCCTCCTCGACAGCTGGAAAACGGACGGAGTAGAATTCTACACAATAAATGGTGAACAATCTCGTGAGGCAGTATGGAAGGAGATTGAGAAAATCGTTGGGTTAATATAGTTATTTGTTTATTTCTATCGATCTATATGAAAAAAATTTTAGTTATTTTCTTGCCTCTGATATTTCTCGTAACACTTAGTTGATGTGGTAGTACGACATCGACTTGGCAATTTCCGATTGGGCTAAATGATTCAAAGAATACAGTTCAATCTATACTTGGTTCAAGCAAAGGCGGAATTGTAGATAAAATCCCCTGGTACCCGAGTTCTGGTGTTTCCATCACTTACGACGATTTTGAAAAAGTAGAATCAATTTACTTCAAAGGTAATTATGGCTACGAAGACTGGATTACATACGATGGGAAAATCGTTGAGGACATTGATTTAAGTATGAATTTCTCAGAGCTATCAAGGAAACTAGGACAGCCAATAAGAATTGATAAAACAGAGGAAAGCTATGGTTGGTGGACTTATTCTTGGAAAAAAAGTGGCATCTTGATATCAGCAGAAATTTGGATAAAGGACTATGAAGAAGACGGAAAAAAATATCCAAAAAATTCTATAAAAACTTTAGATATAGAAAAGGTAATTTAATTACAAAAACAGAAACTTCGTACAAATCTATATCTGCATCAAAACTGCGGCAACCAACACGCCTATCATACTACCGACGAGAGTCTCTGATGGGAGGTGTCCGAGAGATTCATTGAGTTGTTTTTCTCCTTTTATCTTATTGAGTGCATGAGCGTGGAGACCTGATTGGTAGCGGATATTCATCGCGTCATAGATGACGATAGCTGCGAAGACGAGCGCGAGCACGAAGAGATCATGCAGTGGACCGTATTTGATACCGATAGCCGTTGCGAGACTCGCGACGAGAGCAGAGTGACCAGACGGCATGCCTCCTGTAGAGAGCATAGACTGGAGATGAAATCGATTTTTCCTCCACAAAAATAATCCTTTTAAAAGTGTTGCAACGATATACGCAGCAAGTGGTATGAGGATGATATGTTGAGCGAAAAAATAGTTCATAAGAATAGTGTACTAGGCTATTTCCATGAGTTTATAAGAAAACTTCCCTGCACGAGCGACGCCTTCGACGATATCACCTTCTGCCTTGCCCATGACAGCCTGACCGAGGGGTGACTCATTTGAGATACGATTTTCGAGGATATCAGCTTCTGTACTACCGACGAGGACATACTCCTGAACTGGTGCTGACTTGTCTGTACCGAGCTTGAGTGTGAACTTGCTACCGATAGTGACGACATTGTTTTTCTTTGCTTTCTTGTCTGTATCGAGGATCTCGTAGTTTTCGAGGATTTCCTCTATTTCAGAGATACGGAGCTCGACAGCAGCCTGTTCATCACGAGCTGACTGGTATTCAGAGTTTTCTGAGAGATCTCAGTATCCTATTGCGACTTTGAGTTTTTCAGCGATTTCGACGCGTTTGACATTACGCAGGTCATCGAGCTCGAGATGGAGCTTTTCGAGACCTTCGTTGGTAAGCTGATATTTCTTTGCCATAGTGGTAAAATAGAGAGTAAATATGAGTGAAGTATAGAAAAATTATTGCAAAAGCAAACTCTTGAGGTCGTTGTACTCATCCCGGAGGACTTCGAATCAAACAGCACGACCGTCAACTTCGGTAATAAATCTGACTATCTGACCATCACCAGTTTTATCATTGAGAAACATCGTCTTGCCAAAAAAATCAGTCGTATCCTGGAACTCATAGAGATTGGAGAGGAGCAAGAGATTGCGACGGATGAGAGCGTAATCGTTTTCAAATACATACATACGGATACGGTCTGCAACAGTTATTTCAACAGGAAAAGTAAATATAAACGCTCCAAAAACATCATCCTGAGTTGATTTACGAAACTCATAGGCTTTCTCGAGTTTTGAGAGGACTTTTTCATTCACACTCGTGCTGATAATAGGTCTCCGCGTATCAGAAGGCGTAGTAGAACTGGTTGATCCATTCTGAGAACGGAAAAAGAGGACTATGAGAAAAAACGCAAAAATCCCTGTACACAGAAAGATAATATAGGCAATGGTACGAAGCATAGAGCTATAATAAGAATACAGGATAAAATGCAAGGGTGCCCGCTATCAAATTTGTTGTATCCAGTTCTGAATTTTTGGGAACATGACTTTCCTATCAAGTCAATATTTGATCCAGAGCTCTCGATGAGCCCCTGATTCGGCAAATGTATCAGCAATACCGATCCTGAGGAGTCGAGTCGGATAGTCCTCAGATAGGACAGAAGCAACCGCATCACCGAGGCCTCAGTGGACATTGTGTTCTTCGATGACAACGACTTTGTGAGTCTTTTGAGCCGAGGCTATAATACTCTCTCGATCAAGTGGTTTGATGGTATGGATATTGAGGAAATCAACAGACTCTCCTTCTGCGATGAATGACTGAGCAACTTGAAGAGCTTCGTAGACCATAGAACCAGTCGCAATAATGGTAACATCCACCCCATCGAGAAGTTTCTGAGCTTTGCCTATCTCGAGAGGAGCATCTGGCTCAAGGAAAACAGGAAAATCAGCTCGTGTCACACGGATGTAGTCGACACCCGCTCAATCTCCCATAGCCGCAACGAGTTGTATTGCTTGATTATAATCAGCAGGAGAAAATACGCGCACGCCAGGAAGCGCTCGCATCATCGCAATATCACTCTCCATCTGAGCACTCGCACCATCTGGACCGACATTGAGACCATAGTGACTTCCGACGACTTTCAGAGGAAGATGAGACATGGCAGCGAGACGAATTTGTGAGAAATTGAGGCCAGGACTAAATGCAGCAAATGAAGTGATAAACGGGATTTTGCCAGCATGCGCCATACCAGTAGCAATACCCGCCATATTTTGCTCAGCAACACCGACCTGGAAATATCTCTCTGGGAATTCATGGATAAATCCCTCGAGCTTGAGAGAGCCAGGAAGGTCAGCATTGAGGACGACAACATCTGAATTTCGACGAGCGAGCTGGACAATGCCCTCTCCCCACCCAGCACGGATGGATTTTTTTGTCAGAGCAGTTTCATCGGACCAGTTGGACAAGAGCATAAGATAAAATTATTTAATACCGACTACTATAGGGAGAATCTTTGTTCTGCCAATATTGAGCTCAGGGTGTGTATAGTTTATATGAGCGACTGAGCTCCCTCCATCGAGATTGAGTATCTGAACTGTATCATATGTACCGATAAATCGTACTTCTCGGAGGACGATATTCCTGACCTCTGCGAGAGTCTCCTCTTCATTGATCGTGAGAAACCAGATATCCTGAATACCAGATTTTTCAAAGAGGACGAGAACTGTGCGTTTGTGAGCTTTGCCTATGTAGGACGCAGGTCTCGTGTCTTCTTCTATGAGGTCACCTCTTTTGGAATAGATAACGGGTCCCGCCTGGAAGAGTATATCACATGAATCAATGAGCGACTCGTGGTAGTCAATATTTGGTATGATACGAATCCCATGACTATCCTGACAGAGGAAATGAGTGACCTGAGGATTATCAAATACAGGAGGAGTATATCGCTGTCCATCCAGAGCGAGAAGGCCCGCGTGGTAGATAGAGCCATCAATTTTATTGAAATAACCGCCATTGACGAGAGCTCGGTATTTTTTTGCACTATCGTGTGATTCAAATCGAGGGGTATTAAATGGCTGATAGAGGATATCAAATCCATTTTTTGCGCGTGTCCAGATAGTCGAGGTGAGCTCGTCATAGATGATGTCTTCTTTTTCAAACGATTCGAGTCATGGAATATTTCTCGCGAGGTACTGTATGAGATAGAGACGATTCAAAACTTTGGTATCATCTCGACCGATGAGATTATTCTGGAGGTCTACCAGTCGTGTATTGAGATTGGTGATAATGCTTGTTTTCTCCTCAGATGACATACGAGAAAAGAGCTGATCCATTTGTCGCCCCAGCTTGTCTGCATACGATACAAAGTCTGCAGAAGGAACATATGCATAGGCTCCACTAAGTGAAAAGAGAAAACAGAAAAGAGAAAAGAGGAGGAACTTTTTCATGAGTGTATTCTATGTATTTTTGAAAACTTCGACAGCCCTGACATCTGGACAAATCCAAAGAGAAAAATGCAAAACAATTACAAACATCCTTCTTTCTTCTTTTTTTTTCTTCTTTTTTTATTTTAAAAGCTCTCAAATGGCTCTCTCATAATCACCTGGCTTCCCTGCCCAATCATGATATCCCCAGTTATTTTCCATAAATGAGACTCATTTTCCGAGAACGGTTTTAGCAATAATCATGGTTGGCTTTTCATGTGTATCAGCGGATCAAAGTGCTCCCAAAATCTGAGTAAAATCATGTCCATCAATTTCTATCACTTCCCAACCAAATGTCAGGTATTTCTGAGCAATATTACCAAGTGGCATAATCTCATCCGTCGTTCCCTCTATCTGCAAACCATTGTAGTCCATGATGGCAATGAGATTTCCGAGATTCCATTTAGCCGCCGACATGACAGCCTCCCATGTCTGACCTTCCTGATGTTCACCATCAGACATACAGCAGACTACCCGTTTTTTTGAAGAACTTCCGCCATTATTCATTATTCATTTTTTATTTTTCATTTGAATTGCTAAAGCAATTCCCACCGCCTGAGAAAGTCAGTGTCCAAGAGGTCATGATGAATTTTCAACTCCTGGAATAGAGAGCTTTGGATGTCATTGAAGAAGTGAATCAATTTTTCGAAGACGCTTAAATTCTTCAACTGAGAAGAAACCACGACGACCAAGTGCTGCATAATAAATAGGACAGATATGACCGTTTGAGAGGAGACAATAATCTCTCTCAGGATTATTGGAATTCTCGGGAGTAGTATTGAGAAAAGAGAAATAGAGCGCAGCAAAAATATCCGCCATGCCAAAAGGTCCTCCTATGTGACCAGAACCAGCCAGGTGAAGCATCTCGAGAACATCCAGCCGGAGCTGGTGAGCTATTTTCTGAAGTTCAGCAATGTCAGTAGTGTGAGAAAATGTAGTCATAAATAAATTTAAAAATCCTCCATTTTTTCTTTTTTAATTTTTAATTGTTCATTGCGAAGCGAAGTCCTCCATAAATTTGGCTAAACCTACATCTGTGAGGTCATGCTGGAGCATCTCATCAATGAGCTTCGGAGGAAGTGTGACGATATCAGCACCAACAAGAGCACATCGGCGGATATGCTCAACAGAGCGAATACTGGCAGCGAGGACCGCTGTCTCGTAGCCATGAAGACGATAGAGGTTGACTATATCCTCCACGAGCTTGACTCCATCTTCGCCACGATCATCGAGTCGACCTACGAAAGGACTCACGAGCGTCGCACCGAGCTTTGCGACTGTCCATGCCTGTGTCACAGAGAAACAGAGCGTCATATTTGTCGGGATTCATTCTGCTGCGAGGACCTTGAGAGCCTTGATTCCCTCAGGTATGATAGGCAGTTTCACATAGATATTATCACCCCAAGATGCGATTTTTCGTCCTTGTTGTATCATCTCCTCTGCAGTGAGAGTCGTCACCTCCGCACTGACTGGTCATGAAACAATCTCAGCAATCGCGCGTATGCGTGTTTCCTGATCGACTCCTTCCTTGGCAATGATTGTAGGATTGGTGGTAATACCATCAACGATACCATAGTCACTGTATTTGGTAATCAGAGAGAGATCAGCTGAATCGAGGAAGAGCTTCATAAAATATGTTTTATAGGTTTAACAAGTTTGATACGTTTAACAGGTTATGGATTTTGTAATTTTTACAATCCATCATTTTGTCTTTTGTATTTTGTCTTTTGTATTGATTAGTTGACATCTTCCACCAACCGATACTCATACTCCCTACTCGGCAGGAGCAGAATCCCCAGAAAATCAAGCCTCGTCTGCGAATAATCAATACCATTCTTGAGTCAATAAAACTCAATAGCCCGGAGAAGGGTCTTTATTTTCTTGGGGGTCATAGAATCCTCTGGATAGCCAAATATCGTACTTTCTCGATATTTTACCTCAACAAATCTCCAGAATCCATCTTTCTTACAGATGATATCTAGCTCGCCTCCGAGAAATGTCGCATTTCTCTCAACTATCTCATACCCATGAGCTACGAGGTACTCTACTGCGAGATCTTCTCCGAC
>JALQUC010000038.1 GCA_023268615.1 Candidatus Altimarinota bacterium | reverse complement strand
AAAACTTCTATATTTTTTAAGCACTCAAAATCAGTATCTATATAAACTCCTCCATGCTCTAACAGAATGCAGAATCTTAGATAATCTGATTTCTCAGAAAAATTAGAACATTCTTCTAAAAGAGAAGGATCTAGGTATTTTAATGTATTTATATTTTTTTCATTCCACAAAATAAGCTTCCAATCAGGATGGAATTTTTTCCAGGTTTCTTGAAATATGAGAAATTTTTCTGGCATCTGACCACCTAGCCAGATTTGATGGAAGACTTTAGGGATTTTAAGCATTTTTTATCCAATTTACTCTATTCAAATTCTATTATTTCCTAGTTTATATATTATTTTTTTTATTTACTAATTATGTATTAGTGCAAAAATATATACTAATTTATTGATTTTTTGACAAAAAAGGAGCCCCATACATAACTACCCCCTTTCATGCAAAATTCGCTGGCTTGCCTCTAAAATCTACAAAAAGTGAGACTAAAACAAGCATTTTCTTTTCCACAACAAATTCACATATGTATTCTTTATTATCACTGAGTACCCCCCTTTTAAAACTGTTATCATAATCTAAACCGACTGTACTTATTCATTCTTGTGATTCAAATAACAAAGGAACTTTTAAGGTATATTTCCCTGGATTGAGTTCCAATGCTTGCTGTAGTATACCATATGTTCTTGTTGCGGGAACTGTATGAGTCAAGCTCACTCCTCATAACTTTTTATCGGGTATTGCGAGTTCTTTTTGCATATGAATTATGTTCCATCATTCTATATCCCCTGTTTTCCCTTTAAAGTTGGGGTTTTGAATTAGATTTTCTGTTTTTGTAAAAATATCTATTCCATCACCAATTCCCATAAAATTATTTATTTTATAAGGTACTCATTGTAAATCATTACTTACCTGGAACGCAGGGTTTATTTTTAATTGAATATTTAGATTTGTTTCAAACTCTCTTGCAATTTCCAGCAATCTTTTCGTTTCAGTGCCTGCCACTATTTGGGGTATTGTTTCTATTACTAATTTACCTCCACCTGTTTCTAAATCATATTTTAGAACAATTTTACGAAGAGTTATCAACACGCCACTTTCATCTATTGTTCATAGCCTATAATTTGATGGAAGTTTATCAATGATTTCTACATCTTTATCAATTTCCCCAATTTTTCATCTATAAATTTCTTGAAGTGTTGGGTTTCTGCCTTCTGATTGGAATAATTTTTCTAGTTTTTGCTTTTGCTCCCTAAGTCTATTTTTAACCTGTGCAAATACTGATCACATATGCTTTCTCTGAGCCTCTATAATTAATCATTCTTTAGCTTCTAGCTCGTGTATTATTCTTCACAATCTATCTGAAAATCAAGGTAATATATTTTCTATTTCTCTTGCAAGTTCCGAGTTTGATTCTAGTGTTAAAGATCTTAATTCTTCTAATTCAGTTTTTAATTTTGTTGGTTTTGTTACATTATTTATAGCTTCTCAATTCCTATCGGGCATTTTAATTCATGGTGGTGTTACTGCTGCAACTTTTTGATCCTGTGCTTTTCATATTCATACTAAACCAACTATTCCTGCAACCATATACTGAACACTCCTATTCATAAGAGATCTCCGACTCATATTAATTTGGGGGACATCCTCCTGATTTATAATATTTCTTCCCAAAATTTTTTTGATTACAGAATAACATTATGTCTCTTTGAAATCTTTGTCAAGAAAAAAAGTGAAAAAAATTTTGCATTAAAGCAGGTCCTTGTTATATTCTCAGTCTTTTTTTCAAAAATTGATAGGCACTTGACCCATCATTTTTCTCTATTTTATCAACAAAAGTAGACCTGAGATGTGAGATGATAGACTGTAGACTACAGACTGTAGATCATGTAAGGGGTAGTCTCAGTTTACTTCTCTCTGTTTCCGATATAATAGGAGTATGAAAAAACAATCTTTTACAGCCGTTGTGTGGCAGGAATGAGATCGACATGTAGCTCAGTGTCTAGAAATAGATGTATCAAGCTATGGTACAACTCATGATGAAGCTCTCCAGATGCTCAAAGAGGCAATTGAATTGGCGAGAGAGGATGGAGGTGATAATTTGCCTCTCTCACATAATTGAATAAAAAATATTTCTGATATAATGGGTATATGACTACAATTATTCTCAACAAAAACAATATTACTTCTCAGGTAGCTAATATTCAGAACCTCGTGAGTTCTGGCGAGTATACCGTGACTCTCAATATCGAACCTGAGGAACAAACTCTATCCCGCTATATACAGGCGGGAAGACATGTTGATGCGTCATATGGTCCTTTTACTACGAGTGAATCACTCTTTACCTCTCTTGATGCATAAAATGCAGGTAATTTACAAAAAGCGATTTTTAAAGCATTATAAAAAACTCTCACCAAAGCTTCAAACAAAAGTTAAGGATACACTGGCTCTCTTTATGACTTCTCCAACTGATCCAATTCTCAATAATCATGCATTGATTGGTGAATTTGCTGGATGTCGGAGCCTGGATGTGACAGGTGACTATCGTATTATTTTCGAGGATATAGGAGGTGGTATATATGAAATAGTCGAATTACTCGATGTCGGTAGCCACTCCCAATTGTATGGATAGTTATTATTTCTTCCTGTAATACCCATCCCTCACCGTCACCTTCCCACTTTCTCGGTCGACATAGACGAGAGAGTACTCGGGTATGTCTTGGCTTATGTGGATATTCGCTCCTATCTTGGATCCAGTATGGATAGTTGTTGTTTCATCAGCTCTTACGGACACCACACTATTTGAACCCAAAAAGATATTATCGCCGATTATAAAATGACCCTTTCCTCGGCCATCATAATTGGCACATTTCCATCCTCCTCAGAAATTCACTTTTTCACCAGAGGTGGTATTGACTATGGTTGTTCAGGGGTGTTTTGCTTTGTTATGCTTTCCAAGGTGTGATTTCTTCACTTCACAGCCGATGACACACCACTCGGCGAGTGACGAATCACGGATAATACTTCACCAGAGTATCTCACAATTATTTCCGATGTTGCTTTGCTCGATGCACACATTTCCCTCTATTGTTACATTATCCCCCAGAATTGTATCAGAGAGCATGCAAAAAGGTCCTACTGAGACAGAATCTCAGAGTGTGCAGTTGGTGAGAATCGCGGTTGGGTGGATTTTCTCGTTCATGGCGTTATTTTAGTCAAATTTTTTTATTATCTAGACTTTACACCTTTGTTGTCAACTCTTGTAAAAGAACAATTCAGACTATAATACTTTTATGAAAAAAGATTTTTCTTGATTCCCTGTAAAAATTCACACCAATGAAGATGGTTCTTATTGGGCGGAGTTTTTATCTGTGCCAGTTTTTACACAAGGTGAGACTCTCGCAGAGCTGGAGACTAATATGCAAGAAGCACTTCTTTGTTATCTCGATTCTCTCCTCAAAAATAAACAACGACTTCCTATCACCATAGTCAACAAATCTCCTGTATATGCCTAGAGGTGCAGATGTGACAGGGGAAGAGCTTGTGCAATATTTTCAAAAACATGGTTTTTCTGTCGTTTCACAGAGATGAAGCCATGTGACCATGAGAAATGCTCGCGGACAATGAACAACTATACCTATTCATAATAAGCCTCTCTGAAAATGACTCTTAGCGGCTATATTTCGTCAGGTTGGTATGAATAAAGGTGATTTTTTGAAATAACTCTCATTTGTTATGAAAACACCCTCTTCAGTTCGTTTCTCCCAGATTCTTCTGTTGATTATTATCGCTCTTTCCGTTCTGTCTCTGATTCTCCGATTTTTTAGTTCTCCAGTTCCTGATGTGAGACCTGCTGTGGTGATGATTTTGGACAGAGAGGGTATTATCGGTACCGGTACCCTGATAGATCCTGAGACAGTGCTCACGAGCAAGCATTTTCTGCTAGCAGGGGAGCGCTATGGTGTTCGATTCTCTGATTCTTCTCTCGGAGGAGTAGCTTCTCTGACAATTCATCCTACTCTCGATCTCGCCCTTCTCCGCCTCGATACCAGATATGAGGCAGAGTACCCACGCATATCCCGACAAAAACCATCATGAGAGCCCTCTGTTGTTGCTTTTGGTGCCCAGATACAGGATGCGACTATCGTAGAGCGTAGAGGTCTTATTTTGCGGCAAGACGCGACTGTGAAAGCGAGGAATAATATTCTCACAGGTCTTATCGTTTCAGATATACCCTTTCAGGCTGGCTATAGCGGTGGACCACTTCTGAGCCAGGATGGTGAAATCATTGGCGTGCACACTGTTTATGAGACTTGAGGTCAGATTGGATGGAGCACACCAATTACCAGAGAAATACTTTCCCAATTAGAGAAGCAATTTATTGTAAACAGTAAATCGTAAAAAGGTCTTATTTCCGTCATTCCGTACACGCGAATACCATGCCTTCAGGCGGGTAAGAGCATGATACGGAATCCAGGAGAATCTACTACGCGTTAGCGCTCAATACTTATAAGGAAGAAAGTATAATTTACCTGGATCCCCGGGTCGCGTTTTCCCCTGCTTCGCAATGGAAAAACTTGCCCGAGGATGACGGGAACCTAATGCCGAGTAAATATTTGTTCGAGAGAAAGCCGTTCTGTTATATCAGATCACCATTTGATAAATGTTTGAGCACGAATACAGGTATCCAATCGCGCCCCATCACAGTAAGCAAAAGTGATAGATCGGGAGAAGGGTGTCTGGCATTCATATTGTTTGGACTCATTGCATTTTGGGACATCAGAACAGCGTATTCAGTCAGCTCATGATTCTTGAGAATACCAACCATTTTTGTTGATACAGACGGGCACTATCTCAGTCGTCATTATGAGAGTTTTTTCATCAGACAGGATATAGTCTGTATCTATCTGAGGGCATTTTGCGGAATCACCATTTGAAGCATCTACTGTAAAAAAACATCCAGTTACTTCGTATGCACGCAATAAAAAGGTGTTTCTCAGGGCTCCTATGGATTCGAGACTTTCTTTTGCGAGATTCGTAGCTACGAGCCTCTCGTCTGCGATTCTGGCGAGTTTCTGACTACTGTGAACGAGAGTATAGATACCTATGAGTGAAATACTCATGATGAGCATCATGACGACCACTTCTACAATAGATGATCCTCTTTGACGGTGCATAGAGGAAATTAGTTAGCAGTTGTCTCGCCCGAAGTAATCGGTGTTGGTTTTGTGCCTGTTGAGGTAAATGCTGGGAGTTTTTTGATGACGAAGAGTTGTTTGTAGATCTCATTATCCTGTGCGTCAAAATACCGAACAGTGTAGGTATTGACCCCTTCTTGCATATTTCCGAATTGCTGGTTGGCAAAGTAATACCAGCTCGTACCACCGACCTTGAATGAGCTCAGACGGAAATCATTGATAGTGATATGATGTGCTGCACCTGCTGTGACACGACCCTCAATTTTTACCTTTGTTTCACGAGTTTCATAGAAATCGCTGCTTGGAGCAACAATCTTGAATCGATTATCTGCCTTGTAAGTCTCAACCTGTGCACGAGTGCTCGTGCCTGTCGTGGTCCCTGCTGAGAGTCCGCTGGCTGTGGTGTAGACAGTGACGACGCCTTTTGACAAGAGTCCTCCTGCGACATCAAATGTTCGGTAGACGATATTGTTTTCTTTGGTAGTCAGCTCGACAGATCCGAGACTAAAAGTCTGTTTTACTGGATCTATTGTTGCAGGGCTACCATTGATGATGATGCGTCCGACATTTGGAGAGAGTACTCTTCCTGCGATTGTGACACTCTTTGTCTCGACAGTAGACTCATCAACAGGAGAATCAAAGAGTATGAGACCTCCCCCTGTACCGAGTGTGCCAGGTGTTGTTTGTGTTGGAGCTGTTGTGACATAGGCAGATGCATTATTGAGCTTCATCCAGTCTGTAGAGAGTGTATCGGGATTGATATCTGCTAGACGAGTTGTGAGATCTTCGATAGTGAGGGTCTTGAGGGTCGAATAATTGAGTTGTTTTCCTGCAGTGATCTCGAGGAGCGAACCAGCGAGATTGAGAGATGCAGAACCCTGGAGGACTGTGATAGTCGTGAAGAGCTCATTTTTGGAAATGTTCATGACTGTATTTGAGCTCGGTGTCAGAGTCACCCCTACGAGGTCAAACGATACCATTCCTGTATCTGCTTGTACCCAGAGATCTTTGTTCTCGAGTCGAAAATTTGATTTTCCTTCCACCTCTCCGAGATATCTGAGCTTCGTGCCCGTATTCATATTGAGGATACTGTTTTGATTTGATCGGAATGCAATCTGCCCTGTCCCATTTCGTATTTCTACGAGATCGAGCTCGACGAGAGGTGTGTTAGCATTGACACTTTTGGGGTCATTTCCATCGCCCGTAATCTCAGCACTACTGGTCGTATCTGTGAGCCTGAGTGTCACTGACGCATCCTCGAGAGAGGGGCCTCCGCTGCTCATGAATTTGATGATGAGAGCGACAAAAATAACTGCTGCGAGACCAATCAGGACTCGTGACCAGAGAGCATTTGAATCGGATGAATCGGCGTATCTATTGCGCATAATGAGGATACAGTAAAAAGTAGACGGTCATAGTAAACTGTAGAACAGCTCACAGAACTCTTGCGAATAATAACAAACTCACCTCTTTCGACAAGCTTTTTCTTGTTTTGACACAAGCGGTTTCCTCTTTTTGTATTTACATTTTTCCGAGAACCTTTCTCGTAATACTTTGATTTCCTTGCCAGTCTCGGTTTACTTTGACATGGAGTTCGAGATAGACTTTTTTTTCAAAGAGGTCCTGGAGATCCTGTCTCGCGAGACTCCCTATTTCCTTGATTTTTGAGCCATGATTACCGATGAGAATCTTTTTCTGTGACTCAGTTGTGCAGTATATATAGGCAAGTATTTTGACGAGTTTTCATTTGTCCTCGAGCATCTCCACCTCAACATAGGTATCGTGGGGTACTTCTTCATAGGTTTTTTGAAAGACTTTTTCTCGAATTATCTCGTTGACGCGCGTATGAACATCCTGGTCTGTTATATCAGATTCTGGATAGAGCATAGGGCCAATTGGGAGCTTTTCTCCAACTGCTTTGATGACCTCAGTGATTCCTTCTCCTGTCACATTGGACACGAAGAGTGCATCTGCTGGGAATTTTTTTCGGTCCTTGGTGCCGAGGATATCTGATTTTGTGACAATGGTGATGACTGGGACTTTTGCTTCACTGACCAGCTTGTCGATGATACCTTCTTCCTCTCATTTTTCTCTAGAACCATCTATGACTCTCAGAATAACATCAGTGTCAGTGAGTGCTTGTTTTGTCACCCAGTTGATGGATTGATTCCAGGTATGTGCGCTCGAGTGGAGACCAGGAACATCCTGAAAAATTATCTGATAAGAATCGTCTGTAAAAATACCTCGGATGAGTCTCCGAGTTGTTTGAGGAATAGAGGAGACAATACTGACTTTATCACCAATAGCCGTATTGACGAAACTCGACTTACCAGCACTTGGTCTCCCGAGTAATGTCACATATCACACGCGTCGTTCTTGCATAAAAATATTTTCTCTATACTATGCATAGGATTGAAATTTCCAAACTCTTTGGTGAGTTCGTTTCCAAATATGAGATTGTGCGTGATGTATGCGAGATATACTTATCGAATCCTACAAATCTATCTGAATGTACTATAAATTGGAGAAACAGTACACAAAAAAGAGCAGAAAAATCATCATTTTAGTTCCCTAATTCCATCTTATGTTTTCGTTTTGAAGCCTTTTTATAGGCTTGCTCATCGGTGTATGAGCGTTTTTCTTCTACATCACACTCCAGAAGAAACAGTGAGGCATGCATGCTGACGGCATCGTCAGTGCTGCTCAGAAAGAGGCCAATGAAATCCGTCGAAAGGCTGACCATGATGCTCAAAAAATCATGGATGATGCCAGAAAGCAGGCGAAAGAAGATAGAGATAGAGCAGCAGATATAGAGAAGAAGGCTATCGACATCGAGGCTCGTCTCGAACAAAAAGAAACGAAGCTCGATCAAAAACTCGATGAGCTTGTCAAAAAAACTGAAGAAATCAATGAGGCAAAAGAGGCTCTCGCAAAAGAAGAAGAGGCTCTCTCAAAGAAGAAATCTGATATCACCAAGAAGCTCTCAGAAATTGCCAAGCTCTCACCAGAAGACGCTCGTCAGAAACTCATGGAACAGGTGGAAGAGCAGTTTGAGTCTGATTTCCTCAAGCATATTGAACGAAAAAAATCAGAACTTCGTATCCGTGAAGAAGATGTCTGTCGAGAAATCCTCGTCAACTCTATGCAACAGTATGCTGGTGCTGTCACAGCTGAGACAACACAGACAACTATCGAGCTCGAGAGCGATGATCTCAAAGGGCGTATCATCGGTAAAGAAGGTCGAAATATTACGACATTTGAAAAGGAAACCGGTGTTTCTATCATCATTGATGATACGCCAAATACAATATTTATCTCCAGTTTTGATCTCTTCCGTCGCTATGTCGCAAAGAAATCTCTCGAAGATCTCCTCTCCGATAAGAGAATTCAGCCGGCACGCATCGAGGAAATCGTCCAAAACAATCAGAAAGATGCAGAAAAACTCATCCTCAAGCTCGGACAACAAGTCCTCTCTGAGATGAATATCTCTGGTTTCCCAGATGAGATAGTGAGTCTCATTGGTAAACTCCGATTCCGTACGAGTTACGGTCAAAATATCCTCAAGCATTCTCAAGAAGTCGCCTACATCGCTGAATCTATCGCAAAACAAGTCGGCGCTGATCTGCAGATAGCGCTCCAGGGAGGTATGCTCCACGATATCGGTAAAGCACTCGATCATGATATCGAGGGGACACATCCAGAAATTGGAGGCAAAATCCTTCGCAAGTACGGATTTGATGAACGACTTATCAATCTCACAGAGGCTCATCACGGTGCTATCCCAGCGACCTGTATCGAGACGGGTATTATCATGATCGCGGATGCTATCAGTGCAGTCCGTCCTGGTGCTCGTCGTGCGAATGTCGAAGAATATATCAAACGAATGAAGGACATGGAAAACCTCGTCACGAGCTTCGCAGGCGTCGAGAAGGCCTATGCCCTCTCTGCTGGTCGAGAAGTCAGAGTCTTCGTTGATGCGAAGAAAATATCTGACCTCGAAGCAGAGAAACTCGCACGAGAAATCGCTGTTGGCATCCAGGATAATCTCCAGTACCCGGGTGAAGTGAAGGTGATGGTCAGCCGTGAGAATCGGTACATTGAGTACGCGAGATAATTATTTCCCCAACAGAGTTATCATAGTGTTGGGTTTTATAATTGTTGCTCATCCTATACTCTCTGCAAATTCTGCTGCACTTTTAGGATGCCCATGAATGAGATAATGTTTATCACCAATTTTAGATAACTTTTCCAAATCACTTCTATCTGCGTGTCATGAAAAGACGGGCTCCATAGATACATTACCTCTCTTTAATTCTACTATTTCTCAATTAATAGAGAGTTCCAGCATTTCCTCTGGATCAACTCCTGCTTGAACTGCTTCCATAATTTTCTGGCCTAGTCATGATGGCTGATATCAGGTCAGTATTAAGAATATTTCTTTTCATGACAGTGCTCGTGTATTAAAGAGATTTCATGCTGTCGATTCAGACTGAAGACCTCATCCAGAACATATAACCACACAATGTTCATCTGATTCAATGAGTCGGTGAATTGTTGCTCCATCCCCATTGCGTGGGATTATTTTTGAGAAGGTGTCTCGTAGTTCAGGTAAGTATTTCAGGTAAGTATTCAGTGTTTCATCACCTAATTTGTTTCTCCAGTATATCGGACATGGAAATTTTCCATTTTGAATCATCTCGGCAAATATATGCAGGACTACAGGCATTCGGTCAATTGCAAAAACTGGCATAATTATTGGTCCTTTCTTGGTTCGAACAAACTCCATAATTTTTCACACAGACTCTTTCACTTCTGGATGCTGTCTGCCTGCGTTTGTTGTCTCCATTATGAGTATATCAGCTCTTTTTTCTGGTAATTGCGGCACGCCATGAATATTTGGTTTTTTCCAGCTTCCTACATCACCCGATACTAGTATCCGTTTTACTTCATTTTTGACCATCTGAAACTCTAATTCTATGGATACAGCTCAGAGCATATGCCCAGTTGGACGAAGTGTCATATTTACTCATGGAACCCCGGGAAGAGGATGTTGTATTGAATGCGTCAATCCATGCGATTGTCGCACGAGTACACCAATGTCTTGTTCAGTTACCTCAGGAAGTAATGTGCGGCGTTTATTGTCGATTTCACCCCACAAAAAAGTTTCAACTTCTATTTTTTTATTTTCTCTTTCCTTTCTGTTTTGTCGAGGTATGTATGTGTCGAGCATCATTTTTTTAAACCTTTCTTCTATTTCACTACCAAGGAACAATGCTGGTAGAGTACGCTCTACATTCTGAAAAATCCTACCCTCTTCCTCATCAAATTTATCACTGTTGTTATTTCTTAACCTATTTATTTCCCTCAATATGCCATGTAATATCTTCTTTTCTGTGCCAGGTAAATCTTTTGGCACGAGAAGTATTCATTTTTCTTTGTCCCCACCATTTTCTATAAATTCACTTTCCAATTCCCTTATTTCTGCTGCTTTTCTTTCTCACTTCTCTCTCATGATATCTCAGTGAGGACGGTGGTCTTTGCGACGCTTATCCAACTGTTGTGGTTTTTTCATATAGCTCCTGAAAAACCTTTCCAGCTCATGCCAAAATTTTACTACATCTTCATCGAAAGAAGAGACTGAATCTTTTTTTTCTCGATGATAAGAGTTGAGAATCGCTGGGAGCAGGTCTCGAGTTGGCTGGGACATGAGTACTGGTAAATAATTCATATCATGCTCAGCCATGAGTCCCTTATGAATAACTACGAATCTCCCCATATGATCAAAGTGGGCATGTGAAGCTACCATGCTTCCTGGCTTTGCTGTCTGAAATATTGTATCAAATATTGCGTTTCTTTGAGCTGAAGTAAATTTTTGAAATGCTCATGCATCAATGATAAATAAAACCTTTTCTCTATTTGTATATGTGACTGTAAATACATGGCAGGATCCGGTTAAATCCGGCTCGCAGAGTCATCCGACTGAATAGAGCTCTACTTTTTTTATGAGAGCATTTTCTGTAGTGGAATCAACCAGGTTTTTTTCACCCATAATATTTAATTTATATTTTTATACTGATATTTTTCACTATGCAATAGAATATTTCATGAAAGAGTCATATTGCAACTTCTGCATGTTCTCTATAATACCAACATTATGTTCCCTGAACTCTATACATTTACCCTTGGCGATACGAGTGTGCCAGTCATGACTTTTGGCTTGTGTCTGACTGTTTCGTTTATCTTATTTTACTGGATGCTGTGGCGTCTTGGTCGTAAATATCAGATTAATACGGCTTTTTTCTCAGCAAATCTTCTCGTATTTTTCCTGGTCACATTTTTTATCTCTCGACTGGCTCATGTCCTCCTCTATCTCGGACTTCCGACCAAATCGGCATATTCAGGAGAGTTTTGGTTTTCGAGTTTTTTCCTGATGTCTGATTTTTATTTCAGTTTAGGAGGAGCTATTATCTGATTTTTTGGGACATTCTTTTATTTCTTTCGAGAGAGAGATGAGGCCGATCGTGATGATGCCCTCGATATCACGGTGATAGCATGGCTCTTTGGTGCAATTCTCGCCTATTTAGGAGCGTTTCTCTGAGGTCAGACCTACGGCATCCGCAGTGAATCATTTCTCTCGGTCGACTATATCAATAATCCTATTCTCGCAGAATTCCCACGATTCCCACTCGCACTCATCTATATGTTTGCGATTATATTTATATTCTCACTCACCTATATCATCAAAAAACTCCGCCCAGAGCGATGATTTGCTGCTGGTGTCGGTGCTCTCCTGTGGGGTATTATGTGGTTTCTGGGTGAATGGTGGAATGATGCTTCGAGTGATAATTTTGCCTATATATTTGGTCTTATCACAGATTGGAAACTCTTTAATTTCAACCAGATTCTCTCCGTTTTTCTCATAGCGTGGGGTGCCTGGAGAGTCGCTCATATCGTCCCGAGTCCACTCTCTGAGTGGGTCCTGGAGGCTGGAGATGTCGTCATGGACTGGAGTAAAAAGACTTCAAAATATATCTCAGGTGTCATCAAAAAGGCACGAAAGTCATGGAAAAATAGATAAGAAATAGAGACCTGTTTTTGGCAAGGTTCATTTGCTCTGTATTTGAGGGAAAGTGTTTGATTCATAAAAAAGAATCTGGTACGATTCTCTCATATGAAAACAACGACACTCTCTCCTAAATCTATTAAATCTTCACAGACAGCACGGTTTCAACCAAAAAAAGTAGCCCGCAAGAAACCATTTTTCCCAAAGGATGTCCGCCCTGGTACGCTCATCGTCGTCGAAGGTCAGGATGGAAGTGGTAAATCAACACAAGTAAAAATCCTCCAGAAACTCCTCGAATCAAATGGATTTTTTGTTCATTTCACCGAGTGGAATAGTAATCCTCGCATCAAGCCTCTCACCAAAAAGCTCAAAACAGAAGACCTCTCGCTCCCTGCTCCAGTATTTGATATGGTACATGCAGCTGATCTCATGGAGCGATATATCACAGAGATAGCAGGGATGCTGCGAGCTGGCATGATCGTCCTCTGTGATCGATATATCTACACTGCTCTCGCACGAGGCTATGCACGAGGTCTCGAGATTGATGATCTGCGTCATTTTTATGACCAGTATTTCCCAGTTCCTGATATGGCATTTTATTTCCGTCTCCCTGTCGAGGCTGGTATGAAACGAGCTGCTGGTCGTTCTGAGCTCAAGCACTACGAAGCGGGTATGGATATGCAGTTTTCCGACAATATTCTACACAATTTCCATGCATTTCAGACGCGAGTTGTCGATGCCTATGATCGTCTCGCAGAGTCAGAGAATATGTATATTCTCGATGCTCTCAAACCTGTCTACGAAACGACTCCTGAAATGCGTCGCATGGTTGGGGAATATTTCCAGCGGAAATATGGCATGGAATTAATTTCTTGATTATAACTTTTAATTATGAGAAGAAGAAAAAGTAAAAGAAAAACACAGGACTTTTTATCCCAGCAATTCTATCTTTTATAATCCATTGTTTTGCTTCTTCTTTTACTTTTCCTTAAAAAACAATAACTCAATATACTATGAAGCCAAATTTTACACCTCTCCATGATTTCCCAGGACGACTCATCATCCTCGAGGGTCCCGACGGTAGTGGTAAATCGACCCAAGCTAAAAAACTCAAGAAAAAAATAGAAGCCGAAGGGAACAAGGCAGTCGTTGTCGCATGGAAAGATGCCCCACATTTTCGTGATTATTTTGTGCAGCATGAGCTCAAAAAGGGTGCTGATGTGGCAACACCAGAAGCACACCTCCTCCTCCAGGTCGCTGATATGCTCTACCAGATAGAGCGAAAAGTTGTCCCTCATCTCATCAAGGGTCACACGGTCATCATGGATAGGGCGCTACCGACTATTGTTATCCGTGGACTCTCTCTCGGGCATACCCTCGAACAACTCGAAAAAGGACTTCTCTGGTTCGCCAACAGTCTCTATCGTGAGCTTTTTCAGAGGGCAACAACCATATTTCTCTCTGTGAATTCCAAAAAAACACTAGAAAATATTGCCAAACGAGCAAAGAAACATGGAGAAGATGGAGAGGGTACACTCCTCTCACGACATATGATCCAGAATCTCCGCTATCTCCCCGATGGTGAGAGACTCACAAAAAAGGCAAAACGACGCCTCGTCGAACAGCTCCAGGATACCTATGTGACCTCGTATCATCACTACTTCGCTCATCATCCATCTGTGACTATTGATGCCAATCAGGATGAAAAGATCGTCTTCCAACAGCTCGTATCAGTTCTCTTCCCAGTCAAATTTTCCAATTTTACTCGCGGGTCGTTTCGTCCTCGCGCAAAGAAGGTGAAAGTCGCTGCTTAATATTTTTTGCTTCCAAGACTCCCCGAAAGGGGGAGTTTTTATTATTGATTTGTTTTAATTAGTTTTCCGTTATTGATATTTCTGGCATTTCCATTTCTCCATGGAGTATAGCCCAGCTATCATTGAAGCATTTTGTGCCTAATGTTGCTCTTTTTCACTCCAAGAGTCTCTTGATGATATCTCAGAGTTCTGTTTGCTTGTCTAGAGTGAGTCCATTAACCCTTTTTCTAAATATCGGTATTACTCGTCTTGTGGTATCATGTTCAGCTATGTGTGATAAGACTTCTTCGATAATTGGCGGCATACTCTGGAGGGTAGAAGTGCTCATATAAAATAAAAATTAAAAAATAAAAAACCCTTCGCGGTGCGAAGGGTTGTAAAAAGTGTAGCTAATACGACAAATTATCCTTCGCAGACTGAAAGGTCAAAAAAATAAAAGGAAAAATTTGTGTGAGCCATGGAGAAATATTATTCAAAATATATTTTTTGGCAAGTACAAAAAAACTGCAATTCAATGCAGTCTTTGTTTTGAATGGTGCCGAGGAGTAGAATCGAACTACCGACACAAGGCTTTTCAGGCCTCTGCTCTACCACTGAGCTACCCCGGCGTTGGCATTACTCTATTGATACTTTGCAAATTGCAAACCTAAATTAATGCTTTATCTTTATCTGGCCAAATTCGAGCTCCACAGGTGTATCGCGTCCCAGGAGATTGATTGTGAGTTTGAGGGTTGCTTTCTTTTCATTGATTTCGATGACTTTCCCTTCGCTTCCCTGAAATGAACCAGAGAGAATAGTCGCATAATCACCGATCTTAATTGGTGTTTTGTACTCAGCATTTTTCTCATCGACCATGCCCTGTATTCTCTTGAGTTCTTCTTCTGTGACGGGGACTGGAGTTGTACCTGCACCGAGAAATCCTGTGACATTTGGTGTATTTCGCACGACATACCATGATTCATTGGTCACTATCATTTTGACGAGGATATATCCTGGAAAGACATTTTTCTTATTTTTGACTGATCCACCTCCTTTTTTCAAAGTGACGACATCATGGAGAGGGACGAAACAGTCGAGGATGTATTTTTCGAGATTGAACATCTCTCGTCTCTGCATCAATGAAGTGCGGACATTATCTTCTGTACCAGAAATGACTCGGATGACATACCATTCAGGCTTTGGAGCGAAGAGTTTTGACATGAAGGGAGGATTAGAAAATGACTATTGTGTGACCGGTTCAGCTGACACCTCGAGTGTCTGTCCTGATTCTGTCGTGACATTGATAGGCTGCTCTACTACAGGAGATCCAGAGAGATCTGCAGATCCTGGTGTATGAATCCAATTTCGGAGTCCGAAGAGACTATTACTGAATATGAGAGTCAAGAGATAGGTAAAGATTGTCATAGCTACGATAATAGAGACAACTACTTTGAAAAAAGTCTTTGTTTCTATATGAGTAGGCCATACGACATGCTCGAGTTCTGCCATCGATTCTTTGAAAAAATTTGCCATAAAAAAAGAGAGTTAGGTGCAAAAAATCAGTGTGAGTATAGAAAAAAGCAGGGGAGAGTCAATATATTATCTTGGGAAAGGCAGAAAAAGTTTACACCCCCTCGTCAGTCCAATCTTTCATCCCACCTACTTGTTCCAATTCCGTTTCCAATTTCACATTTCGTTCGGTACTTTTTATCGAAAAAGTACCCAAAACGATTCAGGGGACACAAACTCGCTCTCCAGTTCAGCAACTCTTTACTGTTTTTCATGACGCTCAGACAGTTACGATATGCCATTCAAGGCATATCTCCACCCCTAAAAACCCATTTCTGATTATCGGTATACAGGCTCAAAAAGTTCCCCACCAATTAACTAAAATTCTATCATGTCCCAGACACGAGAGGCTATATTTCTTGGTTTACCTGCATGAGGTGTGTGGTGCAGATTGATAAATGGCACACTATTTGCTTCGAGAAAACCACATCGCTGTTCTTTCCACGACTTCGTAATATCCGGAATCATGAAGTCAAAACCGATAATCACATCACCAAATACTTTTGCTGCTTTTTCAAAGAGAGCCTTGTTATCAGAATGGGCTATATCAAATTCTTCTGCTGATGAGCCACCGTAGCTCACACCGATTTTTTCGCTGAGATACACTATTTCACCCTTTTTAGGAATATAGGTGTCAAAGAGTCCTTCATTCCAGTTATCTCGATGAGAGAGTTTCCATGGCTTCGTCAGATCAGCATCAGAGAGGTCTATTCGTCCGTCAAAAGAGAGTTGTCTTTTGAGAAACCAATTCATTTTTTCATTTATAGATACTTCTGCGATTCATTCATCTCGTTGACTATTTTTATCCGCTATGAGTTCTCGGAGTGTTTTCTCCCCATTTCCTGTTATCTGTGGCTGTGTTCCAGAGAGAATCCCAGAAATCTCATAGTTGATGACGGTTCATCGATAGACTGGTCCGATGATTTGTTCTTCAACGATGACCCAGAGACAGAGCTGTCGTGCGATTTTGAATGCATGACGCAGGTCGTCGTGATTGCGGACATAGGTGACGACATGGCGACCACGACTTCCGAGACGAGGCTTCACAATGACTGGTTTTTGAATCCTATCAAATATTTTTCGAGCTTCTTCATATGTCCGAGCATAGCCTCCGTCTGGTACGGGGAGACCGTTTTTGAGACATGTTTTTTTAAAAACTCATTTATCATCCATGGTTGCAAGCGCGGCTTGATTTACATTTTTTGGACGAGGAAGTCAGGAGAAGAGGATGATTTTTTTCTTGTGTGTTCATGGAATCGGTTTTCGCACGATGTAGGTATCCACACTTCTATCAAATATTCTCACTTCTCTCATTTCGAGGCCTCGTTTTTCTGCTTCTTCCCAGAGGACTTTTGCACGCGAGAGTGTCGTCTTTCCTGGTTTTTTGCCAAAATGAATCACACCACAGAGTCGCCCAAATCCTATGAGAAAAAGTGCTACTTCGTCTTCCCATTTGCTAGCAAAACGAGCCAGAGGGTTCGCGAGGAGTCCTATCTGGAGCTTTTCAAAGAGGATATTGAGACTATCGAAATACCAATTGAGATAGTGAGGAATTGGATTATTTCCACAGTAGGGACATTTGTGTTTTTTGAGCATGGAATTTTTAGACAGTGAACTGTTCGAGGAATTCGATTTTATTTTCATGAAAGAGTCGGATATCGCTTATACCATACCGAATCATGGCGAGACGAGTGAGACCAAATCCAAAGGCAAAACCTGAATATTCCTCGGGGTCTATATCTGCTTGTCGGAGGACATTTGGATGGACGAGACCGCAGCCCATAAATTCGAGCCAGCGACCTTTACCACTACTCGCAGTGCCATCCGAGGCACTGCTCCCCCACCAGAGATCAACCTCCATTCCTGGCTCCACAAATGGGAAGTATCCAGGACGCATACGGAATCGTGGTTCGTAGCCGAAGAGTTCAGTCAGGATGGTCGTAATAGTGCCCTTGAGATGACCAATATTGATATTTTTGTCGACGACGAGACCCTCTACCTGTTCAAAAGCTATATCGTGAGTTGCATCAATCTTTTCATTACGGTAGACAGATCCCAGGACCATCGCACGGAGTGGCTTTGGTTGCGTCCGGAGGAGATGATTCTGCATACATGATGTCTGTGTCGCGAGGACTCTTCGATCCGTCAGCCAAAAAGTATCCTGCATATCGCGTGCTGGATGCCAAGACGGGATATTCAAAGCGTCGAAATTATCAAATTCTGTCGTGACTGTAGGTGATCTCCAGACAGAGAATCCCATTCTCGTGACGATATCAATGATATCTGATTGGACGATCTTGATAGGGTGCTGCGTGCGACCATGACTCTTTGCAGGCACGGTCATGTCGATGAAACGATTTTCTGCTGTTTTGAGTTCTTGTTCACGGATTTCCTTTTCCTTTTTTGCGAGTTCTGCTTCGACATCTGCTCGGAGTTCGTTGAGTGATTTTCCGAGAGTTTTCTTCTCTTCTGGTGAGAGACTCGCGACATTTTTTAACATCTCAGTCAGCGTACCCTTCTTTCCCACGAGAGAATTACGATATTCTATCAGCTGCTTCAGACTCGTGAGAGCTGCGATTCATGCGTGGATTTGTGGTTTGAGTTGTTCGGGATTCATATTATTTTTTCTTCATGATAGCAGGAATGGCGATGTGTCCGCCGATGATTTCCTGGTGTGTGACAGCGAGGAGTTTCTCGGCATCGTCAGGCATACTGACCTCGTCTTTTCTGAGTATCATCTGATCTCTCGAAGCGTGTTTCGCATTTTCTACAGAAGAGATATCTACTTCTTGGAGCTTCTCTATATAGCCAAAAATTCCAGCGAGTTGGTTCTGGTACATCTGGACCTCCTCATCGGTGAGATGGAGGCGAGCGAGTTTGGCGACATGGCGGACTTGGTCTTGCGTTGGTATCATAGGTCTATATACTCTGAATTAATTAGTGTTATCGTATTCATTTTACACCCTAAAGCAAGCCATGCCACAAGACAATCAACTCTCTCCACTTTTTGGTCATATGCAAGACACTCCTCCAGGAGATGCGACTCCTGCGCCTCAGGAGGTTTCTGATAAAACAAGTACTATTCTCGAGGGACTCTCTGCTGCACCATCTACTCCTGAACCTGCACCTTCTGAATCTCCATTTGGTACGCCAGTTGCGACTGCTCCAACGACGCCTATTCCTGATGCATCTGCTTCTGTTGCTGAGATAATTCCTACAACACCTGTCTCTGAGCCGCTTTTTACCACTCCCACTTCTGTCTCTGAGACGACACCAGCCACTCCCACCCCTCTTCCAGAGGTAGAACCACCAACACTTCCAGAGATTTCTCCTCCACCAGCGGAAATAGAGACGCCTACTTCTGTGGATACTGTGGTTCCCGCAGAAGATCTCGATCGTGATATTCCTCTGCGTATCATCACTCCGACGGCTCCAGCTGAGACTCTCGAAGAAAAAAATATTTCATCAACTGAAGCAGAAAAAAAACCGACAGATGATTCAAAGCTCGCGCAATATCTCCAGGCTGATCAGGTCTATCACGCCATGATTCGCGAAGAAAATCCTGAGAAAATTCGTCTCCAACTCGCACTCCGATATACACTCCTGATGTTTGCAATATTTCTCGTTTTTGCCTGGATAGTGAGTAATCGTGTGATTATGTTTGGTTTTTCTGAATTTGTCTGGTTGGCTCGTATTCGTGATTTTCTCTTTGCTGTTATGTCTGGACTTTTTGGGCTGACTCTGTGGTTTGGGAGTGTCGCCTGGACACATAATGCGACCCTCATTTCTGTCATACGGACTCTCGCGGTTGTTTTCTTTGCAGCTGTCGTCACTGCTCTCTATATCCCATTCTAGTTTTATGAAAATTTTTTCTCGTTTGTTTGTGTTCATCGGTCTCTCGATTCTCCTCACGGGATGTTTTGGGAATGATACTGCGACCACCGATACTGTGGATAGTGCTTGACTCGTCAAATACACTGGTACAGGCTACACACTCCGAGTGCCAGCATCATGGCAAGCTGTTGAGGCCTCAAAAATCACTGCTCCCGTCGCAGGGAAAATAGAGCTCGCTCTCCGATCACTCGTAAATAAAAGAGGCTTTATGAATAATCTCATCATCCTCTCTGATACTCTTCAGACACCCGTCACCGCTACTGAATATGTCTCTCAGAGTATGCTCTGGGCGTCCCGAGAATACCTCTCTATGCAGATTGAAAATGATGAACAGGTGACATTTGCTGACGGTGAAAAAAGTCGACTTGTTATCTTCCGTGCGAAATACAATGAAGTGACAGAAGAACGACTCTTTTTCCAGACGGCTCGTCTATGTGGCAATACTGTCTACCTCATGACCCTTGGTCTCGAAAATGATACACCAGCGGAAAATTATGACAGATACCGTCCTATTCTCTCGAGCTTTAGCTGCCTCTAGTTTTCCTTGTACCTTGTATTAGGTATTATGTATTACGACTCGCACAGGATACCAAAATTTATATAATAGTTTTTAGCCCCGCTTACTTAATACCTTATACATAATACTTCATACTTCTGCAGCTATGCGTTTCTACCAAGCTCTCATCGGATATAAAAAAATACCAGTCCTCGGTTGACTCAATTTCGAGATAAAACAGGGGGAATGGGTGTTTGTGTATGGTGCGAGTGGGAGTGGTAAATCGACACTTCTCGAGACGATGGCAGGACTTCGAAAACCTCTCGCCGGTTCTTTTATAGACCACAGATGAAGAGATGTTTATCGACTCAAATGAAGTGAACTCAGAGCGTATCGTCGGACAAATGGTATGATATTTCAGGACTACAAGCTCATCTCATCAAAAACTGTCTCAGAAAATATATCCTATGCTCTCGAGATCTGTCGCTACAGCAAAAGCACCATTACGCGTCGTACTCGTGAACTCCTGACAGAAGTCGGCATGTATGATAAAAAAAATGCCTACCCAGAGCATCTCTCAGGAGGAGAATGTCAGAGAGTGGCCATAGCTCGAGCCATGATACATGAACCCGATACTCTCCTCGCTGATGAACCAACAGGCAATCTCGATCAGAAAAATGTGGATATGATTCTGGATCTCATGAAAAAAATTCATGCTGCCGGCACAACTATTGTTTTTGCGACACATGATCGTGATCTCATCCGTCTCATACCAGGAGCACGAGAGATAGATATTGATACCTTTAAGTGATAGAAATAGATAGAGGTAGAGGAAGGAAGTTGTAATTTCTGAAACTGTTTTTCTAAAAAATATGTATAATCCGCCCTCTATCTTTTTCTCTACCTCCTACCTTTCCTAATTTATGACTATTTTTATCGGAATTATTCTTGCATTGTGTGTATTCTTCTTGGTTGTCTTTCTTCACGAGCTCGGCCATTTTCTCGTCGCACGATGGAGTGTTGTACGGGTTCACGAATTTGGAATAGGTATACCACCGAAGCTCATCCGAATATTTCGAGATAAAAAAGGAACCGACTGGACTCTCAACTGGATTCCTCTCGGTGGATTTGTGCGTCTCAAGGGTGAGCATTTTGCTGACCCAGAAAGTCGTGACAGAGACGCTTTTCCGCGTGCTACATGGTGGCAACAAGTCGCTATTCTTCTCGCGGGTGTCACTATGAACTTCCTTCTCGCTGGATTTCTCTTTGGTGTATTATTTTTCCAATGAACTGAGCCACTGACTGTCCATATCCGTGAGCTCGCACCCAATGCTCTCCTCTCTCGTGTCGGGCAGGGAACGGGACTCATCCCTATTTTTGATACGCTTGAACAAGCAGAGACAGCGGGCGTCCTCTCTCGCGCACCATGAGTCGCTCTCGATCCATTGCCCAATTCTCTTGCAGCGGGGGCAGGAATTAAAAGAGGCGACATACTTCTCTCTATAAATGGTAGAGCTCTCTCTGCGCCGGAGGATATCGGTCAAATCCTCGCAGAATCACGATGACCAATAGCGCTCGATATACTGCGATGAGCAGAAAAAATACAGATTTCTCTTACTCCAAAAGACGGGAAAATAGGTGCCTATATCGCTCCCAATATCACACTTTCTCGGTATCAATACGGAGTATTTGATTCTCTCTGACACGGCATGGTCGAGGTCTATAGGCAGATTGGCTTTTCTCTCCGTACATTTGGAGCGATTATTTCGACGAGTTTTTCTTCTGACTCTTCTCGAGAGCAAAAAGAAGAAGCCGTTGCTGGTGTCGGTGGTCCTGTCGCTATCGGTCGTGTGTTTGTCGGACTTGCTGACTATGGTGTGCAGATTCGGAGCATCATCATCCTCACCGCTATGATTTCTCTGAGTCTCTGAGTATTTAATCTCCTCCCATTTCCAGCGCTCGATGGTGGGCGATGCCTCATCGTCATTGTCAATCAGGCTATCCATGTCGTGAACCCGAGATTCAAAATCTCTCCTCAAATAGAGCAGATTGTCCACTCTCTCGGATTTATGCTCCTCATCCTCGCGAGCATACTCATTACCTGGAAGGATATATTTTTTAGTTAGGAACTTTGTTAATCTCGTTAATCCTGTTAATTCCGTTTTATGACTACATTACAATCGTTTGAAGATCTGGAATGTTGGAAAAAATCACTTGAGGAAGCTAACCTTGTATATGACATAATGGAATCATGTCGTGATTTTTGATTCAAGGATCAGATACAGAGAGCGACAGTTTCGGTTATGAATAATATTGCAGAATGATTTGGCAGATTTTCTACAAAGGATAGGATTCATTTTATGAACATCGCTGTTGGGTCTTTGTATGAAGTTCGTTCTATGTTGTATCTCTGAAGAGATAGGAAATATCTTTCCGTTGAGTCTTTTGAAAAAATCTCCACACATAATCTAGAAACTATTCAAACAACGCTGTGATTTCTCAGATATCTCCATTCCTATAAAAAGAATGATTCTCCTGTGCAAAATTAAATCAACTGGATTAACGAGTCAAACGGGGATAACGAGATTAACTTATTAACTTACTTCTATGCTTAAATTAATTTCCTGGAATGTAAACGGTATCAGAGCAGTCATGAAAAAATGATTTCCTGAAATACTTCAAAAACTGGGTCCTGATATTATTGGCTTGCAAGAAATCAAAGCAAAACCCGAACAGATCATCGCTGAAACGGATATCGTACAATCACTAGGGTATCAGTGTATATTTAATTCTGCGGAGCGACCAGGATATTCTGGAACTGCCGTGTTCACGAAAATCGCACCACTTGCTGTCATGAATCGTATCGGGACAGAAGCTGATAATGAAGGACGCACACTCGCTCTCGAATTCGAGGATTTCTATTTCGTGAATTCCTATATTCCCAATTCCAAGGACGACCTCTCTCGCCTCGAATACCGTCAAGAATGGGATAGAGCCATGTGTGTGTTTCTCGATAAATTACAAGTCCACAAACCAGTGATATTTTGTGGAGATCTCAATGTTGCACACCAACCTATAGACCTCAAAAATGCGAAACAAAATGAGGGTGAACACGGATTCACGCTCGAAGAGCGAAGAGGATTTGATGCATTTATGAATATCGGACTCGTCGACATCTTCCGCGAGAGAAATCCTGACCTCGAATGAGCCTATACTTGGTGGTCCAATTTCTGAAATGCTCGAGCGAATAATTCTGGTTGGAGAATTGATTATTTCCTGACTTCTCGTGAACTCACTGACCGTATCACCGAGACCACGATTCACCCCGATATTATGGGGTCTGATCATTGTCCCGTGGGGATTATTTTGAAGTAAACTTAGAGGTAATTGACATATCATAAAAATATAATACAATGTTATTGTATTTTTTACTATTATTTTTATGAGTGATATTCCTCCAGAACTTCCTGAATTGGAACTACAAAAACAAACATCTGCCATTGGTGAATTTGTATGAATTTTTAAGTCTATTTGGAATCAACAAGGAATGGGTTCTATAGGTGAGGATTTTAAATTTGATATACAAGGAAATATTTGTGTTTTTTATGTGTATGAAAATAAAGAATTAAAATTTATGGTTCAATTTGAGAAAAATACTGAAATATTTGATATTAAATTAGCTGACGGTACCATTGTTGGCATGAGTGCATGAGAAGGTCTTGGAAAAGGAGAGGCATTTTTTACAAAAGCCGTTCTTCTGACTTTAGAACATATCAAAAGAGCCAAGAAATTTCTCGAAGCACAGAGAGCAGATACTTCTGGTAATGTTCGTCGTCGTGTCCTAGACGCCCTCGCACTTCCGAGAGAGACTTTGTCGTCTACGGGAAGAGCGAAGATCACTCTTTGTTAATAGGAATTTTCTGTATGAAAAACTCTTCTCTTTTCGGGAAGAGTTTTTATTTGCGCTCTAAAACGAGATAAAAAATCGGTGTCTCATAATGATCTTTTTTATCCCAGACAACAGCATCACTTTGCAGAAAGAAATGAATATTTTCTTGTACCCATTTTTTTACTTCCACGCGCTTTCATTTTGCTTTTGATATGGTCCAATTCTTCTGGATTTCCTGAATTGTTTCCCTGTAGGGTGTGCAGCCGTTAATTGCTAAAATCAGCTTCCCACCTGGTTTTATATATCTCCCAGCATCTGGCAAAAATGCTAAAATTGATTCGTTTCAACGCATATTTACGAATCATGTACTTTTTTCTTGAGGGAGATTTGCAATAACTACATCAAATTTTTCTTCTCAAAAAGGTATACCATAATTTCATGCTCGCACATCTATCTCAACATTATTCTGAGTTGCGTTCAGCTTGGTGTTTTCGATAGCTCTACTATCTATGTCCGAGGCACATACTCGGGATGCTCAGAGCTTTGCGGCATATATCCCGAGAATTCCAGTTCCACAGCCGATATCTAGGACTGTTTTTCCTTCAAAAATATCAGGATTTTCTCGCAAGCACTCTCATAGTATTTGAGCCCCATGAGAAGGTCAAAATACGCCATCTTGGATGGTAATATTTGGTTCCTCTATTTTTTTCATATAATCATTGTATCATTTTTTTCACTGTTTTGCAATTATGCTCTCTCTCCAGTTTATCCGGGAAAATCCTGATATCGTTCGCGCTGCTATCGTGAATAAATCAGTCAAAATTGATTTTGATGCTTTTCTCGCACTCGATGAAAAGAAAAAAACACTTCAGCAAGAAGTCGAAACGCTTCGTGCGAAACGCAATGAACTCTCTGCTTCGATGGGCAAAGGGAAGCCTGAACCAGCTCTCCTCGAAGAAGCAAAGAAACTCAAAGAAGAACTTCAAACACTCGAAAAAGAGTATGAAGTGATAGAAACAGAGCATCTCACTGAACTCAAGAAAATCCCAAATATTCCAACAGATGACACGCCAATTGGGCACACGGAGGAAGAGAATGTTGTGGTGAAAGAGTGGTGAGTAAAACCGGAATTTTCATTCACACCAAGAGATCATGCTGAGATTGCAGCGATTCATGGATGGATAGACAAGGAACGAGCTGCCAATGTCGCTGGTTCTAGGTTTGCTTACCTCATGGGTGATTTGGTACTTCTTCAGTTTGCTCTCATTCAGTTTGTGATGAAGACGCTAACCGATGAAAAGATTCTCAAGAAAATTATTGCTGATCTAGGATTGAATATTTCTAGCAAACCCTTCACCCCTGTACTTCCCCCATATATGATACGGACAGGCCTTTTTGATGCTATGGACCGTCTCGAACCACAAGAAGATCGTTATAAGATTGAGGGGCAGGACTTGTGGCTTCAAGGTTCCGCAGAGCATGTTCTCGGCTCTATGCATGCTAATGAGATTCTTTCAGAAGAACAGATGCCAATTCGCTATATTGGTTATGCGACATCATTTCGCGGTGAGGCAGGGACTTATGGCAAGGATATGGAGGGCATCATCCGTACGCATCAATTCGACAAACTCGAGATGGAGAGTTTTAGTACTTCAGAAACATCACACGAAGAACATCTCCTCTTCTCAGGTATCCAGGAATACCTCATGCAAGAGCTTCAAATCCCATACAGAAAACTTCAAAAATGCACTTTTGACATCGGAAAACCAAATGCCAAGGGCTCTGATATCGAGGCATGGCTCCCATGACAGGGCAAATACCGCGAGACACATACAGCGGACTATATGACAGACTATCAATCTCGGAGACTCCAGACCCGTGTGAAGCGAGAAAATGGTGAACTCGAGCTCGTACATACCAACGACGCAACTGCTTTCGCATGTGGACGAGCGATGATAGCAATTCTTGAAAACTACCAAAATGAAGACGGTTCCGTGAGGGTCCCTGCGGTTCTCGTTCCGTATCTCGGGAAAGAGGTTATCTAGATTTGATTTTGCATATAAAAAAGTATGATAGTTGTGTAATTCTTTTTTTATGAAGAATGCTCTGACATCTGTCGCACTCGCTCTCAGTCTAGGACTTTCATGATGTTCTCTAGCACATCAGAAATACACACGACGCGTCAGTGCTTCTCTCACAGAAACTGATTCTCCAGGCAGAGATCTCGCAGAAGCAATCAAATATCTCTCTGCTCAATATGAAGCAGAGCTCGCTCAACAATCCAAATAATCTATCTCTTAGCTGTTTTTCTCTCATGGCTGAACCTCTCCCACTCCCATCTCCCAACAAACGAAAGCTCGTCTTTGTCGCTATTATAGGAGTTATCTTGGCAGCGATTCTCATCGTGATATTATTGCTCTCTGGAGTTGGGAAAAAAGACAGTGCAAAAGGATTTAAACCAGAAACCAAAGAAGTCGTCATATGGACTGTGAATATGTCACCGGCTATTTTTGAAGAGCTCAACAAGGGATTTAATAACTATGTCGATCGTCGCGATATGAAATTGCGTGTTCGCAATTTTGGATCATACGAAGACTTCCTCGCGATATTTCCAAGAGCTGTTCAGGCTGGAGCATCTCCTGATGTCGTCCTCGTGCCCAACCATGGAGGTCATATCTACCTCGATCCCTATATCGTCTCTCTCGGTGAAAATATCATAGATTTTGATGATTTTGAAAATCGATTTCATGCTCTCTTTGTCGATGAGCTCCTCTTTGAAGAAAAGCAAAAAGTCGATGGACAGAATCAGATTGTTCGAGGTATCCGAGGAATCCCTGTCGGATTTGAGCCTCTCGGTATCTATTACAATCGTGATCTCATGCCGACCACTCCCAAATTCTGGGATAAAATCTCTGAGCTCCTCGCAGAGGATGCTGTAGAAAAAAAGATCCCAGCTATCTCACTCGGATATGGTCGCGCGACTCCTGCGAGTGCAGATATCTTGCCATTTCTCACTATGCAGTACAAGGGTGAAGACTTCAATTCCTATGACCAGATAGACTCTGTCGAATCTCGCTCAACTATTGAGAAACTCCTCAAATACCGTCTCGAACCAAACAACCTCTCACAGTACAGCGACGCCTATAGAAATACTCTCACCAATACTGACCTCTTCGCGCGTGGACTCGTCGCGACCCTCGTCGGCTATCCATCAACGGAACGAGATATTCTCCTCGCTATTGACCGTGCAAAGAAAGATAAAGCCTATAACAAAGATTTCGAAGATGAAGTCCGATGGACAACCATCCCTCAGGTCGAGGAAGATCCAGAAAAGCACATCAATTTCGCACGATATATGTATTTCACGATGACAAAATTTGGCGTGAATCGTAACAAAGAAAAACCATCAAATGACCCAGTTATCCGATTTATGCAGTACCTCGCAACAGCTGAAGCACAGAAGACATTTTTTGATAACTACGAGTACTATCTCCCATCTCAAATCGCCCTCCTCGCTGAACCAAAATCTCAGATAGATAGTAAGACTGGAGAATTCAAAATGACTATAGGTGACTGGTATGTCTCGACACAAAAATTTGTCCCATACAACAAATGACTCCCTCACCTCTTCACCTACATCGTCGAAAAAGCGCTCGATGAACCAGGAGCGACAGCGAGTGTGATATCTGGCAATATCCTCAAATACCTCAAGTGCAAGATGAATCATCTTGTCGACCCTGATACCTATGATACTGCGTGTGAGTGTATCGTCGACACACAACAAAATAATAATCACTACTGGCCTGTCTGTCAGTGGGGAGTGTAGCATGCAGAGTATGCAATGAAAAATGAATAATGAAAAATGAGGGGGGGGGGGGGGGAGTAAATAGTAGACAATGAAAAGGCAATGTTTCTGTCATTCCAGACGAGTGAATCCTCCAAAGGAGGAGAGCGAAGATGTGGAATCCAGGATAAATACTACGCGAAGCGAGCTATATCTAGTAAAGACTAAAAATTGGATATACTTTCTTCATGAAAAAACTCATTCAAAAAATATTCTGTCTCCTGGCTCGTCTCTGTATTCTCCGTCATAAACCTTTTGTGGTGGGGGTTACTGGATCGTTTGGGAAGACGACTGCGAGGCATGTCATCACGGAGATTCTTCGTCGTGCCAACCGTGATGTCTGGTCACCTGAATGAAATTATAATGGTGAATGGGGACTTGCATTTTCTGTGTTGCAGATTCGTAGCCATTGAAAAAATATTTTCAGTTGGAGTGGTATGTTTTTCTCTGCTCTCTCGACGATTCTCAGATCTCGCTACCCTGCTATTCTCGTCCTAGAATACGGTGTCGATCATATCGGCGAAATGGATATACAGATAGATATCGTTGAGCCAGATATTATGCTCTTCACACGACTCTCACCATCACATATTGAGTGATTTGGGACGGTCGAGGCGTATTATTCTGAGAAACAAAAAGTCCTCCGTCGCAAACATAAAAAAACCTACGCTATCGGTAATGGCGATGATAAAAATCAATCAGAATTTTCGTGTCAGATATGGTATGGGACTGATCCTGATACGAGTGATTGTGTCATGCGTGATATCGTCGAGCATCCTGATGGTATAGAATTTGATGCGTCTCTCGCGGGGTCGAGCTATCACTTTGTCTCTCCGATACTCTGAGATCATCATGCAGGGGTCATCGCTGGAGCGTTTCTCGTCGCTCATGAGATAGGTATACCACCACTCGAGATCATCTCCTACCTCCGCCATATTCATCTGCCTCATGCGCGCTGAAATGTCCTCAAATGAATCAATGATAGTCTCATCATTGATGGTACCTATAACGGTTGATTTGAGCCTATCGTCGCTGGTGTCGAGATGCTCACACGACTGGCAGAGAGAGATGGGAGAAAGACGATAGCACTCATCGGTGATATGCGTGAACTCGGTGCACTTGAGGCACTTCGTCATCGTGAACTCTGGGAAAAACTTGCGACTTTTCCAGTGAATTATTATATCTTTGTCGGAGCTGTGTGTATGGAAATTATTCAGCCAATGATACCTGAATCATGGAGAGAGAAAACTTTTTTCACTCTTGATTCACGCGTTGCAGGAGAGTATATCCGCAGTCTCATTGTCAGTGATCCTGACAAATATTTACTCTTTGCGAAGTGAAGTCAGAATACGATATACCTCGAGGAAGCGCTTAAATACTTCATTTTCCCAGAAGAATATCTGAAGCTCGCACGCCAAGATGCACTCTACACACACAAGAAAAAACATTTCTATACTTCTCATTTTCCTGATGTAGATAATCAAAATCAGCTCCTCTAAAATATAATTTTTTCTGAAAAAAATTTTAGAAAATATTTTTTATTTTTTTTATTGACCAGAGTTTTTATTATACTGGAGCTGTTTCTCAGGGTATATAAAAAATAAATATTTTTTTCTCTTATTTTTTGTACCTGAGTTTTTGGCTTGCACAAGCTAAAAATTACATATACACATTTTTTATTTTTCATTATTTTTTTTCTTCATCATCTATTTCTGCTCATCAGAATCACATTTTTCAGGTGTTTTGAAAATAGTATTTATTGTTTGTAGTGTTATTTTTTCGCACGAATATGATTTTTGAAAAGAGTAATCATTATGCAATTCATGCAGAATTATGTATTATTTTTTTCGTCCGATTTTCTATTTTTTTAATACTTTTTTTCTATGCCAGTTGCAAAGAAAAAGGCTGCTCCTAAAAAGGCTGCTCCAAAGAAAAAAGTTGTTGCTAAGAAGGCTCCTGCTAAAAAAGCAGTTGCTAAAAAAGCTCCAGCAAAGAAAAAAGTTGTTGCTAAAAAGGCTGCTCCTAAAAAAGCAGTTAAAAAAGCTCCAGCAAAGAAGAAAAAATAATTCTTCCTTTTTTCAAAAAATATACCTCTCGTTTCTGAGAGGTATATTTATTATTTAGAAGAGTTCTTCTATTGCTTCTCTTGATATTAATATCTTTTTACCATTTTTTTTAGTTAAAATAGTTTCTATTTTTTCAAATAATTCAGTAGGCTCTCGTCTGTTGTCTTCTACACGAATATCACCGTTATTTCAATCAATTACTATATGTGTTTTTTCAGTTCAATTTCTTTCTCCTGCAATTATATGCAAGTCTTCTGTTTGATAACGACTTTCAATAAAAAAATCTTCCGCTTCTAATCTTCTTTTCACTGTTTTTCATGCCTCGTACTGTTCGGCAATTTTTAATAATGGTTCTATATTTTTCCAAGGATCAGTTGGATAACCTCTCCTATCTGACCACCAAGTCGTTATAATGTTTTCTTTTAAGAGTTTTCGTAAATGGAGCCCCGGCACTGTATCTTCTGGTATGTTTTTTTTAAGTAATTCGATTAATTTACTCTGCAAATCTTTTGCTTCATGAGTGAGTAATAGATTTTCCTGTAGTGCTTCTTTTTTCTCCCAAATTAATTTTAATGTTTTCCTTATATCCTCCATATTTGTACTTATTGGTTGGGGATGAGGGATTCGAACCCCCGGTGCCGGATTCAGAGTCCGGAGCCTTACCACTTGGCGAATCCCCAACAACTCGATGAGTGTAGCAAATTTTCACTTTTTGCAAGTTCCTCTTTTTACACTGCTGTTGCGGATGCTTTTTTTTCATCATAGGTTTTTTGTCCACAGGCTGTCGGATAGTCTCCTGTGACACAGGCTAGACAGACAGAATTGATGTGCATACGCAGGGCATTTACGAGTTTGGGAGGTGAGAGATAGCGGAGACTGGTAGCTCAGAATCTATGAGCGAGTTGCCGAAGTTCTTCTTCGGTTGGATTTTTTATATCGCTGAAACTATTGGCAGCTATGAGTTCTTTTATATCTGCCATATTGATACCATAAAAACAGGGTGCTACAACGGGAGGAGAGGGTATACGTATATGAACTTCTGCCGGTTCGTAGAAATTCTTGAATGCTTCAACGAGATGAGCAAGTGTTGTACCTCGCACGATACTATCATCCATGAGTACTACTTTTTTTCACTTGAGGAATTTCTTGAGGTTTGGATTAAAAATATATTTTTCTTTGGGTCTAGAGTAGTTGATTACTTCCAGTAATCCTTACTATTCTCTCCATGAAGCCAAAAACAAGACTTCGAAAAAACACACGATTTTCAGAGAAAAAAATACTCCAAATTGTTGAGTACTTTTGTG
>JALQUC010000036.1 GCA_023268615.1 Candidatus Altimarinota bacterium | reverse complement strand
TCCAATCAGGATGGAATTTTTTCCAGGTTTCTTGAAATATGAGAAATTTTTCTGGCATCTGACCACCTAGCCAGATTTGATGGAAGACTTTAGGGATTTGCATAAATTATAAATATTCAAAGAATGTGAAATAAAAGTACTAATAGTGTCTCATAGGAAAAATGACATTTAATAAGATTAAAATTTGAATTTTTCGAGGAATAAAAATTTTAAGTAGTTTTTTGCATAGTCAGATAAGAAAACCTGGATATTTAAAAATATAAGGCGCGGTGACCTTAATCCAACAAAATAATTCCCCAAAAGAAGAACTGGTAAAGCTAATTGAGCAGGGATCTATCCTTTTCAGGATAGAACCTGAAATATTTATAATGTTATAAGAACCGCATATTCTTAAAAAAAAATCTAAATCCTCATAAACTCTATAATTTTCATTGTAAAAGCCCACTAACTCTCAAATACTTTGGCGGAATATGCTTCAAGAATGGCTGAAATTAAAATGATTAAGTCTCATAGAAAAAGTGGTGTTAGATAGTGAATATTCTCCTCTAAATAAAAAAATTGAATTGGGTGATGTAAGTCAACATTTTAAATCAGATTTAAGGTATTTTACAGAAAGAGTGAATATATCTCTATTAAGGAGTACATCATCATCATCTAAGATACAGATATATTCTCACTGCGAAAATTGAATTCAGAGATTTCGGGCCTTAGAAGGAAACATGCTATAATCATATTGATATAAGAAAATATTTTTCATATGACCGTAATGAGCACTACATATTTCAAATGTAAAATCTCATGGAAATTTTTGTATTATAACAATAATTTCTTTTAGATTATAATCTTGATTCAAAACAGATTCTATACACTCTATAATATGATCTGCTCATTTATACGACGGTATAACACAACTAACTAAATTTGGTTTAAAATTTTTCATATACTTTAGATGAGTATTATCTAACATAATAGATAAAAACCTAATTTGATAAAATTTTTATCAAGAAATACTATTAGATATTTTTTCTTATTACTACAAGATTGTTACCCCAAGAGTTAGTATTCGGACCAAATAACTTAACATAATCAACTATATAATTTTTATCATTAAAAAAGATTTTATATTTTCATAAGTCAGCCAATCGAACATCTTCTATAACATAAATACCGTTTACCCCTAAGTGTCATACGCAATTCTGGAATAGACAAATAGCCGCGTCAAATGTGTGTAATCAATCATCAACCATAAAATCAAACTCTATATTTTTAATTTTCTCCCAAAATAAATTAATGCTCACAGGATCTCGTTGATCTATATAAAATGTTCTAATCCTTTCCTCCTGAAATAAAATATCTTTATCAATATCTACACCGAAAATATCGGCATTTGGAAAATAATCCCTCCAAACCCTTAAAGATGCTCAGGGTTTTCCATTTTTACCCATACTTGAAGGTAATTTTTCATTATTAGTACCCAATCAGCACTCAAATACGCTCTTAATTTCTTGACGGCAGTGAGAAAATAATCTAGAATAATAATCGGTATAAGTATGTGGTTCCCAGTTATAAGGTCTTTCGAATGATGTAGATGAATGATAAATAGCTCATTTATCTGAACCATATTTTGTACATAATTGAGCTAATAAACAATTATTATTGCTTTTGTAATTAACCACAAATTTATAATTGGGCCCCCGCAATTTTTGAAACTGACCGCACCAATAAACAAATATACTTAAACAATTTTCAAAATATCTAACTGCTCAAGATAGCCTCTGATAAATATTATTCATATTTTCAATATATAATAAAGAATAGTTAACGACTTTCTGTAAACCAGATATTACCAATTTTAAGGGCAAAAGCAAAACTTTTCAATACACATGATTGCCTCAGAAAAACATACTACATCTCTTGAAAATAATCTATCCATTTCCCGACATCATTTTCTCCAAAAAATGAATTTACATCATTATCTGCTCCTTGTACATGTCCTATACAGGTCCTTAGTCAATAATATTTTGCCTCCATGAGTACTAAAGGATACCCTTCTATATTACCTTCTGTGAATATATTTGGCATTATAAAAACATTTGCAACTGTATAAAGTTTGGCCTTTTCTGTTGGATTATCTACCTTTCACAGTATAAAAACATTGTGTAATCATTTATCAAGGATAATTTTTTTATATACACTTTCATACGGACCAAATCCCGCAAGAATGTAGTGAAATTTTTCTGGATCCAGAGCTGGCATAACATTTTCCAGAAACCAATGAAATCATTTTCGCTCAATCCATCTCCCAATAGAAAAAAGAATTATCTTTGCTCCTAATTTTTCTATTCATAAACTTTTCAAAAATATGTTTTTATCAAATTCTCCTGGATTGGTAAAGGTAATAGTATCAGGTGTGTGGGGTACGAGAGTGATTCTTGATACGGGTATTCATCTTCTTAGACACTCTTGGCGTGTATTTTCACTAACAACATAAACTTCATCCATCTTTGCAATAATTATAGGGACAAGAGCTTGATAAAACATTCTATTCCAGACTATATCTGTACCGTGTATGGTGACTCGAGTTTTTGTATTTGTCATTTTACCTAAAAAGAAGCCTAGTGGAGCAATAGATCCATCAAGGCTCCAAACTATACCCGAGATATAACTGTAGAATAAACCAATTGTTAAACACCGAGTGGCAAAAAATGAAAACCTCCAGAGCTCTGAAATAATATAACAAAGCTTCCACGATATTCGTATTAAAGAGGAACCGGTTCATGTTTTAGCTAGAATCCACTCATTTCTCGGTCATGCAGCTATAATCTTCACCTGGTTTCAATTTTGAACAAGCTTATAGTAGAGGTCATATGAATACTTCTCAATACCTCCTATCTGTGGGGGGTAATTCTTAGTAAGAAGAAGAACTTTTTGGGGCATAAATTATCTTACAAAATATCTATACTCTCCTCCTGCACCCCATTCACCTCCTATACCGTCATTTGACCTATTTCTATCTGAAAAAAGTGATGAATTAGCATTATAAAAACCAATATGTGGATTTGCCCCTTTTTCAAATCCATTACACAGATATTTCTGATGACTCACTCCCCAACTCATTCCCCCATGATTCATCATCTGGCGTAGGTCTGAATAAGTAATAGTCTGATCATTATTTGTTATAATCCAGGTATCCCTGCGTGGGAGATTGACGCAGCCATAGTCAGTTTTACCGAGGACCAGAGGACCAAGTGCCCAATCAAGCGTGCGAGCAGTGCTAAATACAAATTTAACCCATTTCTTCTGATCTGGACTGGCGCGATTACGAATCAAGACTTCTGTAGCACCATTCTCCGTAAAATGAGAATAATCCAGAAGCCCTGCGAGATATTTATCATTGTAGTCACTGAGATCGAGAATTGGCTCTGTTTTCATCGTCTCACGCATCTGCACATATGATTTCTGAATTGGCGAATCCTCATACCCATTATTTGTATAAAAAAGTGTCCAACCGCCTCCATCCGTCTGCATATCACAGAAAACCCGAGTATCTCGACCATCTATATCTATCGTGTAGACACCTGATTTAGGAGCTGTGACCATGTTCTTGAGTACGAGGATTTCACGACAGCTCTTGAGCGTATCCAGTCACACAGTTCGTCTCGTCTCTGAAACAGAGAGATCTATACTCGGTCTGCGAGCCTTCTCGAGCGTGATAATGTTTCCCTCTTTATCCTGTACAAAAAGCCCTGTCTCTCACACAGAATAGACCATAGTCGTCGTCGAGAAATTTCCGCGTTGTACATCATCGAGCTGAGCAAAAAACTGATATTTCGTCGCATCATGTGAGAGTGCATACGCATATGGCTTCTGGGTCACAGGATCGAGGAGTGGATTGAGACCAATAGCATCATAGAAAAACTCACTCGTTTCCCCTTGGTAGACAAGAGGAGTAGAACCAAAATGAATCTCAACAGCATTAGCTGGAAGCGGTATTTTACGCCCCTGGGCAAGAGCAGTATCGAGACTTTTTTTGATGAGATTCATGTGTCTGATACGGATATCATCAGCACTCTCCTGTTTTTCTGGTTTTTCTATAATTGGGTCTGAGATGACATCGTTATCAGATGTTCGGAAAAAGAAGAACCACACTCCTACGATGAGAAGAAGTATTGTTGCACTACCAATAATGATGTATTTTGTTGGAGGGAACTTCATGGGATTTTTATTTATAAACATCACCTCTCGGTCATATTTTTTGCACAGCAATTATGTGCAACACATCATTTTTATCAAAAATTATGCGATAGTTTCCAACTCGCATCCGATAAGTACTATTTGTTCATCCCTTGAGGAGCTTCACATCTCAGGAGAGACAATCGGAATCAGCATATTCGTAGAGAGACTTTAATATACGGAATCGTAGGGTTGATGGGAGTCGAGAGAGATATTTTTGTGGTTGAGCAGCAATAATAACTCTATACATAAGAAAGTTTTTTTTGCTTTGATGCCTTTTTTGCAACTCTTCTTTGCTGATGAATTTCTTCAGCAACTTTTTTAAATTCTTTTGCAAAATCAAACTCGACAAATGGTCACTTACGAAGTTCCTCCAGCTCTTGTATAGCAGTTGGTGAAAGTATTATATCATCAGACAGCAGATTATTTTTTTCTTTCTTAGTACCCATGTAAACATTATATTTTATTAAACAAGAAATCAATATATTTCGTGTCCTTTTACTCTGCTTTTTTATCCGAAGTATTGCCTCTTATATATTTTTGCATTGACCGAGGATTTTTAGGATGAAATCATGGAGGAGGGAGGATATTATTAGATTCAAAAACTCCATCCGAAACAATTTTCCCCTCAAAAAGTGTTGGTTTACCAGGTCTAAGTATTTTTTTATTTTCTAAGCAAATGTCATCCTGACAGATAATGCGTACTGACCAATACTGACCTCGTGGATTTTTTCAACGAATGATATCACCATCTAATTCTAAAACTTTCAGAGGAAGCATGCCCTCTTCAGGGCGAGGAACAATCCTCTCAAATCCTCTACGCATCTCAGAATATCGTGGTTCAAATCTCCGTATCTGTTGGTCACTCCAGTGAGCCAGTCGAGTCATAAAGAGGATGCTTCATCCTATAATTGATCAGAGTATCAATATACCTATAAGAACACTCGCATGATATCGATAGCTACGTCCGGTTTTTGAGAAGACAAAATACCCTATCGTGAGAGCAATGATCATCCCAATACCCCACCAATATGGCAGTAAGAGAAGCCACACATTTGACTCAATCCAGCGGAGATAGGCTCTCTCTGGGAGAGAAAACTCCAACATCATAAATGCACAAGCAAGCGAACCAAGGATCAAGGTAAAAATCCCACTCGCCCAGAGCCCAGCATACAAGAGGATGTACTGCCATCGTGGTCGAGGAGAGAGTTTTTTCTCACGAATATCAGCCAGTACAGAGTTCCTCAGCGAAGATTTTGTTGGTTTTATCCCGTCTTTCTTCTTTTTTATTTCTTCTTTTTTATTTTGAAAGAGTTTAGGCATAAGTAAAAAGGTGAGAAAATTGGGGCTCCTGGCTCAGTGTATGAAAATGTTTCTTGGCGCGATTGAGCAGTGTTCCAACAGTATTTATAGGTATTTGGAGTATGTCGCTGATTTCTTCATAACTCTTTTCTTCGAGAAAAAAGAGAATCATGACCGTTCGGTATTTATCAGGCAGCATACGGATGATATCTCTCACTGCCCTTCGCTCCACATCCTTCGCGAGATGGACTGAACCAGTATCTTCGGTAATTATTTTTTCAATGAGAGCCTGGCTGTATTCATCTTCGGCATCGAGACTCATATGATTCCTCTTTGAATTCTTGCGCAAATAATCAACACAGACATTGTGAGCGATTCGATAGAGCCAACTCGATAATTTGAGACGAGTATCAAATCCATTGAGCGATCGATATGCCTTGATAAAAGTCATCTGCCCCAATTCTTCTACCTCCTCATGAGCAGAACCCGTCATACGAAAAATATAGCGCAAAATAGGCGTCTCAAAACGATCAATAATAGCTACATAATCATCAGGATTTTTGAGAGTTTTTTGGACGAGCTGAGCATCTGAGAATTCGAGAGACATGGTATGATTATAGGCCAAAAGACAAAGTATAAAATACAAAATCACAGATACAACTCAGTAAATGGTGATTATTCGCCAGATCAAAAACAGAACCGAGAGTCCGAGAGCAAATACTGTTTGAGCGTCATGAATACTGAATTTGAGATGAAGAGTCTGAAGAGCGAGTTTATTTGCTTTCGGCAGTTTTGGGTACTTTTGCTGTCAAAAGTACCAGAACGAATCAAGTATCAGGTATAGATTCCACCTCGCGTCCTCACAAAGTTCAGACTTGGCTGGAATGACGGGAAAAAGAGAAAAACTCCCTGGATTGCCAGGGAGCTCACGAGAATAACTATTCTCCTTTTTGTCCACCTCGTGGACCATATCACATTCATTTACCATCACCCATAGGACCGGAGAAATGAGAGAATCTCATTTCGAGTCATCCGCCTACATCAGGGAGCTTCCCATTTTCTGTATAATATTCTACGAGTCTATCGAAGTGTTTCTGAAGTTTTTCATCTGAGAGAGCTTTTGGAGCATCGTTAGGTATATCAGGATGATTGGCGAACATCTGCGCTTTCCCCGCTTCCATAACTGCCTTGAATGCAGCAAAATCATTATTTTTAACAGCTAATTCTATTTTTGCCTGGGCTTCTGTATGTGCCTTGTGACGGGCGACCATCTCTGCAAATTCAGTTTCTGTGGGAATCTGAGCTATCATAGCATTTTTAAATGCGACATAATCACCAGAAGAAATAGCCTTTTCGACTGCTTCATGTTCTTCATTTCGAGCAACCATTTGTGCAAATTGTGCTTCTGAGATTTTTGCCTTTGCTGTATCAGGCAGAGAAGCATAATTATTTGCCTCTACTGCAGTTCTGACAGCAGAAAAATCAGTGTCCCGTGTGAGCTTGCCATTAACAGCAGCAAACGAAAGTGAACCCAGAGTGAGCACACCGAGAGCAGAACCAATAAGGAGGGTTTTTGTATTCATAATTTTTGAGAGAGGATAAAGAAGCGAACGCAAAAGAAATATTTGAGGAGAGAATTATGTGCGAATCAGACGATGCACGATTAATTCAAAAAATTGATACTTTTTGTTGCCTGTAGTTGGTACTACGAAGAAAGGAGAAAAATATTTCAAAATTGTAAAATGTAGTAAGTATAAGGTATTATGTATTACGGTAGAGGCACATGAAACAGCATCTGTCATAATTACCTACTACATAATACTTTATACAGGCAGCTCAACTACCATCACTCCGTCGTCAGGATCTGTCTGGACGAGCTCGTAGACAATTCCCTGTTCGTCGAGGTATTCATGAAATCCCTCCATTTTCCAGCGGTATTTGATAGCGTCATCGAGGATAATAATTCCCCCTGGTGCGAGCAGTGGTCGCGAAAGGTCAAAAAATTCTCGTGTCATCCGAAATGCCCCATCAATAAAAATACAATCAAATCGCCTCAAAGGAATATCGTGGATACTACTCTCAGGATTGGAACAAATTACTTTGGCAGATCATCTGAGGAAAGCCGGGAGAACCTCTCTCGCATCTCCATAGTAGAGAGAGAATTGACCTATTTTCTCTTGATTAATATCTGATGTCACTTTCCGCGGCAAATCCGCTGGAAAAAATCCATCTTCATTCATCATTCGTCACCTGCCTGCCGGTAGGCAAGGTTCGTCATTCGTCATGGAAGAAAATGCTTGAATATTATATCTGAGTTCTTCAAAAGCATGCCTCGAACACTCTATCGAAGTAACATGAGCTTCTGGACAGGCAAGAGCGAGTATCATCGTAGAAAAACCATTTGCAGGACCTATTTCGAGTATATTTGAGATGTTTCGTGATTGAAGTGTATCCTGTAAAAAAGCCGCCGTATTCCAAGAAATATTTGGAATATTCCGCTCCTGCCCCATTTCTCGCATTTTTTCGAGAAAAAGAGCCAGATCCGGTGAAAGTGAATGAAGGATTTTTTGTGGCGAAGCAAGGTCCATTTTTATCACTGAAAAAGAGTTATCCGAGTCTTAATACTTAATACAGAGTACTTACTACTCGGTAAACATGCTAGTCATTTGCAAAAAAGGTCAAATTCTGATACTATGAAAGTATGCAAAATACAGATAATATCCTCGAAGACTATTTCCTCGAACTCGTCATCAAAAAACATGTCATAGACAGGGAAATACAGGACACACTGAAGATTATTGAATCAAGTAACCTCCATGAAGACTATCAAAAACTTGTAAAAAAAGTACTTTTCTGAGAAAAAAACCTGTTTATCGAGAATTGGGGGACGCTTGGTGGGAGTCTCATAGATATGCTTCATACCACAAATATCCGTGGACATGAAGTGGAAACATATGGGGTCGTTCTCGGCATCATGCTCCGTGTCATAGAAGAAGTATTTAATGTAGATAATGAACATTTTCACGATTTTCTCCTGTCAGAAGAGCGAGAAGATGTAGAGCATAGACTGATTCTTCTCATCAAACGAGTCATTGATTTTATCGAGCGCGGTATCGAAGAAATGCTCCAAAATATACAAGAACTCGACGAAGCTATCACTGACGGACATATTCGCAAGGAATTTGATGTCATCCGCAGTACATTACTCCAGTACACGAGTCTGATACTGGATTCAGAGGGTGATCATATCCGAGAACTCAAAAACCAGGTCAGCAATCTCGTAGTGGATATAGAAGACAAGAAAAAACACCTCAAGAGGCTTTCAAAATAGTCATAAAAGGACTATTTACTATTCTCAAAAATCCATATCCTACATGTCTATGAGTATATATACGATTACATGAGGCGCACAGACACGATGAGAAATCTGGGTGAGTGGGTCCAAAAACGCAGCACTGCCACTCATTGCGAGCACGCTGCTGTTTGAGACGGCTGAGCTCACCAATGTACCAGATATTTCTGATGTCCATCTGATGAAGGATATATTGGAAAGTCTGGGATCAAAAGTCTCTTTTGAGAAAAATACATTTACCATTGATAATTCAGGCCTCAATCTGACAAATCTCCGCCAAGAACTCTTCAAAAAAGCCCGCGCAACCTACTATCTCATACCGCCTCTCCTGTCGCGTTTTGGAGAAGTATCTCTGACCTATCCAGGCGGTTGTAGTATTGGTAAACGCCCCATAGACGGTATTGTAAAAGGATTAGAAAAACTCGGTTATGCAAGCAGCCAAATAGATGAGCTACTCTCTTTTCACGGACAGAGTCACACTGATGATACAAAAGTAAACGCTTATTTCTCAGTCGGAAGCACTATTGTCCTCATCCTCGCTGCACTGGGGCGTACTGGAACAACAACCATCGAGCTCGCTGCCTATGAGCCCCATGTAATGAATGTCATAGAGCTGCTTCGAGAAGCAGGTGCTGATATCGCACTGCGCTATGATCATACAATTATCATCAAATCAACCACACTCAAAAAACATCTCACAGGCAAAGTCATCAGTGACTATATCGTCTCGGGGACACTTGCTATCATAGGAGCTCTCACAGCAGAGGAATATATCGATATCCACGATGCTCGGATTGGTGACCTCACAGCATTTCTCACGAGTATAGAAAAGATGTGAGTCAGATTTGAAAAAAAAGACGATACGCTCCGCGTCTATAGAGCAAAAAATCTCACAGCTGCACATATTCAGACAAATATCTATCCTGGTTTTCCCACCGATTTACAATCACCCACAGCGATACTCATGTCCCAGGCAGATGGTGTCAGCCGTATTCATGAGATACTCTTTGAAGGTCGACTCAATTGGCTCGTCGAGCTCGAGAAAATGCGTGGACACATCGCTCTCATGAATCCTCATGAAGCGATGATATTTGGGAAAACTGCACTCCGCGGGACCAAGGTATCAAGCTGGGATCTCCGCTCAGGAGCGGCTATGCTCATCGCTGGTATGATAGCCTCTGGTACGACAGAGCTCGATAATGTCTCACACATCGAGCGAGGTTATGAAAATTTTGTCGAGAGACTCCAGGGAATTGGAGCAAAAATCGAAAAACAGAACTAATGGTGTTTTGCGTTGTGACTTCGCTGTGCAATCAGCCTCTTCCCTTCTATAATAGTTCTAAATTCTTTGACACCTAGCTGCCCAAAAAAAGCCGCTCGTAGTCATGTAAATCATGACATCTCACGAGCGTAGGCAATCTTTTTGTCATCTTCCAAAAGACCAACTTGTTGGTTGGTTTTACTCAAGATGTCCTTAATTGATGAAGCCATACTGTAAACGGTAAAAAGTAAACGGTAAACAGGTTGAGACTATAATTTTTTATATTTGATCAAACCGAATATCATTTTACTAATAGAATCAATTTCTGCTAACCAAAGTTTTCAAAGCTCATCACTAATATATCAGATTTCCATTCAAATGAGACACTGGGTCTCAAGTTCCGCACATGAACCACGAGCAATAAACAAAAATTGAACAGTTTCCTTGGGAGTTTGACGAGAATACCCTTCAGCAATATTACTGGGTACGGAAAGTGAACATCGGGTAATCTGATCTCTGAATCAGAAATCTTTCACAGAATGCGTATTCCGGTAGACCGAAACACTCAAATTCAGAGATTTGTTCCACACATCCAAATTTCGGAAAGAAAATTCCATATTCCTGATTACTTGGAAACCTTTTCTTCCTTCTCCTGTTTACTGTTCACTGTTCACTGTTTACCACTCCTAATTTCTTTTTCAATCTTATCCATGACTTTAGTATTTTCGAGGAGGTATTGTTTGACATTTTCACGACCTTGTCCGAGTTTTTCGTTGTCATAAGTATAAAACGCTCCTGATTTGGCTACAACGCCTTTTTCGACTCAGAGATCGATGATTTCACCGACCTTGCTGATACCCTCGTTATACATAATATCGATTTCAGCCTCCCGGAATGGAGGAGCAATTTTGTTTTTGACGACTTTGACGCGTGTCACATTTCCCATGATTTTCTTATCGTCACCAGTACCTGATTCTATCGCCTCACGACGACGGATATCGATACGCTGAGAAGCATAGAATTTGAGAGAATTACCACCTGTTGTGGTCTCAGGATTACCAAACATGACGCCGATTTTCATACGCAATTGATTGAGAGCGATGAGAATACAGCCAGATTTAGAGATGGCACCAGTCACTTTTCGAAGTGCCTGAGACATGAGCCTGGCCTGGAGACCCATGTGAGAATCACCCATAGACCCCTCAAGCTCAGCTTTTGGTGTGAGTGCTGCGACAGAGTCGAGGACGATAATGTCTACTGCACCAGAATGGACGAGTGCATCGATGATTTCGAGTGCTTGTTCACCGTAGTCTGGCTGGGAGATGATGAGTTTTTTGATATCGACACCGAGCTTGGCAGCATAGTTAGGATCGAGTGCATGCTCTGCATCGATAAATGCAGCAGTACCACCGGCTCTCTGTACTTCTGCAATAGCATGAAGTGCGAGTGTCGTCTTACCAGAAGATTCTGGACCAAATATTTCGACAATACGACCCTTTGGATAACCGCCGCCGAGTGCTTCATCGAGCTTGAGACTTCCAGAAGATACCATTTCAACTGGGATATGAGGTTTTTCACCCATGACCATCACGGCCCCAGCGCCATATTGTTTTTCGATCATTTTGAGCGCGGCCTGGAGTGCAGCTTTTTTATTCTCATCCATAAAATAGGAAAATATAGAAATTAAGTCTTACAAAAACATGTAAGTACTCCCGAGTATAGAGAGCTATTTTCAAATTTCAAGTAATTCCGTAAAAAGTTGATAATGACTATTTTATAAGTTCTTGTGGTATATGGTTTTGAAAAAACAATTATTTCACCAATAACCTCTTATAATGCTCGCGAAGACTCTCCTCGGTACCATAGGAAATTTTTTTACCTTTGCAGGTCTGGCAAATAAATCGCATTTTCTTTGGGTCAGGGCGATCAGTTTCGACAAATTTGCGACAATCATGACAGAAAAAGACGATGGCTCCACGGTCAGGATTAAATGTTATTTTTTCCTTTCCATAGGTCGACACATTGACGAGGTCACTCTTGATACCATAAAATCCAGTATATTTGCCTTCTGGAACAGGGGGTGTAGGGGTTTGAATTGGTTCAGACATACAGGAGAGTATAAATACAAAATACAAAATACAAAGGACAATCTACATCAGAAGAATCATTGACAATGTTTATTTGATAATAATATGTATATACTTTACCGAGTAAAATACATATATGAAATCGTCCTACGAATCGGCAGAACATAGAGCAATTCATACAATAAAAGAAGAAGTACACACGGAAGCTCTTGAATACCTCAGAAGTGGTAAAATTGGTCGCAGACTCAATGAAATAATTGGTGATAATAGTACTCTATGAGCTACTGTGGAAAGGATTATAACAAGAGAGCTCTCTGGATCTGAGCGATGGAAAGTACGAAATATAGCTCTTGGCAACACGCGTGATGAAAAAAGAGAACTAAAACTACAAGGAAAAATACGACGACTATTGAAAAGAGTAAGAACATCAAATTGAAACACAGAATCATGAGAAGAACAAAATCATAAACCCCTCTACACCCTCGAAGCTATAAAAGACTGGCTCGGTCAGCTATGAAATATAGAAATTGTTGAAAAGCCTGGAAAATCTGGACCGGAATTTTTTGCAAGCATATGAGGAATCACACTCTGGAGATCTCTCCTCGTTGGGTCTCCTCATGACAGAGAAATAAAAGGAGAAACAGCTGAAGCAGCAATAAGGAACTACTTCACTGAAGCAAGGCTTGCAACTGCTATTGAGTGACAGAACTGAAAGAAATACAAATGGTCACAAAAAGATCTCCAATTTATAGAGGAAAAGCCACGGGAACGAAGTATTTTGAGAACAATAATAAGAAGGAAACAATTGAAGAGAAAAAAGTATCTCGAGCTCAATGATTGACAAAAATAATATAGCAATAATATATAAATACTTTAATGATTAAAGTATAATTATGAAATCATCATTTGATTCGAAACGACACCAAGGAATCCATACGACGAAAGAAGCTATCCGGGCACATGCTATTGACCAAAATAATACAGGCAGAACTCCTGAGAGAGTTATAGACATCCTCTCTGCTCACGGCTGTGCTGAACCTCATACATTAATAAAAAACATTTTCACCGGTGAGCTCACAGCAAGTGAGAGAAGAATTATCCGAGAAATCTCCAAAAAATCTCCTGATACAATACCGCCCGTCACACCTGTACAAAAGCCAGAAGAACCAAAGCGCAGCGTCAAACACACACCGCCTGCACCTGGTACTCTTGAAGATTATTATATGAATAGAAGAAGATTCTACTGGTAGAAAATACACAATATTTAGAAAAAATATTTCACCGGATAAAACCTTGCTAAAAAGGAGTTTTCTCTATACTTTCTGGGCTACAAAAGAATAGATAATAAAGAATAGATAATAATGGGTAATCGATAAGAAATCCTGCTTTCTTCTTTTTTATTTCTTCTTTCTTCTTTTTTACAAAACCCTATGTCTGAAAACCCTGTTGTCATGAATGATGTCCGCCGTGATATCAAGTTCGAGATGGAGAATTGCTACCTCGATTATGCGATGAGCGTCATCGTCTCTCGTGCGCTTCCTGATATCCGTGATGGGTTGAAGCCTGTCCACCGTCGTATCCTCTATGCGATGCACGATGAAGGCCTCCATCCAGGGAAGAAATACTCAAAATCTGCCTGAGTCGTCGGTGAAGTATTGAAAAAATACCACCCACACGGTGATAGCTCTGTCTATGAAGCAATGGTCCGTCTCGCTCAGCCATGGGCTCTCCGCTACCCTCTCGTCGATGGCCAGGGAAACTTTGGTTCTGTTGATGGGGATAGTGCTGCGGCGTATCGATATACCGAGGCGAGGATGTCCAAAATCACAGCCGAGATGCTCGCTGATATAGACAAGGAAACAGTCGACTGGAGACCAAACTTCGATGCTTCTCACGCAGAACCAACCGTTCTCCCAGCACGAGTCCCAAATCTCCTCCTCATGGGTTCAGTCGGTATCGCTGTCGGTATGGCGACCAATATTCCACCTCACAATCTCCGCGAGGTCGTCAGTGCACTCCAATTTGTACTCAAACATGAAAAACGCGAGGATATCACCGTCGAGGATCTCATGGAATTTATCAAGGGTCCAGATTTCCCAACAGGTGGTGTCATCTATAATCGTGCAGATATCCTCTCAGCCTACGCGACAGGTCGTGGATCTATCATCCTCCGTGGAAAAGCAGTCATCGAAGAGACAGCATCAGGTCGACCCGTTATCATCATCAATGAGCTCCCCTATCAGACGACTCCATCGAGTATCGTTGAGCAGGTAGCCCACCTCATCACTGAAAAAATCGTAAACGGTATCGCCGAAGTCCGTGATGAATCAAACAAGGACGGTATCCGAGTCGTTCTCGAGCTCAAGCGCGACAGCTTCCCAAGAGAAGTATTGAATCAGCTCTTCAAGCTCACAGGCCTGCAGTCATCATTTGCCTACAATATGATTGCCTTGACAGATCGTGGTCTCCAGCCAAAGCTTTTCAACCTCAAGGAAATACTCGAAGAATTCATCGTCCACCGTCAAGAAGTCATCACTCGCCGCACCAAATATGAGCTCCGCATCGCAGAAGAACGGGCACACATCCTCGAGGGGTTGAAGATTGCTCTGGATAATATCGACGAGGTCATCGAAACAATCAAAAAGAGTAAAGACCGCCAGGATGCAAGTGATAAACTCCAGACAAAATTCAAGCTCTCAGAGAGACAAGCAGTGGCCATCCTCGAGATGCAACTCCAGAGACTCTCAGGCATGGAGCGAAAGAAGCTCGAAGACGAACTCGCAGAGAAACTCCTCGTCATCGCAGATCTCAAGGATATCCTCTCAAAACCTGCACGAGTCGATGCCATCATCGGTGATGAGCTCACAGAAATCAATGAAAAATATGGCGATGATCGTCGAACAGAAGTTCACGCTTCACCACTCGGACAATTCAGCGCAAAAGACACCATCCCAAACGAAGAAGTCATCATCACACTCTCAAAACAGGGCTATGTGAAACGACTCAAGGCATCAACCTACCGCACACAAAAACGAGGTGGTATGGGTGTCGCAACAGCCACAAAAGAAGAAGACGAGATACAAATCCTCCTCTCATCAAACAATCACGATGATCTCTGGTTCTTCACCTCATCTGGTCGTGTATTTCAGCTCCCGACCTATGAGATACCAGAATTTTCGAGAACAGCAAAGGGTTCACCAATTGTGAATTTCATCTCACTCCAACCAACTGAATCTATCTCGACAATACTCAATGCCAACGAAGCAACGAAACCATTCCTCTTCTTCGCGACCACAGATGGTACAGTAAAACGACTCGAGAGAACAGAAATCACCAATATTCGCTCATCAGGACTCATCGTCATCAAGGTCGAAGAAGGAAACAGTCTTGGCTGGGTCTGCCCTACGAGTGGATCAGATATGATGCTCCTCGTCTCAAACGAAGGACAGGCAATCCAATTCCCAGAAACCGATGTCCGTGCTATGGGTCGTGCTGCTATGGGTGTACGATGAATCCGACTCAAATGAAAGGATAAACTCGTCACAGCATCTGTCGTTTCAAAAGAAATGAAATATGTATTCACCACTTCAGAGAGAGGTCTCGGAAAGCTCTCAGATATCGAGGATTATCGATCACAGGGTCGAGGTGGTAGTGGGGTCAAGGTGGGTGCCGTCACAGCCAAAACTGGTAAAATCATCTCTGCAACCATGCTCACAGAAGAAGACAGAAAATCATCAGATTTTGTTCTCGTCACCAAATCAGGACAGACAGTCCGAAGCCCACTCAAGGATGTCCGTGTCACCGGTCGAGTCGCTCAATGAGTCATCCTGACCAAGCTCCGCGACGATGATGCAGTCACCTCTATGAGTATCGTGAGAGAACGGGAAGAAGAGGAAGAAAAATAATTTGACATAACAAAAATTTTATTATTATACAATAATAAAATAATCTGTTATACATATGTGACTTGTAACACCTCAGGAATTTGAAGCACTGGAAAAAAAACTCTCTGTTTTACTATCAAGACAGCAAAGAAGATCATCTGATATGCGGGACGCACTTTCTCAATCAAGTGAAACTTGGCATGATAATGCGCCTCGCGATGTATTATTAGATGCAGCCAAAGTAGATACAACATTATTGAGAGAATTGACCAGAAACCGAGCAAGTGCTATTCTGCAAGAAGCAGAAACAGATCAGGATAAAATAGGTTTGATGACCAGATTTGGACTAGAAAATATGGACACAGAAGAAATTGCATATTATCAAATGACCTGAGTAGGTAACTACTTAGAATTAAGTAACGGCATTTCCCATGAATCACCTTTAGGAATGTTAATTTTTGGGAAAAACTTTTTTGATGTCATAACATTCAATAAGCAAGAGATGATGATTGTGCCTCCTGAATGAAAATAAAAACATGAATACCTCTCTTATCATAATAGAATGAATAGATGGTGTATGAAAAACGACACTGGCAAAATGACTTGCGCATGAAATAAAAGGGGAATACTACAAAACCCCCGGAACTAGAACAGCAAAAGAAAGAGCGGTGTTTGATCGTGTTTGAGTACCTGTATCAGATAGGTTTAAATTTTATCTAGAAGCCTGCCGAGAAGATATAGAAAAAATAAATAAAATGCGTAGAGAATGAAAAATGGTTGTTTGTGATAGGCTTATTGGTTCAACCATAGTACATCATGAAGCTATGGAATGATTTCTCAACACTGAAGAAGCGATACAATTAGAACAAAGTATAAGAGAGAAGGTAGAAATTCTGCTAATCGCAGAAAGAAATTCTATTATAAGTAGATTATCTGGAAGACCCGTAAGGACGCAATTTGAAACAAATGAAGATTTGTTTACTAGAACTCAAGGCTGATTTATAAAACGAGGAACAGATTTATTGATTGACAATACAAAATTAGAACCAGAAGAGACATTAATAAGAGCATTGCAGTTTTTGTGAAAATAATAAAATTTAATATATGCAACATGAGTATGAAATTAAATTTATAAAGATAGACAAAGAAGCGTTTGTAAAAAAACTTTCTCTCTTGGGCTTTCTCTGTGAAAAAAAGGAATTTTTATCTCAAAGAAAGACATTTCATTTTTTACAAACTGAAAAAAATGAATGGTTCCGAGTCCGAGCAGAACAATGAAAAGTAACAATGACTTATAAATGTATACATGAAGACAGTATCAAAGGTGTAGAAGAAATAGAAATACAAGTTAATAGCTTTGAATGAGCATCTGAAATACTTCAGAAAACTGGTCTTATTAATACTGCTTTTCAGGAGAATACGAGAGAAATTTGGGTTAATGGTGATATAGAAGTCTGTATAGATACATGGCCATGACTAAATCCATATATTGAGATTGAATGACCCACCGAAAGAAATGTCCGTAAAATAGTATCAGAATTATGATTGGAATGGGACGAAGGAATATTTTGAGGTTCAGAAGTTATATATGAAAAAGAACTTGGTATACCAAGAGAGGTATTTATAAAAATACCTGTTGTTTCTTTCCAAAATCCACCTAAAATATGGAATTCTGAGATGTAAATTCCGTAGGATCTGTACGATTAAAAGTATTTGAGCCTTGTAGCTGGTCTTGTGAATTTTGTCATAACGAATGAGATTTAGTTGCATCGCCTATTTTTTGGGATGAGGAACTACAGGGAAACCTGGAGGAACTAAGGAAAAACTGTGGAATAGAAGAAGTTCACCTGACGGGCTGAGAACCAACGTTGAATCCCCAGACTCCTCAAATAATTTCAGGTTTAAAGGCATCTTGATTTGTAGCAAAAATAACAACAAATGGTCAATTTTGAACAAAAATAAGAGAAGATATGGCAGTAAGTGGCATTGATGCAGTGAATTTTTCACTCCATACATTAGCTCCAGAAGAATTAATGAATATAATGTCGAGAAAAGTTAGTAAAGTCTGGGCTCAAGAACAAATTGATAGATCGCAAGAAAATATTAGATTCTTAATAGATGCTGGCGTCAAAGTGAGAATAAATTCCGTTTTATCAGAAGAGGCAGATATAGAGCGAATTATGCATGTATTCCGCTTTGCAGTTGAAAGCTGAGCAGAAATGAGAGTTTTAGATAATCTAAATGAAAAAGAAGCCTCTGCAAATGGTATACAAAGATTAATTGAATTATATAGTTGAGAGTTATTATCCATAAAAAGAGAACCTGGAACATCTAGCTCTCGAGGAACTTATCTCTTCCCTGGTATTGGTAAAATGATTATAAAGAAAATAGAGAAAATGTTCCTGGACAGTGTATGTCAATCATGCCCACATTTTAACAAAGATTCTTGTAAAGAAGGTTTTTATAATATTAGAATGCAGAAACAGTGAAGCGAATGGGTTGTTATATTGTGCATTCAAAATAAAAATGAAGAAACTGTTTTATCTTTAAAAGATTTCTTAGGTAAATACAGAAAATAGACAGTTAAAGAAAATTTTTCCTCACATCCTGATCATGAAATTTGAGCATACTATCTGAAATAACGACTCACCATGGTTTTCGGAGAGTCTCGTAAGTTTTTAATGTTTTCGGAAGCCAAACTTTCTTAACGACGGATTCAAAAAGAGAAAAAAATCCAAAAATATTGCCCAGCCTGATAAAAAATAACTTCCAGGTGGGATTTGTCCAGGTCTGGGTTGGTTCAACTCAATTAGCCTCCATAAAATGCTCATAAGTGGCATTTTTATTTATGAGCGGAATGAGAGTATAAATCCACCGATCAAGATAGGGGTCATTTGGTTGCAAACGAATACTCTCGAAATTCATAGACTCTTCTGTGATAAAAAATGAGAGGCAAAATCTATCTTTCGTTCTCTTGATATACTCAGGGGTTCATTTCTGCAGACCATGAGTATTTCTCCTACGCACGCCAAGTATAGAAGTAAGAATGGTCACAATAAACCGCACAGTCCAGAGATTCCCTTTTTTGGCGATGATAAAGAGATCAATGTCAGAATTTTCATCCGCCTCACCCATAGCACGAGAATTACAGAGGGCTATGAGAAGAATCTGTGGAAATAACTCCAGCAGACGAAGTGTGAGACGATGTCGAAAAGGGAAAAAGTGTTTCATCATTTTGTATTTTGAACTTTGTCTTTTGTCTTACAAGACTCTGCCTTGTAGTACCCACCTATCCAACCCTATTATTTTCACAGGAATCAAATCTCACAACTGTATTGTATCATTTTTTGGGAGGAATACCTCTTTGAAATTCCGAGTGCGACCAGAAATAGCCCCATCTTCTTGATCAATTTTTGAGACCATGATGACTTCTTCGCGACCTATCATGAGCTGATTCCTCTGTTGAATAATGTCATACATGAGAGAATTCAATCTGTCCCATCGTTTTGCCTTCACATCAGCAGGTACTTGTCATGGCATCCGAGCAGCGTAGGTCTGTTTCCGCGGAGAATAGCGAGCGATATAGGCAAAATCAAATTCACATTCCCGAAAAGCCCTGACAGTATTTTCAAATTGTTCCTCTGTCTCCCCGGGAAATCCTACAATAATATCTGTCGATATACCAAATAGTGGATCGCGAGAACGCAGATACTCTACCTGAAGCCGGAAGTCGTCATACGAATGTTTCCTATTCATTTTCTTGAGTAAATCATTATCACCAGATTGGAGGGCAAAATGCAGGTAGGGACAGCACTTCTCGAGATCAAAATGAGCATCGAGAATATCCCGTGTCATATCGTGGGGATTGGACGAAGTAAATCTGATTCTATCAAGTCCTGGGACCTCATTTATTTTTTCCAGGAGTTCACGGAATGGTGTTACAGAGCTCCTTTGTAAAGGAGCTGTCGAGGAACGAGACTGAGGATTTAATCTAATAAATTCAACAAGTTTCTGATATACTCAATCAATATTTCTTAATACTTCATTATTTGTAAATCTCAAGACAGAAATTCAATATTTTGAAAATTCTTTGGTTCTAGTTTCGTCATAATCTTGCTGAAAATCATGTGAATCACCGTCAATTTCAATGACAATTTTGAGCTCATCACAATAAAAATCGACTATATACTCGAGGAGTGGTTTTTGTCGTAAAAATCGATATCCAGAAAGTTTATCTTTTCTTAAAACTTGATACCAGATACTTTTTTCGGGTCAAGTCATATTTTTTCTAAGCTCTTGTGCTTTTAATTTTAAATCGTCACGGTATGGAATATGATTGTGTGTGAAAAATCCTCCGTCTTCGCTTTGCTCAGACACCTCCTTTGCAAAGGAGGTTACCCAAGTCAGCTCCCCTGCGTTCCAGAGATTTTTGCGAGTTTCTTTGCCGTAACTATTCACATTCTGACCAAGTAAAGTCACCTCTCGGGTCCCATGTTGAAGGACACTTTCGACAACTTCGCCAACAATGTCGTCAATTGGCCGAGAAACCTCATGCCCACGGGTATATGGGACGATACAAAAGGTACAATAGTTATCACAACCCGTCTGAATAATGATATTCGCACTCCGAGAAGCATCTCGTTCCTGACGAACACGGAGATAGGACTGAAAGGCGTCATCTTGACCTATATCCTCACCATACATGATCGAGAGTAGCGTCGTGAGAGCTCCTATTTCCTCGATGCGCACGACAAAATCAATAGTATCAACACGATTGAAGAGTTCATCATCAGAATTAAATAAAGAAATTCCTGCTTTTTTCTCTTTTCTCTTTTCTTTTTTCTCTTGGTCTAAATTAAGGAGTTCAATCTTCGTGGTATTCTTCCTCCCCTGATAGTCATAATACTTCTTATTGAGTCCGGTTTTTCGGGTCATGCAACCCGTCAGCCCCACTTTGATATCTCGACCTGTTTGTTGTCGAAGTCTGTCTATTTCCTCAACAAAGCCAAATACCTTGTCTTCGCCTTTCTGACGGACAGAACAGGTGTTGAAAATAACAATATCAGCCTCCTCCCAAGTGTCGACCTTCGCCAATCCTGCCTGGGTGAGAAGCATATGAATTTTCTCACTATCAGCATGATTCATCTGACAACCAAAAGTCTGAATATGAAATTTTCTCTGCGCGGCAGAGCCTCTCTGAAAGACAGTTCGAAGTGCTGCTAATTTTTGAGTGTCTATCGTGAGTGTCATGTGAACAATTATTTCTTCGTCCTCGCAACAAATATCATCACAATAACGAGGAATATACCACCTGCTATCTGGAAAGTATCAGGAGTTTTATGTTGGACAAATATGTCGATGATAAATCCTGTGATAGGAAAAGCGAGTTCAAAGATACTTGCCTGTGTCGCATGTGTATGCTTGATGCCTCGGTAATACATCGTCGTACCCAGGACACCCGAGAGAAGTGCCACGCCTGTGACGATGAGCAAGAATGATGAAGGATCGGTAGGGAGAGAAAGAGCATCACCAACACCCAATAAATTCATAATACCCAGAGCAATAACTCCGAGAATAGCCACGAGACCGAGACGGAAAGCTGTCATAGTACGAGCTTTGTAGCCTTGTCCTGAGAGGTATTTTGAGAAAACAGTTGCAGAGCCCCAACACAATGCTGCGATGAGACCGGCGAGAACCGCACGAGTCGTGTCATCACCGAGAGCAGGAAGTGAGAGACCACTTTTACCAAAACTGAGGAAATACGCGGAAATAATAGCGAGGATAGCAAGCGGATAAAAGCTCTTTTTTGGTCTTTCTCCGAGGAAGATGAGTGCCGCTAGAATAGCAAAAAGTGGCTGCAATTTGAGAAGAAGGAACAAGACACCAAATGAACTATAGTGCACATTGGCCATCGCCCAAGTAAAGGCATAAGTCCCTATAAGTCCTGAGAAGAGCGCGACACCGAGGAGTGCAAACCAAGCCTTCGTAGAGAGCTTGGGAAATCGAAAATGATTCATCCCAATAACAGCGAGAATCACAAATCCTATTGCGTGTTCGACCGTGACAATAGTAAGCGGTGAAACGCCAGCAATCTGTGAACGAAGGAGCCCATCGAGACCCCACGCAATACCTGCAAAGATGATCCAGAGAAAGGAGAAATTCATATTATTTTCGTTCTACGGTCATATAAAACTCGAGTGCATCGCCAACTTCGACACGGACATCACCCTTGTACTGGATACCACACTCCTTGCCTTCTTCGACTTGATTCACTTCGTAGACACCTTCTTTGAGATTTTCGACTTTTCCTGATCCTGCGACTCGCTCATTACGGATGATCTTGAGCTGAGCATTTTTCTGAATATTTCCCATAGTCACAGAGAGACCAACAATCTGCATTTTTTCACCAGTATAAAATATCTTGAGAGCTTTTCCTTCTCCAACCAATACCTGATCGTACTTGATATCGATCATACCCGTCGCGATACTCTCGACTTTCTCAATGATTCGGTAGATGACCTTGTCAGAGATAAATTCAATTTCTGATTTTGAGAGGAGATCAGTAGCGCTGCTCACGACAGGAACATTAAATGCGACGAGCAAGGCTCCACTCGTACCTGCCATGAGGACATCAGATTCACTGACAGCACCGACACCAGCGTGAATGATTTTGACAGCGACATCTTTGGCAGTGATTTTCTGGAGAGATGATTTGAGAGCCTCGAGAGAACCATTTGAGTCCGATTTGAGGACGATCTTGAGGTGTTGAAGCGTACCTGTTTTGAGTTTACCCATGAGATTCATGAGCGATGCATTTTCAAATTTGTTGACGCTCTTACTCGATGATGCGAGTTTAAATGCCTGAGCTTTTTCACGAGCTGCTTCGAGTGTTGGGAAGACTTGCATGATTTGGCCACCTTCTGGCACTTCATCGAGACCAGTAATCTGGACTGGCATACTCGAGGTTGCCTCGGAGATATTTTTACCAGTAGAGTCCTTCATGGTGCGGATTTTACCACACGCAGAACCACAGAAGACTGCATCTCCACGATTAAATACTCCAGCATTGACGAGGATATTTGCGATGACACCCTGTCCTGGATCGAGATGTGATTCGATGACAGTACCGACACCGGGTCGAGTAGGATGTGATTTGAGTTGTTTCATGTCAGAGACGAGGAGAACCATCTCGAGGAGTGTATCGATGCCCTGTCCAGTTTTTGCAGAACATGGGACACAGATAGTCTCTCCACCCCAATCATCTGGTGTGAGTTCATGTTCAGCGAGTGCTCGTTTTACCATATCGATATCAGCACCTGGTTTGTCCATCTTGTTGATAGCCACGACGACCGGGACCTCTGTTTCCTTGGCGAGATTGATAGATTCAATAGTCTGGGGCTTGAGTCCTTCATCAGCAGCGACGACGAGGATGATGATATCCGTGAGTCTCGCACCACGAGAACGCATGAGAGCAAAGGCCTCATGACCAGGAGTATCGAGAAAGGTAATCTGTCTACCATTTTTTGTAATCTGATAGGCGCCAATTTTTTGTGTAATACCTCCCGCCTCGCCTGCAGCAACATCAGTCTTGCGAATAGAATCGAGAATAGAGGTTTTACCATGATCGACATGACCCATGACTGATATAATTGGTGGACGAGTGACCATCTCCGCTGCGTCATCTGTCGCGAGAAGTGCATCGATGTTTCCATCGAGGAGGTCAGTAATGCTTGAGTCAGTTGAGTGAGTTTTTTTGACCTTGATATTGAATCATTCAGCGATGAGAAAACAAGTGTCAAAATCAATCTGAGAATTGATATTGACGACGATGCCGTTTTTCATCAGCTCTCCGATGATTCGTGCCAGAGAAATACCTATCTTGTCTGAGAATTCTTTGACCGTGAGAAAATCTCCAATTTCGACTTCTTGACCAGAACGATCGACGAGTGTCTGTCGGATATCATCTACATTTTTTGCTTGTTTTTCTCCTCCTATACTCTTCTGACGACGGAAAGTATCATCATCCTTCTCTGTTGGTGCGAGGAATGAGAGCTTGTGTTTTGTACCTCTTTTGGTTGTCTTGAAATTTTTCTTGGGTGCATCAGGCTTGCGAAAATTCCCTTTTGGAGCTCCTGGTCGTGATGGCTGTCCAGGGCGAGACGATGAAGTTGCTCATCCAGGACGAGGAGCACCACCTGATGGCCGATTAAATGATGGTCGAGCTCCAGGTGCTGCCGTTGATGCAGATCGCTGACCTCCTGGAAGTGCAGAACGATTCTGATGAGAATGAAACACAACTGCTGGCCGACTAACAAATTTTGACCCCAGATCTAACTTACCACCTTCAGGAAGTGACGCAGACCGAGGAGAATATGGTGGATCATTGTTATCGAGTACTGCCTGCTTTGTATCATATTCCTCAGGTTCAGATACAGGCGCAGGTGCAGCCTTTTCTGGTTGTTGAGAAACTACTTTCTTTGCAACTATTTTGATTTTTTTCTTCTCAGTCCCAGTATCCGACTGAGTCGTACTGGGTCCAATCTTTGCATAATAATCATCTCCGGAGGTTGGTTGCACCATAAAAAAGCCCTATAAAATTATAGGGCATAGAGTATAAAAAAAGTATCAAAAGTCAAAGCGTTTTGGTCAATTATATCGGCAATTTCATATTTCCCTCTTCTGTTTCTCCGAGAATTTTTTTGTAGCTGTCAGTATCTTCGTTTTCGACGCCTTGGACAAAAACATGTTTGTAAGCATCTTTTTCTTCTTTTTTCCGGACGACAATACCACCAATACAGAGCAAGATAGCACCCATGAGAGTGAGAACCAATCATGATACATTGAGCGTCATACTGATATCCTGATTGACTGTCCTAGCCGCACCTGTGAGTGAGACACTGATAATGAGGGTCATGACGAGAATGATAATTCAAACACGGACATAGAGAATTTTTGGATCGAGATTGATGTGCCAAGATTTCTGGATTTTCTGACTCAGATCATACGAAAAAAGCTGTATGAGAACACCCAACAAGAGAATACTAATCCACCAACCAACACCGCCACACAGGAGAGAAAAAGCCCCCAAATGAGTCGTAGGACCTATCTGAATCCACGGGAAAAAAAGTCCAACAAAGATACTGACAACCCCCGTGAGGACGATTTTCATACCCCACGATGACTTGGAAAAAAAGAACCAGACATTTTCGAGGAGGCGTATAGGGAGAAAATGATGAATTCAGCGACGAGAACGAAAAGGGGTGTATGGTGACATATATGGGCGAATTTATACTGATAAGGCTAGAAGAGTAAAGAGGAATACATTGACTACCAAAAAGTTTGAGCGTATACTTATGAAAGATGTGAAATAAACGACCAAATACTCTCTTCGTGATCATCCTCCTCCTCTGGCAGGGAATTTGTCTCATCTACGAGGGAACTATAAAATGAGCTTCTTCTCTCCTCTCGGGACAGATGAGCCCACTCAAATCCAGGAGAATTGTACAGATAGGGCACTGGATAGCTGTGAGCGGACCACGGAGGTTCTGGAAATTCCCTCGGTCGATTCAGATTGGGAGAAGCCTCGCGACACTGATACAGGTTGTATTTTATCCAAAAAAATAAGTGATACACAGACCAAAACATGCTGGTTTTACCCTCATAGAAGTCCTCGTTTCTGTGGTGCTTTCTGGTATCCTCTTGAGTTCAGCGTTTGCGGCATTTCAGGGGATTCTCAGGAGCCAGGTACGACTCTCTGGATCGATTAATATCCAGAGAAATCTGTTTTATCTCAATGAGAAACTCTCCTCTCTCATCCGCGCGTGAGGCACTATCGACTACGAAGAATATTTCAATCGCAGAATACTCGGTTATGAGAAATCTCTAGGAGACAATGGCTGGACTTATTCACGAGAATCAAAATATGGAAACGGTGACAATACTGGTCGTCCCGATATGTATTATTGTGGTATCGAGAGTGGTGCAGAAGGTGAGGCATGCTTAGAAGGAAATTCTCTCTCTCATACCAAGGTAAATCCCATATTTAATGAGTCTCTCGCAGACCAAGATATGGCCTATGGACAGTATGCGACACTCGGACTCAATTATGGATCTGGCGCTGGATTTCCGACTCCTATGAAGCTCCCACCTATTTTCCCAACAGACAATACAGAACTGAGAGAATCATGAATCAGTGACCTCTATTTGATAAAAAAACTCCCGGATAATAGTTTTGAGCGAACCTACTTTCGACATGTCTTTATCCAAGACCCCGACAAATCAACCCCTGTTTGTAATCCAGAAACAAGTCTCGCTGGATGTCTCTGAAAGATTCAGATGACCCGTCTGGTGAGCTGTGATACTCTTCCCACAGGAGGAGATGGAACTATAGATGCATGGGTACCACACAGAGATTTCGGAGGATGAGAAGATGCCTGTAGTGTCATCAGTGATGAAGCAGACATAGCCTGAGCAGCAAACTCTCTCGTGTGGGCAGACATCAGCTCTCCTAAGATGAATATCGTGCGTGCTGGATTCCTCCCTCGACCTCTCAAAATCCCTGGACAGATGGCTGGTGCAGGCGAAGAAGCACTCTCACCCATGATTCAGATACATCTCGAAGTACAGCTCTCTGAGGGGACGCTCGCGAGAGGATTATTGGATGCATCAGAAAACACTCCTCGACTCCTGACAACATCTTTTGACCTCGATACACTCTAAAATATGGGAAAAAATAATTCACACCGCGAAAGAGGATCAGCACTCCTGGTGACAATTATGATTACAAGTGTAGTCTTGCTCTTTGCGATGATACTGCTGGAGAGAATCATTCCCTACTCACGACAGATACGAGGACTCCAGGACTCTGTCCAATCCTACTATACAGCAAAGAGTCAGATAGAGCTCGCAAAAAGAGAATTTCCTATTGAGCGAACAAATGTAGATACAGAGTGACGAATAAGTCCTGATTCAGGTGAAATCCTCTCCCTCACTCCACCAGAGATAACAAGTGAAAATCCTGGTACCTATGTTATCGTGTCTGAAAACACCCATCTTCCATTAAAAATAAAACTCTTCGATGACGATACAGAACCTCAGAAATTCGGTACCAGTCAGAAAAATCCTGATTTTCATATACTGACGACCTTTAGTGGACTGTTATTTGATCTAACAAATAGAGATACAGGAACAACACCCTTTAGTATGGAAATGACTGAGGGAGAAGATACAGCATCAAAGACTGTAGGAATTGAGTTCGTATATAATGATAATAGCACGAATCCTGTACCACCATTTTTCGGAAATAAAGGTCCAGTAACCTCTCTCGATGGACTCAATATTGCAGATATCACAAATAATAGCGGGGGATCTCTGGGTAGTTTTATTGGGGCAAATAACTGTCTCTCTGGGACCTGCTCGCTCAAGCTCAGTCTCACCGACACAGCACCGATGATCATCCCTGTATCATTTTCTGTCTCCACGGATATCCCCGACCTCAATGCTGTCATCGTCGCTGATGGCATCTCACCAAATACGACCTACCACTCCCGTATCATCGAACTCATACCATTGATACAGGGTATCTAAGGAATTCTCAAATAAAAATCCCTCTGAATTCAGAGGGATTTTTTTATAAGTGAAATATTATTTCTTCATGCCTTTTGGCTGGTAGAGATTTCGTCCGACTCGTTCAAATATTTTTTTATTCTGGAGATTCATGTAGATAGTATTTGATTTGACGATACGAGTCTTGAGTACTTCTGCAGTGATATCGTCAGAACTCATAGGTTTTTTGATCTGGTTAAAGATTTCGAGGATAACATCCTGTACAGTACCAGAAGTGTAGCCCCATGCCTTGAGTGCGTAGATACCTCGACCGATGAGGACGAATTCGTTGTTACGGATGAGCTCGTTGTGAACAGTATTTACTTTTACCTTGGTGCTAAAATGACCAGAGATAGAGTTTGCGAGTTCGAGGAAGTGAAGTGGCTTGTTAGTCTTTTTGAAGATGTAGATAGCCTTGTCCTTGAGTGTCTTTGGATTGAGGATATGCCAGCTCGCGAGTCCGATCATGATTTTCTCACCCTTCACGACATCGAGAAATACATCCATGATAGCATCGATGAGTGCTGTGTTGAGGAAAGGAAATTGTGATTTGTGTGTCTCGAGGATTTTCTCGTAGAGACCATCCTGTTCGATGACATCGCGTCGTTTCTTGAGAATCTTGACTGCTTCAGAGTGAACAGCTTCGATAGATTTACGAGTGATTTGTGGTTCGTGGAAATAGGTAACAGTATTGAGACGAGGCTTGCTCTTCTGCATGTCAAAATCAGCCTGAAGAATGACCTCCATCATACCTTTGTTGATAGATCCTGCCATACCGAGCTCCTTTATGAGAGCTGATACGAGAGCATCTCGAGACATGATACCATTGTTCTCGTGGAGGATGCGAGCTGCCATTCACTGGATATCAGCGAGTGGGGTACTCTTGATCATGCTCCCGATACTTTTGACGCCTTTGTCCTCTATCTGTCTGACTCTCTCTCGTGTGATGCCATAATTATCGCCTATTTCCTGAAGTGTTTCTTTGTGTCCATAGAGCCCGATACGGTGTGTGATAACATAGGATTCCTTATCACTGAGCTGAGAGAGAAGAGTCTCAAACGCTGACTGGATATTTGAAGCGGTAATGGCGACCATATATTTGGAAGGAAGAATTAAAAATCGTTCTATGTATATATACGAATATTTGTACGGAAGTCAAAGGAAAATCACACTCTACTTTTCCGCTTGGAGGAGATATTCCCAGGTATCCTTTTGCCGGAGAGCATCGATTGCCGCAGCCTCTTGTGCGAGTTTCTTATTTGTACCCACACCTGTGCCAATAGTCACCCCTCATATAGAAGCTGATATTGTGAATACTTTTGCATGATCTTTGCCTTCTTCGGAGAGAACAGTATAGAGAGGTGTCGCATTGATATGCTCTTGTATCGTTTCCTGGAGTCGAGATTTCGGATCTTTTGACTCAGTTTTGACCCGTTCAGAAGCAAATACGATATCACGAACTACTCGGAAAACAGCATCAAAACCTTGATCGATATAGAGTGCTCCGAGTATCGCTTCAAATGTGTCAGCGAGGATATTGAGATTCTGTGCACCCCCAGCATTTCTCTCACCCTGAGACATGAGAATGATATCAGCAAATCAATAATCCTGAGCAATGGCAGCCAGATGAGTACCACGGACATAACCACTGCGCAAATCTGTCATCCAACCCTCTTCACGATCAGGATAGGTGGTGTAGATGAGATGTGTCATCGCGAGCTCGAGAGCGGCATCTCAGAGGAATTCGAGTCGTTCATTATGCGCTGTTATATCACGGGGAGATTCGTTGAGAAAAGACCGATGAATACATGCGGTCTGATACAGTGAGATATCCTCCGGCACGATACCGAGTCCGAGAAGTACTTGAGGAAGTTGAGAAAAAATGTCAGTCATTTACTTCGTAGAGAAGAGAGAATAAGAAAGAGGTTTTCTATCATTCCAGGTAGCGATAAGAGTATCTCTCTGGAGAATAATGGTATTGAGTATGCCGTTTATGAGATTTTTACCAGCATCATCAGAATAGCGTTTTGCGAGCTCTATGGCTTCATCGAGAGAGACACGAGGCGGCACATCATCTGGACAGACAACGAGCATCTCTGTGAGGCATATCATGAGTATGAGAGCATTGATAGTTGGCAGAGATTTGATGTCGTATTTTGGTGCGGCTTCATAAATAACCGAGAGAATTTTTCATTCTTCTCTGAGGAGAGCCTCCTCGATGAGTGTGACATAGCTATCCTCTATTCGCTCAGGTTCGTCGAAAAAAATTGCATCCTTGGAAGCAGCAATACCCGTGATAACACGGGTATAGAGAGATTGGAGCAAGAACCGACGAGTACGAGAACGAGAGAAAGACATAAATTCAAATAGATGGAGAGAGTAGAGCGGATAAATTAAAATTCCATTCTATTTCTACCTTCTTATTTCGCACGAATTACCTTCTTCGGCTTTTTTGTAGCTTTTGGTTTTACAGCAATGACAGTAAATGGTTTGTGTGTGACGCCAACGATAGCACCACTCTCATCTCGCTGAAACGGAGTTCGCTCGAGGAGTTTCTTCCCAGCACGGATTTCCCATGCAGAGGTACGAATGCGTGTCTTTGACTTGGACTTTTTCTTTTTAGGGGAGAATGTCATACAACTAATAAGTTAAAAATAGAGAAAAGATGTAGAGGATAGATATAGAAATTAGAGCGGATAAATAAATTCATATCTATTTCCTATCTTCTATTTCTACTCTCTTGAATTATTCACCGAGAGTAAATGGAAGGAGAGCCATGATTCGAGCTTTTTTGATAGCAGAGGAAAGCATCTTCTGATATTTGAGGCTGACACCAGTATAGTATCGTGGTGTGATTTTACCATAGCGAGACAGGTATTTCTTGAGCGTGTCGACATCTTTGTAGTCGATATGCTTGATTCCTGCTGATTTGAACGGACAAACCGTCTTGAGTTTTTTCTTGGTCATAAGGATTTACAAATAAATTAAAATACATTTTCGTCTTCCATGTCGACATCGAGGATGTCTGCATGTTCAGGGAGTGCGTCATGCCCCTCATCGTAGCCTGGAGCGTCTTCTCGTTTTGAGAGGAAGATGAGATTCATAACGACTATCTCTGTACGGTGAAGTCGTGTCCCATCGTCGAGATCTTTGGTACGAGTTTTGAGTCGACCTTCGACATAGACGAGTTTTCCTTTTCGGAGAAACTGATCACATCGATCAGCGAGAGGACCCCACGCGATACAATTGCTAAATTCTGCTTCACTCTGGATAGATCCATTTTTGTCTTTGTAGACACGATTGGTTGCGACGACAAAGAGTGCACTCTTTGCACCACCAGTAGTGGTACGAACGAGTGGATCTTTTGCTATATTTCCGATGAGGATGACTTTGTTAACAGTTCGCATAGTTAAGTATAGAATCTAATTATAAGAAAAAGAAGAAGTAAAAGTAAAACAATGGATTATTCTAAAAAGCTTCCGCTGTTTTTCTTTTTCTTTTACTTTTCCTATGTAGGAATAACAGTTAAAAGATAACGCCACAAGCCTTTTTTGATTCCAAAGACTTTGTTAAGTCCTGGGACATCGAGACTAGCAGCTGGTGAGAGAGTGTAGACGAGGTAATAACCCTGTTTAGAGCCATTAATCTTGTACGCCATATCGCGTACACCCCATACATCTTCTTTCACTATACTGAGTCCATGAACATCGAGCTCAGAGCGTAAATCGCTGATGAGCGTCTCGAGGGCTTGTTTCTCGAGCTTCGGATCGATGATCATCATGAGTTCGTATGATTTCATGCGAATAATATGATGAAAATAAAAAATAAATGCTCCCGTTTTCACGAAAGTAAGTGGATTATACAAAAGAAAACAGGATTGCAAGGAAATTATGTTGTCAACATATCCTGACTCGGTACGACGACACGAATTGAAACAGCATCATTTCTACCATAAGTGTGCCCATAATTACTAGTGCCTTCTGGGTAAAAAAACAAACAACGAGTAGGTTCATCTTGATTGTCTTTCTCTATCATAATACCTCCATAATATCTGGTATAACTAGGTATATAAAAATTACCACGCCTTCAATCAGCTTTAAACATTTGTGAAACATCATGTTTTCAATCCCAAAATAAATCATTGACTTCAATGCTGAGAGAAAGAACTCTAGTGAAAGAAACAGGCTTAAGAAATGCCTCTATATTTTCAATATCTTTTGATGATGGAAGTCGTCATCAATCAAGTGCTGCATACTCTTGAGCAGCTGTATAAGAAAAATAGGTTTTCCCTTTTTCAAAACGCACATATGATTCTGTGCCTTCCCCACTATTACCTCTAGACTGACTACAATATCCATCTTGAAGTGATATTACTGTTCCGTTTATGTTAATAAACCATATTCCTGTATGAACACTTCTACAATACGAAATTTTCGCTTGTTTTTCTGGAGAAAGTTTTCGCACTTCCGACAAAGAACCATAAACATAAGATGGAAGTTTCTCCAATACCGTGTTCTTGGGAAATAAATTTATTTGGTCTCCACTCTCAATAATAGCATTGATTCCCCCCTGAGTTGTTGCTGTTACACCAGTATGAGCTTTGGGTCATTCCGGGTCTGATTCAGTTTGAATTGGAAAAATGATGTTATTCATAGGTTTTATTATTACTACTATGATATTATAATTAATAATATTTAAATTGTCAAATATTGAAAATTCTCTCATTTTGTCTTTTGAATTTTGTCTTTTGTATTATACTAGTGTCATCCTCCCCAGAGGTGCATCTCATTGGTTTTTTTTCCTTATAATTATTTTCTCTTGAGGAGCCGCTCTGTGCCCAACTTGCCTACCGGCAGGCAGGCAGTATTGAGCAAAGCACTTCGAGCATAGGAGGCATTCCCTCTTATGCATTTGATCTCATTGGAAAATTTCCATGAAAACCCTGGGGAAGATTCTAGCAAAGCTAGAATCTTCCAATGAAGAATTAAAAAAGAAAAATTAAAAATTCCAGCTATATAGAAAAAGAGGGTCCGGGAACGAACACTGTCTGAGCGTCCTGAAAACAGAGAATAAGCTGCCAAAAAGGAGAGCGAGTTTGTTCGTTCCCGGTGGTTTTGTAGTACTTTTGCCATCAAAAGTACGGAAAGAAAATCTCACTGGCCTGGATTCCACCTCGCGCATTTTGTTCTTCTATCGCCGTTGCTTGGCTGGAATGACGGGTTACAAATTTTGTAATTTTAAATTTGTGTTTACACTAGAAATAATATGAGTAGAAAATCCTCCATCGATGCCCGAAAAATCCAAATCCTCTGACTCATCGTCAGGGAGTATATAAAAAGTGGCTACGCTACAGGGAGTAAATCCCTCGTTCGTGATGAAGGCATGGATATATCGCCAGCGACAATCCGCAACGATATGAAACAGCTCGAGGAGATGTGACTCGTCTATCAACCATATAATTCGGCAGGTAGACTCCCAACCACACGAGGTATTCGTATGTATGTCGACTATCTCATCGAAGTCGCCCCACAGCGATATATAGGGACACCTATTATGAGTCAGGAAGATGCGCTCGAATTTCATGATGATCGTCTCTACGATCTCGTCTCTGCACTCTCTGGCGCGACTCACGACCTCGCATTTTGTTCATCACCAGACTCTGGTATATATTGTATCGCGGGTATTTCTCATTTTCTCCGAAAACACAGTGAGACACTCGGAGAACAAGTCTTCTCTATCCTCGATACGGTCGAAAATCGTACACTGTTCACGCGTACTATCAGTAATCTCGCACAGCCCGGACGCATCACTGTCTGCATAGGAGAAGAAAACATCCTCCCTGAACTGGAGTCATGCGCACTTATGGTCGCAGATATCACGCTCGCTGGTCACCGCTGTCATCTAGGACTCCTCGGGTCAAAGAGAACTGATTATGGATTTAATTTGAGTGTGCTCAGGACGATGGGAGTCTAGTTTGGAAATGTTTGCGGATTTGTAAACGAATAAAACTTGTAGTCTAGAGGAGGATGCTATAATTTCTCTACTTAATTATTTCTATGAAAAAACTTCTTCTCTCCTCTCTTATAATTGCAAATATTGTAGCATTCGCCTACACCCAGGTCGATGTCGATAATGCCAACTATCTCGCAAATAAAAATATCATCACTCAACAGTCGACAGCCGCCGGCTATCGTCTCGATGATAATATTACCCGTGCAGAGGTAGCTGGTATAGCTCTCAAACTCCGTGGGACAACGCTCCCAGAATGATATGTGTGTAAGAGATATTTCTCTGATACTATAAAAAATGACTGGATCTGTCGAGCCACCGAACTCGCTGCCGATGCAGGACTCGTTTCTCGTGCAAATGCAACTTTCCGACCACAAGATAAGATTACCAAAGCAGAGGCATTAGCATTACTTTGGGCATCTGTGAATTTGGACACAGCATTACCACAATACTGGGAAATCCGTCTAGAAGCTCCTATGAAATTTGATGATGCTCGTGCTGATTGGCAAAAAAGAATTATTCTCAAAGCGATAATTCTAGAAATTATTTCTCCAAAAACCTATAGTGAACCCGTTGCTGATCCTGGAATGTTCAGTGAATATACACATTATGTATTTTACCCAAATAATTCAGCAACTCGTGCAGAAGTTTTCGAATTTGCTAAAAATATCCTTGAATACAAAGCAATGATGTCAGGCGAAGTAAGTATTTAATTCTTCATTTCTTAACTCTTTTCTTTTATGAAAAAATCACTCGTTATCATCATCGCGATTATTGCGGTCGCATGACTCTGGATAGTCGGACAGTATAATGGTCTCGTCGCAGGTCGAGCAAGCGTCGATGCTGCCTGGTCAAATGTTGAAGTACAATACCAGAGAAGATCTGATATCGTACCACAGCTCGTCGCAACCGTCGAGGGGGCTGCAAATTTTGAAAAAGGAACACTCACCGATGTCGTCGAGGCTCGTGCAAAAGCAACTTCAGTACAGGTGGATCCGAACAACGCTGAGAGTCTCAAAGCATTTACAGCAGCTCAGGGTGAGCTCAGTGGCACTCTCTCTCGTCTCCTTGTCACTGTCGAAGCGTACCCAACACTGACAGCGACTCAGGGATTCCGTGATTTACAGTCTCAGCTCGAGGGAACAGAGAATCGTATTGCTGTGGCTCGTGGCGACTATAACGGTGTTGCAAATGCTTGGAATGTGAAAGTGTCTCGTGTTCCAACAGTATTCATCGCTCGCCTCCTCGGATTCGACCGTGCAGCTCTCTTCGATGCTACACCTGGCAGTGAAAACGCGCCAAAAGTAGAATTCAATATACAGTAATGTCCCGAGTCATTGCGAGCATGGCGAAGCAATCCATTCCCTGGATCGCGTCGTCATTGCATTCCTCACGATGACAGTGACGAGTTTGTTTCAAGTGTTTTACTTACAAGTTCAAGCTTCTTAAATAGATGAAAAAACTCTTCCTTCTTTTTTCTCTTTTCTTTTTTCTCTTTTCTTTTGAATTCGCAAGAGGCGAATTCGTAGTGCCCACATTACCCGCCTCCCCTGTCTATGACGAAATTGGCCTCTTGAGTACTGAAGAGAAAACAGCTCTCGAATCACAAATTCTCACGCTTGAAGCCGAAACGAGTCATCAGATAGGTATTGCGATTATCAAATCGCTCCAGGGAAGAACAATTGAGGAGGTCTGAATCGTCCTCGCTCGCTCATGGTGAGTAGGACAAAAAGGTCTCGATAATGGACTTCTCATACTCGTCGCGCCCACAGAACGAGAGATGAGAATAGAGGTGGGCCGTGGACTCGAGTGAGTCATGACCGATCTCATGTCTCAGAGAATTATTGATGAAAATCTGACACCCAATTTCCGAAATGAAGCGTATGGAGCTGGTCTCATCGAAGCAATCAGCAGAATGGCTCCTCTCCTGCGTGGTGAAGTCGTCGAATTACCTAAAAAAACTGGACTCTCTGATGATGCCATTGAGGGAATTATTATTTTTATTGTTGTCTTTGGATGGTTGATTCTGAGCATCCTCTCGGCTTCGAAATCTTGGTGGCTGGGTGGAGTATTTGGATGAGTAATCGGATTTTTTGTTATAGGAATAACCGGTGCAGTTCTGATAGGAATTCTGGGGCTTATTCTTGATTTCTTTCTGTCCAAATTCGCCTACAAAAAAATATCAATCCTGGAAAGTATGGGAAATAATCGTTGGTGAGGTGGAGGTGGTGGATTCGGGGGTGGAAGTTCTGGCGGGAGCTGGGGTGGATTTGGAGGCGGAGGATTCGGTGGAGGTGGTGCCAGCGGAAAATGGTAATTTGTCAATACTCTTCCTCGTAGAAATAGTGTGCTCCTGCGTTGAATTATCGTGAAGAATCTGATAAGATGTCCATATACAACTCATGAAAAAGGCACTTTTACTCATACTTCTGGCTCTCTGAACTTTCCTATTTTTCGATGTGCTAGCGCAATCGTGGACTTTTAACTGCCCAACTGGCAACTGTCTCGCTGATGGAACGAATGCTGCTGGTAGAACGATAGGTCAGTCATCAGGCGTCATCACCGGCAAGAGTCTCTCTCGAGCGGTACAGGATGTCATCATCTACTTTTTGACCTTCATCAGTCTCATCGCGGTCATCTATGTCATGTGGGCTGGTGCACAGATGCTTCTATTCCCTTCCAGTGAAGAATCAAGTGAGAAAACAAAGAAAATCATTATCTCGGTTATCATTGGTATAGCTATCATCTGGTTTGCTTGGTGGATTGTGAGTACCCTCTTCTTCGTGCTCAATAACAGGCAGGTGTTGTCGAATAATTGGATACCAAAAGCAGTCGCAGAGACGCAGGTGAGAAATGTCGACTTCACGACCTACAGTCACAAGATTCGTGCTCTCAAATCCAAAATCATCGGTGGATACAGTCCTGAAGTAACCACTGAGCTCAATGTCCTCGTAGATGGAGCCTATGATCATCTCCCTGATCGTGCTGATAAATATGTAAATAGACAGCTCTACGATCGTGTAAAAAAGGCAATCGCTGACTATGATCTCCACCGTGAAGAGATAGATAGAGGCATTCTCGAAAATGCGATTGATGCATTCCTCGAACAAGCACAGACATTTTCTATTCAGGGAACTATCGCAGCCACTCCACGCGATGGTGATGCACCTCTCTCGGTCACACTCGAAGGCAAAAACATCGTCGACAGCAGTGGTACACTCATTCCCGATACCAATTATACCTGGTGGGTACGAACAGCACAGGGGCCTCAGGTTCTCTGAAGAGGCAAGACTATCAACTATATATTTCAAGAAGAAGGCACCTACACCGTCTATCTCACAGTCAATTCTGCGAGTAGAAACAGTCGTAATTTTGTTGATGTTATCAGTTTTGAAGACCAGGTAACTGTCGAGGTCGGTCAGGCAAAACTCAAGCTACTCGTCTTTTTCAATGACCAGCTCGCTACAGATATGGTCAAAATCCCAACCCGTGAATCAACACAAAAAATCCTCATAGATGCCACACAGACAAAATTTTCATCTGGTTATACCATCCTCTCAACTGAGTGGAATTTTGGGAACGGAAATACTATCACTCGAGAATGACCTCCTATTGTCGAGGCTCAGGATTACAAAGAAGGTGAATACACTGTCAAAATAACTCTCACTCGCAACGATGGAGAAGTCTTCACGAGAAATATACTGCTCAAAATAGGTGATCCTATCGCCGCTATATCTGTGAATAATCCAAACCCAAACAAGGGTGAAAATGTCGTATTTCAAGCGAAAAAAGTCAGTGAAGAAGGAGTATCGTATTCATGGGAAATCAGGAGATTTGGCGTAGAACAACCGCTCTTCGTCGCTGTTGGACCACGGATGGAATTCACATTCCGTGAGGTCGGTCGATACAGTGTGAGTCTCACTTCTCTCAAGGGTGACGCCCGTGACAAGCAGACAATAGAAGTCGATATACAATCTCGACCTCCTGTTGTCCGATTCACAGCAGATAGACTCTCACAGGAAACACCAAATATCTATATTTTTGATGGAACTTCGACCTATGATCCAGACTACCCTGATAACCAAGGGTTAAAATATCAATGGTTCGTCAACGATAGACCAGCAGTACTCACTGAGACCAATTCAGACAATAGTCGTGGAAAATTCACCTTCCCAGAAGTAGGTGATTTCCAAGTAGAGCTTCAGGTGACCGATAATGAAGGGAAAAAATCATCATTTAAAAAAACAATCAATATCAAGAGTCTCCTCTCGATTCAGCTCAATATCAGACCGCAGGTGGTAAAAAGAGGTGAAAATGTCCTCCTCATAGCTACTGCACCCTTTGCATTAATCTTCTTATAGAAAATACCTAATAAGAAAGCTGCCGCGATCGGAGGTGAAACATAGGCCTGTACGCTCTGTAGATATCTATAGATTCCGCCGCCCTCAGTCAGTTTTTTCATAAAAGGGATCCATGCCAAACCTACAATTACAAGGATTACCGTAGCAATTCGACCTACCATTACTAATTGTTTTTCACTTGCCTCTGGCTTCCATTGCTTATAGAAGTCAAAGGTGAAAAGTGTTGAGGTACTATTAAATACAGAAGACAACGAACTCATAAGTGCCGCTAGGAACCCCGCCACAACAAGACCTCTAAAACCAACAGG
>JALQUC010000001.1 GCA_023268615.1 Candidatus Altimarinota bacterium | reverse complement strand
AGCGGCTTGTGTGCCCTTACCAGAGCCCTGGATACCCATGAGCATGATATGTTTTTTATGCATAAAAAACAATGAATAATGAATAATGAATAATGAAGAATGGAGGAATTTTTTCTTACAATACTGCCCTGGAGTATATCTATCAACCTACAATCTTCAAATCTTCCTTTACTGAGAGTATAAAAATCCTTTGTTTTTCTTTTTCTTTTGGCTTTTTCTTTGAGCGAAGCGAAAATAGACTTGCCAGATTAAAAAAATATATACAATACAGCCATCTAATCCAAAATTATGATTGCAGTTATCGAAACAGGAGGGAAACAATACATCGTCAAAAAAGGCGATATCATCACAGTAGATAGACTCGATGAAGCCCTCGAATCACACACATTCACACCACTTCTCGTCGCAGATGAGGCTACAGGTACCAAGGTTGGTGCTCCTCTCGTCGATGGCGCAAAAGTAGAATGCAAAGTCACAGAACACACACGAGGTGACAAGGTTCGTGTATTTAAAATGAAATCAAAGAAACATTACCACCGTACAGCTGGTTTCCGCGCTGCACAGACAAAGCTCGAAGTGACATCGATCAGCGCGTAGTTTGTCTTTAATGCTTTTGCTTGCTTCCAAAAATTATATCCAAGTATCTTCGCGACCGCCGTGCTCTTCGTCGAGCCCGGATGAAGAGGGTGAGGACTTCTAATTCTCTCCTGATTCTCTCATTGGTCGTCTTATTGCCCATTTATCCTGTATTTGGTGCATTTATCTATGATGGCTCCAATCGAGGAGCACTCGGTATAGATATCAATGAGACCTCTATTATCAACGAATATACTGATGTCACAGATACTGATTTTATCGATCCGCAGACCTCTCCAGAGGACAATCAGCGCTCTACTATCGAGGAATACATCGTCCAGAGTGGTGATACTCTCGGAGAAATAGCCGAGCAATTTGCTATATCAGCCAATACTCTTCGCTGGGCAAATAACCTCTCGACTGATACTCTCCGTGTCGGGCAAAAGCTTATAGTCCCTCCAGGTGATGGTATCATGTACACGACCAAGAGAGGAGATACACTCGATGCTATCGCTCTCAAATTCAAGACGACCAGTGAAAAAATCCGCACCGCGAATCTCCTTGGAGATATACTTCCAACGGGTGTGACACTTTTCTTGCCAGATGCACAGAGACCATCAATTGCTATTGATAATACTGGTAGTGGATCTAGTGGTGAAGGTGAAAATACTGGAACATTTACCCTCAAGATGATTAACAAGAAATGAGCATGATTTGTACCAGGTCATTGTACCTACTTTGTCGCTCAGTATTGGCCAGTCAAATGGCGTGGGAATGCCAGAAACTGGTACAAAAATGCTAATGCTGCAGGATTTAAAACTGGTCAAGTGGCAAAACCCGGAGCTATTGTCGTCTGGTATGGTCCAGGTTACAATCTCACCTATGGACATGTTGGAATCGTCATGAGCGTGAATACCAAAGCTGGCACAATGGTCGTTAAAGATATGAATTATGCTGGACTCTGGAAAGTGACAACCCGTGTCGAGAAGATAAAAAACAAAAATATCGTAGGATTTATCTATAACGAGAAAAAATAATCCATGAGAAATAAGTTTTCTACACGCCTGCGCCGTCAAAAACAGTTTCGTCAGAAAACTCTCAGTAATCTCGCGTTTTTGCTCATTCTCATCGTCCCTATTTATCCAGTGTTTGGCTCCTATATGCAGAGCTATACAGGAGTCGTCGTGCGAGGTGAGTATGATCGATCTACCATTCTCGCTTCTTATGACTGGGAAACAGGGGAGAGTACTTCTGATTTTATCGAGGATCTCGTCCAGGCTCCACCAGAAACAACTCTCATAGAACCAGAGCCTGCTCCTGTCACTGAACCAGTAGCCGAACAGGCACCAGAGCCGACAGTTGATCCAAAGCGATGACTCTATGTGACACATACTGTCGTACGAGGTGATACCATCAGTACTATTGCTCAGAAATACGGTATCCCTATTGCGACACTACGCACGATGAATAATCTCAGTACTGATATCCTCTCGATTAATCAAAAAATTACTATTCCTCGTATCAATGGTATTCAATATACTATACAACGAGGTGATACTCTCAGTACCATTGCTCAGAAATACGGTATTCAGGACATCAATACTATCCTCGTTGCCAATGATATGAGTCGTAATACCAGACTCAGTGTGGGTAAGCAGATTCTCCTCCCAAATCCTACCAAAGACCCAACAAAAAAACCTGCACCTCAAGTCGCAAAAACTCCTACAACACCAAAACCTGCACCAGCTCCTAATAATGCACAAAAGCCAGCAGCACCAGCTCCAAAACCTGCACCGAGAGATCAACAGGTCATCACTTATGGAGACTATTCTCTCTCACTCAAGGTGAGTAAATGATGTCGCAATTTCGTCTGGGGGAACTGTACATGTTTTGTTGCAAAATATAAAAATGTCACATGGCGTGGAAATGCCAAGGATTGGCTCAAAAATGCTAAAAAACAGGGGAAACCAACAGGAAGTGATCCCAGACCAGGAGCTATCATCGTCTATCATGGCGCAGGATTTCCGCCTGCGTATGGGCATGTCGGTATCGTCATGGCTGTCAATGAAGACCACATGATTATCAAGGATATGAACTATCGAGCACTCAATGAAGTTACCACTCGAAGAGAGAGTTTTAATAATCCTGCTATCATAGGATATATTTATGTAGATTAGAGCATTTTTGCAAGTGAGAAGAGGGTATAATCCTTTTATTCTACAGATAAAATCAGTACAATAATGGATATATTTTTACCTTCGTGATTCCTTTTCAAAAGATCATTGCATGGTTTCTGATTGGCCTCCTTTCTTTTGAGGTCATTTTTCGTGTTCCATTCAGTATTTCTGATGTTGCTGCACTGGAATCAGAAGACCACGAAGACATAGTCTCTCTCCTTGTCGAAGAAGACTTATTTCGCAAGATGTCCTCGGATATTGATGCTTATGCTCGTCGCGTACAAGCTCGACTTCCACATACGCGAGCGGTTATTCTGACTTTTCCTCGAGACGCTCACCCCTATGTGATAGCTTCTGCGAATGAGCGACTGTATTTCTCTGGACTTCCTGACCATGGAAATAAAACACAAAAACTCGTAGGAACTATATTGATTGGTCATCTGCCTATTCCTGTTGTTCACAAGGATAATACCAGCTTTCTCTCACTCTTTCCTTATACAGATTTTGATGAACCTCATTTTTTTTGGAATTGGGATACTTCTCGGTATGAATTCCTCTCTCAGAAAAAAGAAGACCCTCGTCCTGATATCTGGCACTCTGTCATTAGTCCGAATACGGGGAATATAGACACTGATGTGACAAAGATTCGTGGTTTTTTTGCTCGAGTCTACGAATATGATGATAAAAAATGACGCTACCAAAATGTAGGCACAGATCCACAAGTGCTCTACATGGATAGTATCAATGAATCTCGTGCAGCGAGTAGATGACTCTTCTCGGTGTATGAACAATTTTTTATTCCAAACCAAGAACACACTGTCTATAATCGATTTTCTCGTGAATTTGCTCAGTATCTCTATTCAGGATTCCTCTCCCTCATGAAATCAGACGGGAATATACAGATACCGAGTTTTCAAAACTGGAAACCTGATTCAAATTCAGGTGCTTCATTCTTGAATCAGGCCTCTGATATCACAACCAAAGTTTTTGCTGATGGGCTCATCACGCCATTTATCAAGGTCATCAATGAAAAATATCTCGAGGATGTCACACAATGGGTTCACAATACTGGGCGGTATACTGATGCTCAATGAAATATCAGAGTCGATACTATACCAGAACTTATCACGACCAAGGATGCTCTCTCGACTCAGATTATCAAAGAAGGTAATGATGCTCTCGAGAAATTGATTGATACTTATGTCGAAGGAAATCTCTCGCTCGATATTCCTATTCTCGTCAGTCGTCCATTTCAGAAAACTATTACTGAAACTGACGGGAGGAGAAGGGTGACCCGTACATATAATTTTGTCTATGATAATTATTTCTACGGTACAAAAGCTAACGCGATCAAATCAGCGAGTGATTGTAGCCTCATTCGTGGTTCGACATTTGGATGAGTGAATACGACGGTTCAGATGAATCATGGATACAATATGCTCGCGAGTGAATCTGATAGTAAGATTATTGCTCGTGATACAGATGCAGGGATAGCATGTCCAAACCCGACATTGTCATACTGGGGCGGCAATAGTCCACTTAATTCGACTTATCGTGGTGGAGACATGGTACTCAATTCTTCTCGTTCTGATGATTTTACTCTCCCTGTTCTCGATCCTGCTGCTGGCAAGAAGATAACCTGAGCCAATTCACCCCTTGATTGTCTCAAGACTGATCTCATATTGCGACCCTACCAACACGAGGGTATTGCTAACAAGAAATACAATTGGCCCACTGAAACAAATGGTAATCGATATTCATGCGCGACACCACTTCAGAGACCAACACCTAATCCAATAAATATTGACCCAACTCCTGAGAGAAATGAAAATATTCTCTCAAATCTCATCCGATGCTCGGGCAATAATGGCGGCATTACTCTCCTCGATCGTGATGGTAAAAATCTCGGCACATGTCAGACAAATTGACTCTCGTGAACATACAAGAGAATACCATCCCTCATCAAACATAGTGATCCGACGACGAGCGTTTTTGGGAAACAGCTCCAGGGATTATCCACGCCAAATCTCCCAATAGATGAAGAGAGATATCTCCTCTACCTCAATCGAACTGGTACACAGTCTCGTGTGAATTATCCAAATCTTTTTGATATTGTTGTTGATCCTCTTGATACAGATGAGATTATTGTTTCAAAAATTCGCAACGCACTCTCTCCAGCTCAATCTCAGCTGACACCGAGAGTCAATCTCCCAAATGGGCATAAATGGTCTCAGCTTGTACCTACATCTACTCTGAATTCTGTGAATATAGCTGATGCACTTCTCGCAAATGCTGAAATCAAAAATGCTCTCGTTGAAGCACTTCGTTGGAAGTATCTCGACACGGAAACAAAATATACTTCAGTTTTTGAAAGAGCTCTCGCACCTACAACACCAAGTAAAAATTTTATCCTCCCTGATAAAAAAGATCTCTACGAAACGAGCTATCTCGGAGGCCAGGGTGATGCGAGAAATTTTGTATTCTGATTTGCTCCAGAGAAAAAAAATCCTCTCCCAGAATGGTTTACAAATATTGAAGCGGTTCACAGTAATGTCGAATCGGATTCGTCATTTTCTGATTCCGAGATTGATTCGCCATACACACTTTCTCCTCGTGAAATCAGTACTCTCCTTGGTGAATCTGATTCTCCTCGCGCAGATCGTGATACTGAAAAAGACTCTACACAGTCAGAGAGTGGCTCGTCCCCAAAACTCGATTGTGAACTACTTTCTAGCGTCATAGTATGGGAATGGCTCGCACAGATTCTCTGCTGGCTTCAGTGATTTACTGATGAAAAATCATACACACTGACTGCAGATACTTCTGATTTTCCTGCATTTCCGTTTTCTACTGGTGGAATTGGTTGACTCTCTGGATTACTACAACAACTCAAGAGTTTTATCAAATCGGATAGTAATAAAAATAATGTAGAGGATTATGTAGAAAGTAATAGACAAAAAATTTCACTCAACACGACTGCCTCTGCTCGGACGATGAGACCTCGGGAAACAATCCGTATTGATACAACTCTGGATGAATGAAATTTGAGACTCGATGATGACTCTACTAATATCCGCCTCGAAATAATTCGTATAGATGATCTCGATGAGAAGAAGAGTTATTCATTCAGGGACACTGATTGGGCAGATATTCAGAAGCGTTATTTTACTGTCTCTGGTTCTGCTACACTTGTCGATGGACATGCTTCATGGTCATTTACTTCGCAGAATAATAATCGTGCACGAATTACTTTTGCATCTCGTATTTATGATGATAAGGGTGTACTCTTGAGCTCTGAACAGGACTCTGTCTTGATTGGTCCGATAGCTCTCAGCGTCACAGTTATCAGTTCTGCTAGCACTGACACTTCACAAACTCTTATTGCTGGCGATACTCGAGGATTGGAGGTAGTCCTCTCTGGTCTCGATGTCTACCCACCAACTGTCGATGTCTCCATCCAGGACTATGTGACTGGTCAAGAACGATGACTCTATAAATCTGTACCAGTAACCAATAACAGTATTCGTCTCGGTAGTCCTGCTATCGATTCAGTTCTGAGAAAATCTGGGAAATATACTATCACTGTTATAGCAGGGGATTATTCTGGTCAGACTTATTTTATGGTTTCGCCAGATAAACCAATCACACTCCAGGCAAATCTCTCGAGTATACTCATTCGTGATACTCCAGAAAAAGTATCATTTTCACTCCAAGATATCTGGTGAAATCCTCTTGATCTGAAGGATTGGAATATGAATATCAAGACCTCAACGAAGGTAAAAATCTCACCATTATCGAGTGAGGCAAATACAGTTTTTAATGGAAAAGCTTCTCCTATAACTCTCACGCCAACTGAATCAGGCAATACTACTTTTGACATCACATTCACGAGAGGAGATCAAAAGATATCTACTAATTTTTCTCGACCAGTTCTCTCTGATGCTCTCCTTAAGGTCGACATTCCAGAGAATAGTGTGAGAGAAGTAGGGAATGAAATTCCTGTTAATTTTAGCATACAGAGGGCTGACGGAACACTTGTTGATAATTGGGATACCTCTATCAAAATAGGTATCAGAGGTGGTGATGCGACACTCTCTCAGGAGATTCTTTCATTTCAATGAGGCCGTGCAACGACGACACTCAAGACTGGTACAAAACCAGCTACAATTTCTTTTTATATGAAAGAAACAGGTCTCGGAAAAATAGTTGGAGACAGTTTGCAGATTCTGCCTGGAGAACCAGCTCGTATGACTCTCGCTAGTCCTGAAACGCTCTTTGCTCGACCAGGTGCACGATGATCTCTCACTGCTCGCGTCTACGATAACTATGGCAATCTGACCACACTTCACGGACATTCTCTTGTTGCTACTTCTGATAGAAATGCTCTCATCCAAACTCTTGCTTCCTTTCGAGAAGTTTCAGTAGGTATTTATGAAACAGACATTGTTAGTCTGGGTAATCCTGGTCGCATACTTTTCCGTGCATGGCTCCAAAAAGATGGTAAAAAATCTCTTCTTCCTACACTGGAAAATGTCTCTGAAACAAATGCACTTCCTGTCATCACAAGTGAAGAAGCTGCACAGAATCGTTGGCAAAATCTCACTCAAGTTTTACTCGGTGCACCATTTTGACAGACACCGATTGAGTGATATTTTGGATGATCGACACTCTTTGCTCCTGAGACAAAAACTCTCGCCCTCACCACACTTCTCGACAGTTCAGTGAGCCCTGTTGTCACAGTGATGCCTACGGGTGCTCTCACAACCGGAGCTGTACAGTACGGTACTGGTATCAAAGTATCTATAGAATCTTATCTCAATAATTCTCTCCTGCTCTCAGTATCGGATAGTCGTCTCGGTAAGCTCGCGAGCATTCGTTATCCAGCTATGTCTGATATTTCTTTTGATGCTTGTGATGTCCCATGTACACGAGACACTATGACCTTTACTCCAGCCGCTTCGGATATATATTATCGAGAGGGGAGTGTGTATCGAAATTCAGAAAAACTTTTTAATCTCGTTGATGTTTTTTCTCTTCCGAATTTGTCACTTACTTTTGTCCAAAAAAATACTCAAACACTCCAATTCTCAGTCACAACAAATGGTAAAAATATCGGTACCGTTTCTCTCGCCTGGAAGCCAAGAGTTCCTCGAGAATTTGGAGTAGATACGACTGGCG
>JALQUC010000034.1 GCA_023268615.1 Candidatus Altimarinota bacterium | reverse complement strand
CAATATTTCCTCTATCATTTGAAGGAATCAGAATTTAGATACAATGTACGAGTTATGCATGAAGATATGTTCAAGAAACTCGTGAAAATGATGAAGATTTTTAACAAACAACTACTCTAGACCCTAATTAATTACTAGCTAGATCGGTAGCTTTCCCTTCTTTCCAACTTTTCGTTGCAACTTCATATCTTGATTTTTCTACAGTTCATTCATAGATTGTTATGTCTCCATTTTCATTTTTTGAGAATTTAGATCCCGGCATACCATATACATCATATTGCCTACCTGGTTCTACTTTAACTGTTTCTAACCACTTTTTCTGGGGCTGAAATTGTCCATCAGGGCCAGCAATCATAATATTCTCTACTGTGGCCTTGCCTTCTTTTGGCTTACTGATGATTGCATCACCACGACGAGCATAGACCATTTTACTCGGAATGCCATACTCTTCAGGGTCTACAAAAGTTTCTTTTCAGTTTTTTTGTGAATTTGGGCCACGAGCTGATAGTATATTTGCTCTTTTAACAAAGTCAGAGGTAGCAAATGATTCAGGTTTCTCTTGGAATTGTTGGTATTCTTTTAGTGTGAGTTCAGCCATTTTTGGGTGCGTTGCCAAAAGAGGCTTGATTTTTGCATCAAATGCTTTAATTTTTTCAGATACTTCTGGGGTTATTTGACCAACTTTATACTCGTATCCTCTTCATAATTCTCACAATTTAAATTCACTTACACTTTTACTTCCGAAAAGATCATAATCTTTTAAAGTGCCGTGTTTAACTAAAATATCACCTGCCTCTTTAGCAAGGTCACTACCTAAATCTGCCTCTCTTTCCTCTTTGGTTTCTAATTTTCCAGTTTGTAAATTGAGCCTTTTCCCTGATTTTTTATCTTCATAACCCATAGTTCCATCTTCGAATTTCTTTGAAACCAACTCATATTCTCCAAATACAGCCTCTTTACCTTCCAAATCTCCATTGAGACTGTCAGTTAATTCACGAAGTTGTGCATTTTTATCTGCCTCTTGTTTCTCCTTTGATACAAATTCTCCTGTATCAGTGTTGAGGAATTCTCAATCAGCATTTTTCCATCCATTTTTTTCTTCATCGAACGTGATTTTTTGACCTCTGAATTCATCATTTGATGTTCAATCTTCTTGAGCTGCAATGACTCAACTGCGAACATTTTTATCAGTTTCTGCTTTTTTCAATGTCTGTAACCGATTTTTGTCTACTGTATTCTCTTTTTCTTTTCTCGCAGTAGCGTAGGTATTGTATTCCACTTCATTTAGTCCTGCTTCTTCTAATTTAGCTACATCAAATCCTGAACTACCATTCTTATCGTAAAAGTCTGACATTTTCTTTTCCTGCGCGAGCATTTGTTCTTTTTCAGCTGCTTTTTCAGCTTCATTATCTATATGCTGAAGACCGTTAAGATCTGGATTACTCGATAAGCTGTCGTCATTTCGACCCACTCTCTCTGTTATTTTTGCATCCAATTTCTCAAGAGTTTTCCATCCGAGTATTCCATCTCATGGTCATTTTCCATCTTTTCATGATCATAAACCATTCTCTGATTGCCATTTACTTCTTTTCTGGTCTTGTACTTCTTCGGAGTCACCTTCCTGTATGCCCAACTCTTCATTTATGGCTTTTATTTGAGCTTCAGAGAGATTAGCTTTTTTTATCCATTCTTTTGAAAGTGTTTTTCGTCCTTCAGGAGTGGCTTTATCATATTTTATTTCTGCTTTTCGCCGCCCGATATCTTGGGCAGTTTCTTGTCTTTTTTGCGCATCCCGTATTTGTTCGGGATTATACTTTGCTGTCTCAGCCTCAATAGGCTCAGCGCGTAACTTGGGTGTTTCTGGTGACATAAAAAAGTAATTAGAGTTAAATTACTTTCTTACTCTACCCTATGTTTTTTGAGATTGCAAATATTTTGTCATACCGTTGAAAAACGGTATCCAGGTCAATTCAAAATCCTTATATAATGTCATCATAGAGATCTCTCCATTCTGGATTATGTTGTTCTATCAAGTCTTTCTTCCAATTTCGCTGCCATTCTTTTAATTGTCTCTCGCGAGTAATTGCTCCATCCATAGTATCATGAGCTTCGTAGTATACCAGAAATTTTGTCTTATATTCTTTTGAGAATCATTCGAAATATTCATTCTTATGTTGCCAAACTCTTTTTAGGAGGTCACTGGAGCTACCAATATAGAGTGTTCAATTTCTCTCACTTGCCATGATATAGACGCAGGGAAGGAAGTTTCTATATGCCATACAGGAATATTAATGACCTGGATACCGTGTCAAGCACGGTATGACGCTACCTTACTTCTGTACCTGAATTTTTATCAGTTCGACTGTATTTTTTCAGCGTTTGAGCACGGTGATATCATATTCTCCATACTCTGTAGTCTCTCACGCATGGGGAATATGTCCAAATATCGTGTTCGTAAAACCAGATATCGTGTCATATTCTGGGCTCTCGGGGAGAGGGAATGGGAGATGGTCATTGACATCAGTAATAGAGGCTTCTGGGCGGATGACATAGGTTCATGGACGCTTCTCGATGATGAGAGCTTCCTCGGTATCATGCTCATCCTGTATTTCACCGACGAGTTCCTCGACGATATCCTCGAGCGTGATTATGCCAGCTGTTTCACCGTGCTCGTTCGTCACAATAGCCATCTGTATATGGAGTCTCTGAAAATCCTTCAATAATTGCTCGATTTTCTGACTCTGTGGTGCGAAATGCACAGGTCGCATGAGCTTATGCAGATCGACCGTGCCATGTTCCTTGAGAGCGGGGAGGAAGTCTTTCAGATAAACGACTCACACTATATTATCGAGCGTATCACGATAGACAGGAATTCGGGAGTAGCCCTCACGGACGATGATATCAAAATGTGTCTCAAAATCTTCGTCAATATCGAGTGCAAACATACGACTCCGAGGGACATAAATCTGTCGGACGGTTCTGTCATCAAATTCAAATACATTTTGAATGAGCTCATTGGATGATTCTCCTATGACACCGCCTTCTTCTGACTCTGTGAGGAGGAGCTTGATTTCTTCTTCACTATGCACTTCTCGACTATTTTCGTCCATACCCAGGAATTTGAGTATACCCTGAGAACAGAATTGTAGAAGCCAGATGAGAGGGTAAAATATCCAGTAAAATAGCTGCAGAGGCCAGGCTATGAGCATGGTGTATCGGAGAGGATTTCTTATGGCGATAGTCTTGGGAATGAGCTCTCCGAAGAGAATTTGTACAAAAGTCAGAAGAAAAAACGATAGCGGGAATGCCACTACATCTATCCATGAAGGGTCTGATGCAGAAAATATATGAAATATTCTTCTCAGAATCTCAGCGACAGTATCCTGACCAATCCAACCCATGAGGAGGCCGATACTGGTGATAGCGAGCTGCGTAGCTGAGAGGTATTTATCGAGATGAGAGGAGATTTTGTGAGCTACTTTGGCTGTTTTATTGCCTTCGTTAGCCTTGAGGAGGAGCTGGGATTGTCTGACCTTGACTATGGCAAATTCTGCCATCACAAAGAATGCACTACACGCGAGGATAATCAAAACGATAACAATTCACAATCAGGGGTCCATAAGTTCGAAAAACACTATATTTATAAGGATATTGTCTTCAATTCCTCCAGAATGCAAGCTGTTTCCTGCACGCTGGTCACTGTAGCAAGCTTTTTTCGGAATTCTCGGACTCATTCAAATCCATGGAGATAGTGCGTAAAGTGCTTGCGTATCTCTATACAGGCACGATTTTCTCATTTTGAGCTCACCATATATTCTATATGTTTTTCCATCACTCCGATTCTCTCTTGCCAGGCAGGCTCATAGTTATCTGGGAGGAAACACCAGGGATTTCAGAGGCTTCATCTTGCTATCATAAATCCAGCGAGATTTTCCATTTTTTGCATACCATCCTCATAACTTTTACAATCTCCATTTCCTAGAACAGGGATTTTGACATTTTTTGCGAGTTCTTTGATTGGTGCCCAATTTGCTTCCCCCATATATTCTTGCTTGTAGGTTCTCCCGTGGACAGTGATGAGACTCGCTCCTGCTTGTTCGAGCGCTTGCCCGAATTCTACGAGTTCCTCGGCTCCATTCCAGCCGAGACGAGTCTTCACAGTCACAGGAATAGCGAGATTCTCTGCCAGGATATTGACTATCTTCATCGCACGATCACGATCGACCATGAGACCAGAGCCGTATCCGCATTTGACGACCTTTTTTGCAGGGCAGCCCATATTGATATCGACTCCTTGAGCACCGTAGGACTCGATGATTTTGCCAGCCGAGAGAAATATTTCAGGAGTATTTCCAAATATCTGAAATACCAGAGGGTGCTCAATTGGATTGTGAGTGAGGACTCGTTTTGCCAGCAGAGGATTGTGATGGAGTCCATCTGCACTATAAAATTCAGAAAAAACGACGATATTTCATCCAGAGACTTCCTGACAAATAGCACGGAAAGCACTATCACAGTATCCATCCATGGGCGCGAGAGCGACGATAGGTTTTTGTTTTTTTAGAAAATCATCAATCCAGGACATACAAAAACAAATGAATAATTAATAATGAATAATGAAAAATAGTGGAATTATTTTTTTCTCAGATTCCTTCTCCAGATGAGGAAAAATACAAAAATGAGCTCTATGGTTGCGAGAAAAACAGGGTAGAGGAGATTTGTAGGGGTCGGATTATCTACCGCGAGAGCAAAGCTCACAAACTGAAGAGTCCACAGAATGTAGGATGAGAGCTTTTCATCGTATGGCTTTTTGTATGATTTTTTAAATGTAAAATAAAACGCGACAGCATCTATAAAACAAACGAGAGTGATAGCGATGAGATCATTACTCGAAATCTGCCAGAGAATTATCGTGAGCAGGGCAGCAAGGAGGAGGTATTTATCCCTCTTTGTGAGAGAAGTTTCGCCGTATTTGAGAGAGAGTCCTGCCAGCGTGAGATTGCATCCTGCCATGAGTCCAGATATCAGAATAGCCCAGCCTGCATCGTTGGTGATCTGTACGATAGTGACGATAGTTCAGAGGATTCACCACAGGAGCCAGGTGTAGAGGTGTGGTTTTGTCTTTCCGCGAAATATGCTCCCTACATAGATACTAAAGGCAAAAATCTGCAGAGTGACTCAGAGGATTGAGAAGAAAAGATGCATAAATATGCCATCGAGTGTATTGATTTCTCTATTTTTACAAAAATTGATATACTATTCTCATGAAAACTTTCGTTCTTTTTGGTTCTACCGGTGACCTCGCAACGCGTTATGTTCTGCCAGCACTTGGCACTCTGCTTCAGAAATGAGTCTATGATACGCTCATCTGTATCGGTCGTCGAGATTGGTCTCGTGATGATTTCCGCAATTTCCTCGCCCCTTATTCAGACCTCCTCAATCATACGGAGACTATCTTCTATGTCCGACTAGATATAGAGGGTGGAGACTATGCCGAATTAAAGAACACTCTTCAAGATATTTCGGCAATGAATAATGAAAAATGAATAATGAAAAATGATGGTACTACTGAAAACAGTCAATTACTCAAAACTCACGAAGTAGTCTACCATCTCTGCCTGAGCCCAGAATATTTCGTCACCGTAGCTCAGTGACTTGCTTCTGTTGGACTCAATACACCTGATGCGAGAGTGATGATAGAAAAACCGTTCTGACATGACCTGCGTACAGCAATAGCGCTCAATCTCGACCTACAGCATATCTTCTCTGAAAATCAGATATATCGAGTTGACCACTACCTCGGGAAAAATTTCGTTGGAGAATTGATGGATTATCGATTGAATCAAGGTGATGACTGGTACAGCGCTAGAATTGCAAAAATTCATATCACTGCTCGCGAAACCCTCACAATAGAGGATAGAGGTGCCTATTATGATAATAGTGGTGCGACGAGGGATTTTCTCCAGAACCATCTCCTACAACTCCTCGCTCTTACTACCATGCAGATGCCACATTCTCGTCTCTCTGACGATGTGAGAGATAGGGTATTTCAGGCTATTAGCTCTATTGCGCCGCTCCTCCTCGACCCACGCCATGACATCGTAGTCGGACAGTATAGAGGGTATCGGGAGGTACCATGAGTAGCCCCTGATTCACGCACGGAGACCTATATCAAGACTCATCTCACGATAGATAATCCTCACTGGATGGATACAGAAGTGGTCATTGAGACAGGGAAAGCCCTTGATCGTAAAGAATCGTCTGTCAGAATTATTTTCCGCGATGGGACTGAGAAATTTTTTGCAGAAACGCCTGAAAATAAAAATAATGCCTACGAGAAGCTCATAGAAAAGGCCTTTGCTCGTGATGCGAGTTATTTTGTCCGATGGGATAGTGTACGCGCTGCCTGGCAAGTCGTCGATGAGCTCCTGCACTGTACAGATAATTGTCCAGTGCTTCAGGTATATGAGCCAGGTCAAGTACCAATCATATCATGACTATGAAAATAACACATTCCTATTCAGACATTACTAACTGGTTCTTCAGTACACTTCAATTACTTCTCCAAAAACAGGCAACTGTCATGGTCGGCCTCGGAGGTGGATCATCCTTTAATTCTTGGTACTTAGAACTGCTTGATTCAGATGGATGGAAAAATATTGAAACCTCTCGTATCCGCTGGTGCATGACTGATGAACGAGTGAATTGTGATATCTCAGAACGGAATGATGAGCATATTTGGGATGTATTTCTGTGACCTCTTTTTGAGAAATATGGAATTTCTGAAGCGAATTTCATCCGACCTACCATGGACAGTGATGGAGCTGAATACAGCGAGAGGGTTGGAAACATAGATATTGCCTTCTTTGGTATAGGTCCAGATGGTCATACTGCTTCTCTCTTCCCACATCATCCAGCCCTGAGTTCTGGGAAAGAGTGATTTATCCAGATTGATAATGCTCCCAAGCTCCCTCCAGAACGGATATCTCTTTCTCCAAAATCAATTCAAATACTGTGACATGTATGTCTCTTCGCTGTCTGAGAATCAAAAAAAGAAGCTCTTGCGAAATTCCTCGATGAAACTGTGAGTACTGATGATTGTCCTGTAAAACTTTTGAGACCAGAGATTGTGTTTGAATTAACGCGACGATCTCACATTTAGTCCCAGCTTTTTCGTGACATCAAATAATGGCTTTATGAGCTTTATTCTTTTCACTACTTCGGGTGGTTGTAGGATTTGAGTCACATAATTTCGATATTTCCCTGCTATCTGAAACATGGTACCATCCTCTTGTATGAGCAGTGCGTGGAGGGACCTATGAAGAGCTTTTGGATGTGCTATTTTTGTATTAAAACCTCTGCGATTTGCGAGAAGGCAGGCTATTGTGGACAGCGAGATGCAGTCAGAATTGGATAGAAGAGAATTTTCTCGTATATTTTGTATTTCAGATTTTCTTTTGTGAAAGAAATTTTTTACCATACTGAGCATTTGTGCTTCATCTCTTGGCTTTTTGATAGGGTATTTACTCTCCTCAAGAAAAATATTGAACAATTCCTCAATTTCATCAATCTGGGCAGATACATTTAGTGATTCTTCTAACACATGTCCGTATGAAGAAATAGCGGTTTCCATAGTGATTAAAATTCCCCCGTTCCTTCTGTTGTGAGTTGTTCGACTCCGTCAGTCATCGTCAGTGATACTTCTGTGAGGTTTATTGAATGCACTTCTGGGAGGATAGGTGTCATGGTCCATGTTGCGAGGGTATCACCTTTTCGGATATTTGTTGGAGAGGGGAATGTCACTGTTACTTTCTTTGAGAAATCTGCATCAGTAATAGTCATTTTTCCAACTAGAGAAGTAGGATTAGAGAGAACCAGAGATGTATCATCATAATTGAGGATTCCTTCGATTTTTGTCACATTGGTCGCTGTCACATTGACACGAAATTCGAGACTATCATCTCCAGCAACGAGATGTGCCTCAGCATGGCTCATCGTATCACTCTCGACGATAGCACTCTGGAGACGATGACCCGAGTCAGTAAAGAGTACCATATGGACGCCCACAGCACAGAGTACACCGAGGAGGAGGGTAGGGAATGTTTTTATGCGTTTTTTCATGATTAGCAGCTAAAATTCTAATTAGTTAATTGATTGTTTTAGACACTATTCCTGATGTATCCTTTATTAAACTCTCTGTAGATGATTCTTCTTCTTTTATATGACGAACTTCATAGGTCAAAGTATCAGATTCCATACGGGTCAATACATAGTATCCATCTTTATATTTATCTAGAAAATCTGCAAATTCCATTTTGGAATTGTTTTCGTCGTAAAATGTGACAATAGGTTCATCTTTTAATATTTCAATCAAGCCAGCATGGTCAGTTCGGATAGTTTCTCAAAAATCAGGTATCTGGGTTTCCTTTGATTGCATAAAATAATTATTTAAAAAGTGATGGATTTGTTTCTGTCTGATTCTGACAATTCTCACAGAGTTCTTCTTCTGCTGCGATGATATAGCCGCATCTCTTGCAAGTCGTGAAGCTATAAGTCGCTGTATGTTTTGGTGCAGTTGTATTCATAGTATCATCATATTACCATGTTTTTCACGAGAATACAAATTTTGAATAAAAATATTTCTCCCTATGATATTCCCTATGCGCACGATACTCCTAGATATTGCCCCAAAAGACTCTTCCCTTCTCGTCGGATACAGCCTCGATGACCGAATAGCCGAACTCCAAAAACTGGTCTCTACCTACCAGTGAGTTGTTGTCCTTCAGACGCTTCAAAAACGCGATGAGCCTGATTATCAGACCTATGTTGGGAAGGGAAAACTCGAAGAAGTGCTCGACCTCGCAGAGGCGCTACAGGCAGACACACTTATCATCGGGAATATTCTCAAGGCGAGGCAGATATATGCTATCGTGCAGGAAATAGAAAAACGGAAAATGAAACTCCAGGTGTGGGATCGGGTGGATCTGATTTTGAAAATTTTTCAACGACATGCGAAAACTCCAGAAGCCAAGCTCCAAATCCAGCTCGCATCACTCAAACACATGGGTCCTCGGATATTTGGTATGGGTATGGAGATGGATAGACAGGGTGGGGGAGGGGGCACTTCAAACAAGGGTATCGGAGAGACGAATACTGAGATCATGCGACGACATCTTCGTGAGATGGAGAGAAAAACAAAAGAAAAAATTGATCATTATCGCAAAGTCCGAGTGCAAAACAGGAGTGCGCGAAAACGAATGAATGCTGTCACCATCGGTATCGTGGGGTATACCAATGCTGGGAAATCCACCCTCATGAACGCTCTGACAGATAAATGAGTCTACGAAAAAGATGAGCTCTTCGCGACGCTCGGAACTACAGTTGGACGCTTGAAACTTCCGCAAAACGCCTACATAGACGAAGCAGGGTCATTTACTGCTCGTCCAGATATTCTCATCTATGATACAATAGGATTTATCCGAGACCTCCCGCCTGAGCTTATTGATGCTTTTTCCTCTACTCTCGAAGAATCGCTCTCGTGTGACCTCTTGCTCCAGGTCGTCGATGCGGGTGATCCACATATAGCAGACAGGATTTCTGTGACGGATGATATCCTCTCGCGTATCGGTGCGAAACAACCGAGGTATTATATATTCAACCAGATAGACCGCTGTACTCCGGCTCAGATTCGCAAACTAAAAACGACCTACAAACACCTCAAGCCTATTTTTGTCTCAGCGAAAACGGGGGAAGGCGTGGAGGAACTCAAGAAAAAATTAGTGGGATAAACTCATTTACGAGAGCTTGCTTTGGACTTTTTTTACGAGTCCCTTTCAGGCTGGAGTGAGTTTGATGTAGACCTTTCTTTTGTCATCTTCTGCATCTGTTTTTCTGTATCTAATTATCCAACCTTTTCTCTCCAGTATAGTGAGAAATCATGACATCAGAACAGGTGTGGTATTAAAGAAATCTGCAAGATCATCGACACAGTATTCTTCGAATCCGGCTCGTTCAAGTATTTGAATATGTATGGGTGAGGACTTTCTCCTGTAGGGGACACCCTTTTCAATGGCATTCATCACCTCAGTAATATGTCTTTCTGGAGCTGAATTTATAACACCATCAATTATTGTTCTCACATACTGTCCAATTCATCGAATTTGCATATTTTCACTTCTCTCCAAGCTCTGGAGTATTTGCTCACTCGAAGAAGGAGTTCATGGGGTTATGCTGTGAGTAGAAGCTCTACCGCGAATGACCCTGAGTATCCTGGCTACTTTGGCATCCATGCCCCATTGTTCTTCTTCCCGTGCTATTGCTATGGAAATATTTTCTTCAGCATCATCAAATATTCGAGCTGCTGCTATGAAATCACCACGGGCACATGTAATATCGTTCACTGTCTCGAGAGACTCTATTCATTCTGGTTTTCGCATAAAAGTCTAAAAGTTATTAAAAATGTATTTTAATAATCTTTTTTTATTGTCAAATACACGGTTCATTGTTTCTTTTCGAGCTTCATTTTCTTGATTTCTTTTTTTCCACCAGTTCTCGTCGAGAGAAATCTATCGAGTTCGCTCATGAGGGCAGTAGAGAGACCATGAGTGGAGCCATTTGAGAGCTCATAGAGACAGCGCAAGAATTCATGCTGAAATCCTAGAGGTAAGCTATGATACCAATCCAGTGTGAAGGATTTTCTTTCCAGTGCTTCACGGAAAAAAGTATTAAAACTCATCTTCAATTCTCGGGCTGATTGACTGAGTCGTATGATTGATTGTGTCGCTTCTGGATTGATCTCCTGGAGACGAGGCAGGACTTCATGGCGGAGCATATTCCGAGGAATACTTGTATCATCATTGGTCTCGTCGTGTCAGTAGGGGATTTTGTTCTTTTTTGCGTAGTTGAGAATCTCGGATTTAGTCAATCAGATAAGGGGCCTCGAATAGTATCCGTTCTCTCACTCGATCCCTACGAGCCCGGTGATGCCTGTTCATTTTGTTATCCGATAGAGGACTGTTTCAGCTTGATCATCACTGTGGTGAGCCGTTGCGATAATATCGGCATGGTGTTTTATTCGCATTTCCTCGAGCCATTTTTTTCGTACATTTCTCGCGCATTCTTCGACAGTTGTTTTTGTTTTTTTTGCTTCTTTTTTGATATCGACCGTGAGTATTTCGAGAGTGATACCATGTTTTTTGCAGTATTTTTTTACTATTTCCTCATCTCTCTGAGCTGTCTCACGGAGTTGGTGATTGACATGACCGACAATGATACTTTGTCCTTTGGATGTACGCAGTATATCCAAGAGTGTCATCGAATCTGGTCCGCCAGAACAGGCTACTAGTACTTTTTTCTTAGCTAAATGCTTGAGATTTGGAGCGATTTTTTGCAGAAGTGTGATTTTTTCCCTCTTTGGCATGACGATATTGTATCGATATTTTTGCAAAGCGAAGAGGAATAGGGTAGACTGTATCTATGACCGAGGTGACACAAAACATCGAAAAGCTGACACAAATGCTCAAACAAGAGAAAACTGGTGCAAGTGCATACTTCCCAGAGTTTCATCATATCCTCGATGAAATACGGCTCTCTCTCGACAAGCAAGACTCCGACGGAGCCCTCACTGCGATTATCAAATGAGCGCTTCAGCTCCGATCATCGGATATCCATCTTGAGCTTCAGGAGGTCGATGCACAGATTCGTTTTCGTATTGATGGCGATCTCGCGACCGTGGGGACTCTTCAAGCAAAAGAACATGCTCTCATCGTCGAGCGAATGAAATACCGATCCAATCTCAAACTCAATATCCATGATGTCCCACAGGATGGAAAATTCCGATTCGGAAAAGAATGACACGATGCGCAGATAGATATTCGTGTTTCTGTGATGCCGACCCGTTATGGTGAGAGTATTGTTTGCCGTATCCTTGATTCTTCTTCAACTGTTATCAATTTTGATGGACTCGGAATCATAGGTCCTCAGAAGGAAATTATTCTCCAAGCCCTCAAAAAGAAACAAGGAATGATACTCGTGACTGGTCCGACTGGTTCTGGTAAGACGACCACGCTCTACACCATGATTGATACGCTCAAGCAGCCAGAAGATAAGATTATTACCCTCGAAGACCCCATAGAATACCAGATACCATGAATCCTCCAATCAGAGATAAATGAGCGAGCAGGCTATACTTTTGCCATGGGGGTTCGTTCTATTCTCCGACATGATCCAGACATTATCATGATTGGTGAAATCCGTGATCTCGATACTGCCAATACTGCAGTGCAGGCAGCCCTCACAGGACATCTCGTCCTCTCGACACTCCATACCAAGAGTGCATTTGAGACCCTCGAACGACTCGAAAATATGGGAGTAAGTCCTTTTGATGTCGCAGCATCACTCGATGTCATCATCTCACAGCGACTTGTACGCCGAGTATGTCGTCATTGTGCTGTCCGAGAGAATATAGCTCCACTTCCTGGAGATGAGAAACTTCTTGCTCGGTATGGCGCTACTGAATCTCTCGCACAGCGTGGTGCTGGATGTGATAAATGTGGGCATACTGGCTATAGTGGACGAATGGGTATCTACGAAGTATTTCAAGTGACTGATGAAGTGCGAGAGGCCATACGAACAGGAAAAAATGATACAGAAATAAAAAATATTGCTCTCAAGTGAGGATTTCTCTCTATCCTCGATGACGCACGAGCAAAAGTCTTGCTCGGTATGACGACTCAGGAGGAATGTGAGAAAAATGGTATTCTATAGACATAGTTTATAAAATATTATTTCTCTTATTTTTATTTTTTGTCATCCTGAATACTTCAAGAGCTTCCTTGAAATGCACTAAAGATGAGTATCTTTTAGTCATTATTTTATATCTTCATTTCGTATGGCTGAAGCTAAAAAAAAGACTGCAACCAAAACATCGTCTAGCTCTAAGAAAACAGCTCCAAAGAAATCCACAGCAAAGAAAACAACGACAGCTCCAAAGAAATCCAATACCGTTCCTGCAACAAAAACTGTTGCAAAACCTGCAGTAAAAAAGGCATCATCTGCAAAAAAAGTAGCAAAAAAACCAGTCAAAACAGCTGTCTCATCTTTCACAAAAGAGATCATACCTGAATCAATTTCCACAAAGAAGAGTACTACAGATATGAGTATTTTTGCGACTATACTTGCTGTAGTTGTGGTTGCCCTCGTAGTACTCGGTTGATATATGTACTCTCGACAGATGCGTATGGCAGATGAGACACCTACTCTCGACTCAATCGTCAGTGAGCCTCAGAAAATTAGTATATCATCATCAGTCACTCTGACACCAGAAGTGATGTCTGTCCTTGAGAGCCTCGTCACCCAGATTGCTATTGCTCCAGAAGAAGTCCTCCTCGATGTGCGAAAAATTGAGGATGTTGCTCTCGCACAATCTGAGTCTCCCGATTTTTTCCGCGATGTTCAGCCATGAGATTTTGTCTTTGAGTTCAAGAGTACAAGTGTTCTCTTCCGTCCTTCTACAAAACAAATTATCAATACTGGTATCCTGCCAAAAGAACAAAAATAAGCTTTATATAATTATTTAAAAGAGTCCTCTAAGGGCTCTTTTTTTATTCAAAAAATGCCACGAGACTCATACCTATAACACCCAAAACGAAGAGAGCTACAGTTATGTATTTCATATGTTTTGATGATTGCGAATGAATCATAGGGAGCAGTTCAACATTTGAAACATAGAGCAGAGATCCACCAGCAAGAGCTGTGATAAGAGCTATAAATAAGGGCGATACACTTAATATAAAAATTCCAGCTATCAGAAATCCTATTGGGGCAGAAAGTGCGAACATGAGAACAAGAAATATTTGATATCTTTTTTTAAAGAGCGATTCTTGAAGGAGCGAAGCAATTGAGAGGGATACAGGAATTTGATGAATAGCGACACCAGCTAGTATACTCATGCCGAGTTCTTCACCCATAGCAAAGCCAGCTCTGATACCTACACCGTCTAGGATGGTGTGTATAAATATGGCAATCCAAGAAACTATAATAATATGCTGCATGTGTTCGTGCGGGTCCTCATGCGTATGACCATGATGTTTGTGATCGTGATGGTGAGGGGTGAGTAGTTCTTCCAAGAGGTATATCAACAAGAACCCACCTACAAATGCATAGAGTGCACTTTCGTGGCTTTCCATGGCCTCTGGGAGTATATGTACCAGAGCTACTGAAAACATAGTTCATGCTCCGAGTGCAATTAAAATATGCAGTATTTTTTTGGGAATTTCTCTAAAAATATAGAGAACCAACCCCGTTGCAGAAATCATGAAAAGACCGAGTATAATAAAAAGAGAGGACATAAATAAAAAATTAAGTATTTTTTGAACAAGATTTACAGGTGCCTATTACTTCTAATATGTGCTCTTCGCACTGAAATTCATGAGCATGAATACACTGATGAGGTGAGAGAAATTCTTCCACAGAATCGCATTTTTTACAGATGAGAAATCCATGATCTTGATTTGATTCACTACACTGGCAAGCGCTCCATTTTCCGAGAGCGGGGATATGGTGTACGAGTTTTTGAGACTTCAAGAAATCTAAAACACGATAGACTGTGACGGTATTGATGGAGAGAGCTTCAGCTATTTCATAGGCGGTAAAGGCACTATGGTTTTTCTCAAGGAAGGAGAGTATTTCTTGCCTGGTTTTTGTTTGTCTCATGTGGGGATTATAGCAACAAAATTGTAAATGCAACTTTATTGCAATAAAATCATATATCTACTTATTTATCGCTTCATTGAGCTTTTTTGTGAAGGATTTTAAATCAAAATCAGCTGCTCTCTGTATACAGGTTCATGATGAGATATTTTTTCATGGGAGAGCACGAACAGCATCTATGATATACTCTGGAGCACAATCAGGATTTATGAGAATGCCAGTCTGTCCATCTACGATACTTTCTTTGAGCCCTCCATCGTTCACACCTATCACAGGAGTACCACAGGCCATAGATTCGACTGGGCTCATGCCGAAATCTTCGTCAACAGGGACATAAATCGTTGCTTTTGCGCCACGGATGAGATTCCTGAGTTCCTCGTCAGAGGGGGATTCTCTCATTGAGATATTGGTGTATCAGGCTATGAGAGACTCTATATTGGCTTTTTCTGGGTCATTTTTCCCATAGGTGATAATCAGTTTCTCTTCAGGCATACTCTGGAATGCGAGTGCGATTCGATCAACCCTCTTGATAGATGACAGTCGAGCAAAAGACAAAAAATAACTCTTTTCTTGGGGTATTTCTGGAGGGCAGAAAAAATCAGCATCCACGGGAGGATAGAGGATATCCGCATCACGATCGGTAAAAGTTTTGATTCTCTTCTGTGTGTTTTTGGAATTCGTGAGGAGATTTTTTATAGATGATAAATCCCGCAAATAGGCCTTCCGAAATACCGAGGTCATAACACGATAGAGGGGGAGTATAGCTTTTGGGACTTTTTGCTCATATTGTTCTCTCTGGTCAAAGAGATAGCGAGGTATGGTATGGCAATAATAGACAATCTTTTTTCCCTGAAAATGCCCTATTGCTGAGAGACAGTCACCACTCAGAATGACTGTATCATAAGTATTTCTGAGCTTTCTCGCGTTGATACTAAAAGCCCACTTGAGACCGAAGTGTCGGAGCCCATTTTTGCAGATAAATGCCATTTTCCGAGGCATCCATGTGAATTCATGCAGAAAAAACTGTGGCATAAGCGGAATCATGGCTCATTTGAAGCCTTGCGCTCGCAGATCATAGCTCCCAGGACTAAAAAACCCCGAGGCTATATCAGCCTCTAAAGCATTGGCAATCATGAGAATGAGACGCTCTCCACCGCCTTTATAGAGAAAAGTATCGTGCAGAACCAAAACTTTAGACATTTTCTTGAGTTAGAATACAAAATTCAAAGTACAAAGTACAAAATGAGGGATTATAAGACTATTATTAAATCCACTGTTTTTCTTTCTTCTTCTACTTTTACTTGAAAAATAGTATAGAGATTTGCATATTTTTTCAATTTGTGGCAATATTTGGATATGCAGTACAAGATTCCTATTCAGATAGAAAACGAAGATACCATAATATTTGACCTCAGTCTCCGTCAAATGGGCATTATCATCGTCTGAGTTATCCTTGCTTTTGGTATTTTTAACAAATTCCAGGGGGCTATCCCAAATACGCCACTTTTTATCGTCTGTGTCGTTGTTATCGGTATTTTCTTCGTCGTTGCCAAATTTCGCACGCATGAGATGACTTTCCTCCCATTTATCCTCAATCTGGCTCGATACAAGATCAATGGAAATGGTAATAATGGGCAGGGAAGGGTCTGGATTCGAGGTGTAGATAGTTATTCTCCACTAGAACTCGGATATGTACAGTCAGAAGACGGTACAAAAAATACTGTCAAACGGGAAAAAAGCACTTCGGAACTTGCAGAAAATCTCAAGAAAATATAAACTATACTTATGCAGAACCCCCTCGACATACTCTTTAAATCCAAAAAACCTACCACAGATACCTCAAAAGTATCAGATTCAAAGCCTGTAGAAATAAAACCAGGAAAGGATACCACACTAAAGTCTGTCAAACCCAAGAAGGAAACTCATCAGGACGACTCCACTCAGCGATATCTCCCGTTTTCTGAGATTCGTGACAATATCGTCATTATGAAGGATGGCTCTGCGCGTATCGTGCTCAAAGTGGAGGCCGTTAACTTCCTCCTCAAATCAGAGCAAGAACAGGATGCTATTATCTATTCTTTTCAGCACTTTCTCAATTCTCTCCAGTTCCCAATCCAGATACTGATTCGTTCACTCAAGGTCGATATTGAGGGGTATCTCAATCGCCTCAAGGCTACAACTGCAGGACAGAAAAATCCTCTTCTCAAGGATCAGTCCGAACGCTACATAGAATTTCTCACCAATCTCGTGAATGTCGCTCAGATTATGAAGAAAGAATTCTATATCATCGTCCCTCACGATGAAGTAGATAATCAGAGTGTCAATCCTCGAGGTATGTTCCAGATTGTGAAGAGCTTTTTCGCAGGAGTCAGTCAGACCGTTACCTACGAGGAAGTACGCAAAAATCTCGCCCGTGTTCAATATCTCAAAAAACGACTCACAGAAAAAGCCAATATGGTCAAATGAAGTCTCGAATTTGTCGGACTCAAATCTCAGATTCTCGGTAAAGATCAGCTCATCGAACTCATGATCAGTTACTACGATCCAAAAGTAAA
>JALQUC010000024.1 GCA_023268615.1 Candidatus Altimarinota bacterium | reverse complement strand
ACTATCCATCCAGACATCGAGAACTTCGGGGATACGACGGAGTGGGACACCATTTTGAATGAGGGAAGAGAGGAACTCAATGCTCCAACCGCCGAATTTGTGACCAACGCCATTGATAGGAAGGAAAGTAGCACCTATTTTTTTTGCGAGTGTTTTACCATATTCAAATCGCGCACTCGTCGAGTCATCATCTTCACTGTGCGGAATAATTATCTCCCCGACGAGTCATCGAAGCTGCTCGACATCTTCCGTCATTTCTGGAATAATTTTTTCGAGATATTCATTACCAGTTAGTCCACTTGGTGCAACGAGAACTAATCTCTTGAGTTGAATATTTTTCTCACAGAGATACTGCATGATAACAGGGCATCCAAAGCTGGTCGCCATAACTGTATCATAATTTGCGACATCGAGCGTATCGAGTTTATTTTTCCAGAGCGAATAGGTCGTTTCTTTATTTTTGTCAAAATCAGGAACATCAAATTGGATATTGACAGCTTTGAGTTTGTCCTGAAGAGGGAGCCATTTCCCCTCGTACGCACTTCCCAACCCACGACTGGTCCAGCCATGCACGCCGAGGACTTTTTTGGGAGTGAATGTAGGTTTTCATGGTACATAAATCCTATCAATATACGGCCGATGAAGATTGAGCTCTTTTCCTGTGTTGTGGTCGAGATAGATCGTGTAGAGTTGTGCGTTTTTTACTTTTTCTGGAAGAGGTTTTGCCCCTGTTGCAAGCCTCAAGTATTTGACAGTGTAGCCATGGCTAACGATGGCAACAGTTTTACCAGGATATTTCTGACTGATATACTCAAGTACTTTCTTACCTCGATTTATGAGGTCATTTTGTGATTCGCCTGTTTCTCAGAATTTGTAATCTGGGTCAGCATTGAAAGAGTGTCGCTCCTGCATGGCTTTATCTCCTTCAGAAGATTTCTCAGCAATCGTTCCGTGCTCAGCTTCTCGGAGCTCAACCATTGTTTCAATAGGAATTCCTGTGGCCTCTGAAAAAGGTGTAATCGTCTGAATAGTTCTCAAAAAGGGCGATGAGGTAATCACTTCTACACCTTCTGCTTTCAGCTGTTCTACGAGATCTTGAGATTGTTTTTTTCCAAGTTCTGAGAGTGGCGAGAGTCCGTCATCATTATATATTTTTGCTTCATTTGCCTCACTTCGACCATGTCGTAACATGACGAGCTTCGTTATCTGTCAGAGTGGTTTATTTCTCTGATAGAGTTCTTCGCGAGAATCGATGACGACACGCTCACTTCCGTCGGCATTTTGCCAGACCGGCATCGGTGTTCCCCAAAAACGTGAACGAGAGATGCACCAATCTGGAGCAGATTCGAGGGATTTGAGGAATCGACCATGCTTGAAGTGATCCGGGAACCAGTTGATATGTTCATTTTGTGCGATGAGTTCTGACTTGATTCTCTGGATATCGATAAACCACGACTTCTGAGCTTTTTGCATGAGAGGCGTATTGCTGCGAGGACAGTATGGGACACGGTGCGTGATACCTTCTTTTTTGAAGAGTTTTCCTTCTGTTTTTAACCTCTCCGTGATTGGATCAATACAATCGAGGTAGAGCTGCCCCTGGTAGTCTGGGACTTCCGCTGTATACTTCCCTGCTTCGTCTATCGCTGAGGTAATATGGATGCCTTCTTGTTTTGCGAGCTGGAAATCCACATCACCAAA
>JALQUC010000035.1 GCA_023268615.1 Candidatus Altimarinota bacterium | reverse complement strand
AGCTCCACGAGCTTTAAGTGTCATTATACCGTCGCTTCCGGCGTACGGGGTTTCCTGGTGCCACAAAAACTCTCCCAATTTGGGAGAGTGAAAGTGCGTGATTTTTCCTTCGCAACAAACTACTCTCCCGAGTGGGAAAGGAGGAGGCTGAGAAGAAGTGAACTGGTTTGACGCATAGAATAATTGTAGACGGATGAATTTTTTGTCAAATTTTTAGACTGAAACACCGAGGATAAGCTCACGAATACTGGGATATATCTCTGTATCTGCCATACTGCGAATCTGATCAAGGGAGAACCAACCAAAGCTCGCAATCTCATGAGAATCAACATCTACTGATCCAGACACATGGTGCGCGAGGAAGAATTCTTCATATTTTCTCTGGGGGCCTCTCTCATTTTCGTATTCGATGGTCTGCACTCTGACTGGTGCTGGGAGTGACTGAATCCCTGATTCCTGATAGATGGTGACGAGCCCTATCAATTCTACGACGATATCGAGCTCTTCTCGTGCTTCACGGATAAATGCCTCCTGGAATGTCTCCCCCACTTCTACATGACCACCTGGCAGGGTGTGTGGTTTATGACTGCCATGTTTGACGAGCAGTATATTTCCCTCACGATCTGTGATGATACCCCGGGCAGCGTACTGGAGTGGGAGGTGTTTCATACTATTATTTTCGTCATTTTCTCTATAATGCAAAAGAAAGATATAGAAGTAGACATAGAAATAGAGTGGAATATGTATAATAAATCCTCATTGTAACTACTTCTGCCCCACCCCTCTCCTAAGAGATATGATTAAGAAAAAAACAAAGATTGTAGCCCCTCGAGTCGCCAATAAAGCAGGATATCAAGTCCAGGATATCTGGTTTCACCGTGCAAAATCTGCAGGCTACAGAGCTCGAAGTGCGTTCAAGCTCCTCCAAATCCAAGAAGAAACTGGAATTATTCGCCCTGATACTATCGCGCTCGACCTCGGATGTGCTCCAGGAAGCTGGCTCCAAGTCCTCTCAAAAATTATCGGTGATGAAGGGAGAATCCTCGGAGTTGATCTCCAGGAGGTCGCTCAATTCTCACAAAAACATATCACAACCATGGTCGGTGACATGATGGCGCCTGAAACACATGAAAAAATCAGAGATTATCTCAATGAACTCCATCAATCAAAAACTGCCTGACAAGCTGTCTGGTGAATCAATGAGAGAGGAGGATTTCAGCTCATCACTTCTGATGTCGCTCCACGGACGACAGGACGAAATGACGATGACCAATACCACAGTGCTATGCTCTGTCTCGAAGTGCTCAAAATCGCAGAAAAATTTCTGAGACCAGGGGGCAATCTCGTGATGAAAGTATTCGTTGGTCGAGACCTAGGCCAAGTCCAGAGCACCGCAAAAAAAATGTTTCGCAAAATACAGACCATCAAGCCAGATGCCTGCCGAGATAGGAGTTTTGAGGAATATGTCGTATGCCTAGGATTTAAGAGTTAGATTAGAATTATTGACAATATTAATTATTATATATAATAATATTGTTATTTTGTAATTATATAAAATGAGTATATCTTCTGTCCCGGAAAGTTTTTCAGAATCTCGTCGGAAAAGATTAAAAGATGTTATATCTCGGAGACCTTTTCATAAAAAGCTGGTTATAATTCTTCAAGAAATGACCCCAGAAAAATCATCAGAGGTGGATGATTTTACTATTTTGGGACCAGAAAATTTCAGTAAAGCCAGATGATGAGAAATGGGAACTATAAAACTCTCCTCTACAGAAAGATTCTTGCGTAAACTCATAATTCTGTTGATGCAACAGCAAAATATCGGCAATATAGCCGATTTAAAACTTCCTAATATTTTACGCACACATGAGATACTGGGCTGAGCTGTTCGGGATGCTACTCTGAGATGTATGTCATGGGATCAATTCAGAGCTACTGGGTCTCAATGAAGACAGTTTTTTACACTATTTGGGATAAATGGAGTAGGTATTCGTTATGTTTTAGTATTCAATGAATGTGATAGATCGAGCTTTTTTGGATCATAATTTTATTATAAATAAATTAATTTAACAAAATATTTCCTGTATGCCTCCTTTAGATCAAAATTTGCCAGATTCAGCATCACCCGAAAAAAAAAGTTCTATTCCATCGAAAAATGTTCGTTCCCGCATAAAAGAAACTCGTGACAAATTAGTCTGAATAGAGAAACAGAAAAACATTCTCCCCCCAATATATAATATTGATGTTTCTAAAGGTTGGGATATGGAATCACGGGTTGCACTCTTTCACAAAGGTCTCAAAAAACTACCTTTCTATCGTCCAGGATTACTTTATAGTGGTTTTGATGGCAATAAAATAGGCATTACCTTTCATTCGGAATGTGGAGAATGAGTGGTTTTTTGTAATTATGAAGAAGTAATGGGGGATTTGACCGAAATAGATGATCCTTTTTATTATGCTGAAACGTACGATAGTCCAGCAATTGCGGTATATGATCCTGAAAAATTAAAACAAAATCTCTACAGTCTAGACTGTGAATACATAATTGACGCCCCAGAAGCGTTAATCGCAATCATAAAAATCTAGATACTTCTGTCTGCCGAAACAGAAGCTTTGAAGAATATGTCGTCTGTCGGGGGTTTAGGAGTTAAAAAAATAATTCAAGTATATTTGACATTAATATATCTATACATATATTCACAAGAATTATTATTTACCCCTGTGTATGGAAACGCCTGGAGAGACCGAAAGAGCTGAACCTATGACTCACCAAAAAGATCTTGAAAGGATACTAGGAACAATTGGTTTTGATTTCGCCAAGGTGGAGTGAATCGTCTCACTCTGAACTTATGAAAGAGGATTAAATGAGGTAGGGGAAAAAATTGGTTTTGATTTTCCCACAATGATGGAATTTATAGCCTCCGAAACGGATAATATCCTGGGAAGTAGGATTACTATAGAACAATAATCTCTTTTCTAAAAAACGCTCCGATTGGAGCGTTTTTAGATAAGAAGGAAAATATATCGTTGTCAGGGGTTTAACAGCTAGTTTGATAAAAAACGAATCATTTGTTCTGAAATGTATCACCTGTTGAGCCATGCGACATATTTTATCTTGTCCTCGAGAGGCATCTGTTTAGCCCTGATAAGACGAGCAATGCACATATATCCAGTACCTGCGCAGGACCCTTCGTCGCGTGCTATTTGCAATTTACCGGTTTCCGATCAGGCGACTTTCTTCATGGCATAAAGAAGGGTGCTCCAATCCTCCATATCAACTGGATTATCACATTTTTGAACACCTAGGATTCATCACAAATAATCAACAATATCCCCATATGTCTGGTAAGCTGCTGGGCAATCTACTGTTCACAATCATGTTTCCCCAAGAAATGAATCAATGCTCTCTGATCATCTATACAGATCAAACGATATATCTCAGATGAGAGTCGTCCTTTCAGGAGTGTAATCTGGTGATTCTGGGAGCCCCATGTAGAACAAAATAATTAAGGGTCTAGAGTAGTTGTTTGTTAAAAATCTTCATCATTTTCACGAGTTTCTTGAACATATCTTCATGCATAACTC
>JALQUC010000030.1 GCA_023268615.1 Candidatus Altimarinota bacterium | reverse complement strand
AATATATTGAAGACCAGTGAAAACTAGACTACCCTCAAGAACAGACACGATTTGGATTCTCATAGACGCCAAAAGAAACCCCGGATGCAGCGAAGCGAAGTCCGGGGAGTAGGTCATTTAATGATGTCAGTGACCACCATGCTCGTGTCATCATCCATGTCATCCACTATTTTCACCACTCATCTTCGTGGTGAAAGAGAAGATTCCATGTAGTATCAGACATGCTCCAGCGCTGAGCCACACTGAGAGAGCTGTACCAGTCCAGATGTTGAGCATTCAGATTATAATGGCTGTCAATATGGCTGTCCTCGTTGGTCAGAATACGAGGAGGACTGCGAGGAGTTTTAGAGTATATCCCAATACTTCTCCGAGATATCTCCCAATCATACCAAATATCCATGCTCCATGGTCTCCAAACCAATGTCCAGTATGGATGAAACTTGCAAATCCTGAGTGAGCTTCATGCCCATGTCCGTGTGCATCGTGTCCATGGTGAGCTTCATGCCCAGAATGATTATGGACATGTGGTGAATGATATTTTTTTTGAGGAACCCCATGAACATTATTGATCATCACGCGTGCGAGCGGATTCATACCATTATGTTCTATCCATTTATGTGCGACACTATGGAGCTTATTTGGAGATCTTTTGAGAGTGTTTTTTATCTCTATTGTTCTCTCAGATATATGCTCCTCTGCGAGCACTGAGGCGACATGTCTTTCGGGTACTATACGACGATCAGCATTCATGATATCAGCTGATTTTCGCTTATTTTTTTCTGTGTCAAGTTTCTCTCTAGAGTTTATCTATGTTTATTGATTCTGATCGGGGAAATTCTATGAGTTGGTGTGCAGCATCAGCTCACATGCCACCCAACATAAATTTTCCACTGTGTGTGAGTGCTGTGTTCATTCATTTTCAGAGTAGATTTCCTGCTATTCTACCTGCGGATATTCCTCTTATTTTCTGCATGACCGCAAGTATTTTGCCCATTCGTGCCATACGGAGTCCAGATCCGACTCATCGTATCACAGCCTTTCCTCCTGCTGTCAGAGGGGATGTGCTTCCAAGAGATACAACGGTTGCAACATCACAGACACCTCAGAAAACTGTCCATCCGAGACTCTTAAATCATTGTTTTATATGACCTCTGCCGAAGTTTCTCCAAGTGGATTTACCATCTCTCCATGTACCGTAGAGAGGTATCATATACGAGCCTGCGTCCCACCATTGATTATATGATCCATCAAGCAGGTTTTCTGCATTATCACGATTAAAGTCTACTAAATCCCAGATTGTTACAGAAAAATCGGTCTCGTCCATGTAGTCGAGTGATATCTCCCCATTGTCTTCTGTGAGTGCGAAAAAGGCATTGAGATTTTGTTTTTTTATTCCAATAGTTTCTTTGTGTTCTTCTCGGAAATATTTTTTTATTTGTTCCTTATTTTCTCGAATAACCTTTTTTATGTCTACTATCATCTGTGAGTGAATCTTTTTCACATCTTCTATAGCAGGCCAGTTGAATTGAATGTTTTGGCGAGTAGTGAAGTGTCCGTAACCTTTATCAAAATGGGTG
>JALQUC010000021.1 GCA_023268615.1 Candidatus Altimarinota bacterium | reverse complement strand
AGAAATTTATTTAATATTTTGTCAATCTATTCTTTTTTTGAGAGGATGATTTTTTTTCTACGCTAGGAGGCATGTCAAAAAACCTCGTCATAGTAGAGTCTCCTGCAAAAGCAAAGACCATCGAAAAATATCTGTGAGCTGATTATACCGTGAAGGCATCCGTCGGGCACATCCGTGATCTCGAGAAGAAAAAAATGGGTATCGATATAGAAAATGGTTTTACTCCTACCTATATAATAGATGAAGATAAAAAGACTGTCGTCTCGGGTCTCAAAAAACTCGTAAAATCAGCTGAAACTGTCTATATCGCAACGGATGAAGACCGTGAAGGAGAAGCTATCGGTTGGCATCTCTGTGAAGCACTCGACCTCGACCCAAAAACAACAAAACGCGTCACCTATACCGAAATCACCAAGAAAGCAATTGAAGCGGCTCTAGCAAAACCACGAACGCTTGATATGGATCTCGTCTATGCTCAACAGGCTCGTCGAATCCTCGATAGAATTGTGGGTTTTGAAGTCTCCCCTATCCTCTGGAGAAAAGTCCCAAGCACAACTACACTCTCTGCTGGTCGAGTACAGTCCGTCGCAGTCCGTCTCATCGTCGATCGTGAAAAAGAAATTGAGGCATTTGTCCCAACAGAGTCATGGAAAATGCGTGTAAAACTCGATAAAAATGTCATCGCAGAGCTCACAAAAGTAGCAGGAAAAGCTCCAAACATAAAAACACAACAAGATGCTGAAACATTTCTCGGACAATTTGGAAATGGTGCAGAGGTAAAACCAGGGGAGAAAGAAAAAACTCTCGTCGCATCTCTAAAGCAAAAATACGGATTTACTCTCGAAGAAGTGGATACAAATGAGACATTTCGTATGCCTGGTGCTCCTTTTACCACTTCGACACTCCAGCAGGAAGCGAGTCGAAAAATGGGATTTGGGGTAAAAAAGACGATGACTATTGCGCAGAATCTCTATCAGAATGGTCACATATCCTACATGCGTACTGATTCGGTCAATCTCTCAGCAGAAGCGATAACAGCATGTCAGAGCTATATCAATAGTTCATATGGTGCAAATTATAGCATGAAAGAAGGACGAAAATTTGCCACAAAAACTGCCAACGCACAGGAAGCACACGAAGCTATCCGACCCACTCATATCGAACAAGATCCATCAACTATCCGTCTCGATGGAGATGATCTCAGACTCTACAAGCTCATCTGGGAGAGGACTGTTGCATCACAGATGCAAGCAGCAAAAATACAAACAACCACCTATACTTTTGTTCCAAAAAATATAGATCAAAAATGGCAGACAAAAGGTCAGGTTATTCTGTTTGACGGATTCCTAAAGCTCTACGAAGAAGGCACTGATGATGAAGAAGAAAAAGAAGGCGAAGTCACACTTCCTATGATTGCAAAATGAACCGAACTCGATTCACAACTCTTCACTGGTACACAGACCTTCACTCGTGCACCAGGTCGATATACAGAAGCGACTCTTGTAAAAAAACTCGAATCAGAAGGTATTGGTCGTCCTTCTACTTACGCCTCTACCATCTCCACTATTCAGGATCGTGGCTATGTCGAGAAGAGGCAGAAATATCTGTTCCCCACTTCCCTCGCACGCATCGTGACAGAATTCCTCGAGAAGAATTTCGCACAGATGATTGATTACAAATTCACGGCTAATGTCGAGGAAGAATTTGATAAGATATCTCGCGGAGAAGAGCAGTGGCAGAAAATGCTGAAAACTTTTTATGCAGGATTTCATCCTCAGGTCGAGAGTGCTGGCGGATCTGAACGAGTGACAGGAGAGCGAATCCTGGGGAAGCACCCAAAAACTGGAGAACAGGTATCAGTACGAATGGGGCGATTTGGTCCATGTATCCAAATAGGAGAGAAAACAGAAGACAAAAAACCAACTTTTGCGAGTATCCCCGCTGGCGTAGATATGGAAACTATCACTCTCGAACAAGCACTCGAACTCTCAGCACTTCCACGAATCCTCGGTCAAAAAGATGGTCAAGATGTAAAGGCAGCTATTGGAAAATTTGGTCCCTATGTCGTCATAGAAAAAACCTATGTATCTATCCCCGCTGATGCAGCATTTACTGTCTATAATGTCACACTCGAGCAGGCACTCGAGCTCATCGCAGCGAAACAATCTGGTGGAGGAAATATCATCGCTGAATACTGAGATATTCAAGTACTTCGTGGAAAATTCGGCCCCTATCTCAAGCAAGGAAAAGACAATATCCCACTTCCAAAAAAATACAAAGATGATCCATCACTCCTCGATGAAGTAATTGTAAATGAGATAGTTGAGAAAAAACTTGCTGAAGGCGATACAGGTAAAAAGAAATTTGGACGCTTTGCAAAGAAAGCTGACTCGACGACCAGTACAGAATCTGCGAAAAAAGAAGCACCTAAAAAACCAGCGAAGAAGAAAACTACGAAGAAAAAGTAGTCATGAAAAAAATACTCCTCATCATCGATATAGTCATCGCTGATATCCTCACGAAATACTGGGTCAATATGTCTGATCCAGAATTTTCTGTGATTGGAAATATCCTGAAAATCACGCATGTGAAAAACACTGGTGTAGCATTTGGTACTCCTCTCCCCGGGATTTCTTTCGTCATTCCTGTAATACTGCTGGGTATTGGCATCTTCATCTGGAAATCATGGAAGACTCTCTCACAAATAGAAAAAACAGGGTATCTCATGATACTCACGGGAGGACTCCTGAATGCACTCGAGCGAACACTATTTGGTTCTGTCACAGATTTTATCAGTCTGCAATATTTCGCTGTGTTCAATGTCGCGGATATAGCCATCACAGGTGGTGTCATCCTGATTCTATCAACACTCTTCTCTCAACCGAAGAAATAGCCAAAATGAGGCAGACTTAAAGCTGCGGATGTACAAAAGGCAGCAGAAAGGCAAATGGGGGCAGTCTGCAAATGAAGAGTGGCAGGACGAGAAAGTAACCCGGGAGCTTTCTCCGGAGGTGTGCACAAGGG
>JALQUC010000029.1 GCA_023268615.1 Candidatus Altimarinota bacterium | reverse complement strand
AATAAAAATAAAGACAGGGTGAAAAAAGTTCTAGATAAAAATAGCGGCTTAGCAGGAGGAGTAAAGCGCGACGAAGAGCTTTTATAATAACTCTAAATCTTCCTCCCCAATTCCACCGCGACAGCTCTCTGAGTGTCGCGTTTTTTGATGACTTCTCGTTTGTCATATTTCTTACGACCTTTTCCGAGGGCGATATTCACTTTGACGAGATTTCACTTGAAATAGAGCTTCGTAGGAATGAGTGACATACCCTGCTCCCCCATTTTTTGTTCGAGTCGGAGCATGACATTTTTTCTGAGAAAGAGCTTTCTCTCTCGCTTGACTCCCACATCAGCATCTCGTGCAAATTTATAAGCACTCACATGCATACCAAGAATTTTGGCCAGACCTCCACGAATGGTCACATGACTTCCCTTTAATTGAGCTCATTTTTCACGCATACTCTTGACCTCCCAACCAAATAACTCGATACCTGCCTCATGCTCCTCGATGATATCATAGTCAAAGAGAGCTTTTTTATTCTGTGCAATTTCTGAAGGAGAAGGCTTTTTCATTATTGTTTATCTAAATACCGCTGTAGTATAATACTTGCTGCTATATCATCAAGGTGTTCATCAGATTCGAGCTTACCAAGTGATTCCTGAGCCTCAAAAGTCGTGAGATCCTCATCCTGAATCTCTATTTGTACTCATGGAACTGTCTTTTTGATACGATCAATAGCTTTTTGAAATGTCTTTTTTTGTTTACCATACGCATCATACCCTATTGCTTCTCCCACAACTATTGTCTTTATCTTTCTCTTTTTCACGAGCTCAGGAAGCTCTGCAAAAAATTCCTCATGTTCATAAACTGCATGTGGAATAGCGATACCTATTTCAGCAATGGCAACGCCGATATTACGAGTTCAATAATCAATTCAGAGGTACATAACTAGCGAATATCAAGAATTATCTGAGCATACGCGTCACCTGCGAGGTCAATATGGATAGTATGCTTCCCTGCTTTTTTGATGTGTTTTTCATCGAGGCGAATCATTTCTGGCAAGAGTGTCACATGAAATTTATCTCGAATTTTGACAACAAGCCAATCCTCATCCACTGTCTCTGAGAGATGTCCTGCCTTGTGAGAAATTTCAATCTGGAGAACCTTTTCATGAAGACGCTTCACGATATCAAAACGATTTGTATAAATTTTAGCCCTTCTTTCATCTTTGGATGGCTGTGCCTTGTATTCTCGAGCAATTCATTCTGGGAAGAGTTTATTTTGAGCGTAGGTCAGAGAGACTTCTTTTGTCTCGCCCTGCTTACCCACACCAGCAGTGGTACGAAGAATTTCAACGATGATTTTTCATTTTTGAGTCATAACTATTTAGTGATTTTACCGATATATTCATTTATAGCCAGACATGATTTTGAAACTCATTCAGCAAAACCAGTAAAATGAACTTCAATAGTAGAAAATTTTCATCGTACATTTTTGACATCTCACAGCCTAAATATAAGCTGAGCTATCTCTCAGGATGTTATTTGTTTTTTATATTTGATATCAAGATCTCTGTATAGAGCTATAGTACGGTGTTCTAAAAAATCATCAAAAGTAAAATCATCAAATAATCCTTGCTTCAGAGCTAATCCTATAACAAGATAAGCTCATTCCATAACAGCTTCATTTATTTGATTTGCTGAAACATGTTGAAGCGGTGAAATAGTTCGAGGATACTCTGGAAAAATAAACTCCACTTGGATTACTCATTCTTCTATAAGTTCGATTTTTTTAGATAAAATAGATTCCGCCTTATATAATCAACCTAATATCTGATGAATGAGGTTCTCTGTATTTTTTTCTTGAGGTGTTTCCATACAATCAACTATTGTAGAACTGCCTTTATTCTCCTTACTCCCGCCGAAGAAGCCTCTTCTTTCTGAATTTTAAATGTTCCCATTTTCGAAGACTCCTCAACATGTGGACCTCCACAGAGTTCTTCTGAATAAGTCACTCCATCATCCCCTACCATCTTGTAGACCTTCACTGTTTCAGGATATTTCTCCCAAAATGCTCCGAGAACTCCGCGAGCCTTTGCATTATCTTTTGGCTCTTCGGTCATCGTGACAGTGATATGAGCTTTGAGAGCTCCATTCACATAATCCTCCACTGCCTGAATCTGCTCTGGGGTCATCTTTTCTGGATGAGTAAAGTCAAAACGAAGTCGCTCAGGTGTAATATTTGAACCAGCTTGCATCACATGTTCGCCCAGCACTTTTCGGAGACCAGCCAGCATGAGGTGACACGCTGTATGAAGAGAAATCGTGACATCACTATGATCTGCAAGTCACCCCTTAAACATACCAGCAGAGGCAGTGCGAGAGAGGTCTTGGTGAGTTTGCATTGATTGACTAAATCATTCCACATCGACCTTCATACCACTCTCTTGAGACAACTCAATAATCATTTCTATAGGTAGACCGTATGTCTCAAAAAGATAAAATGCTTCTTCTCCTTTTAAAATATGTGGATTAGTTTCAAGAAAATCCCCCAGTAGCATTCCTTCAGGTATAATTTGGGAGAATTCAAGATTCTTGTTTTTCTCATCTAACATTTTGAAGTACTCCTTTATTCAGTGTTTAATCGTCTTCTGAAACTTGGCTTCTTCCATAGTGATTTCATCGATTATTACTGTTTCATTATTTCTTACAGATTCATACACATCCTGGTAGATATGGATAAAATCTCGAGCCACCTGTGCGAGACATGCATCTTCATGTCCCATCTTGTGTGCTTCACGGATAGCTCGACGGATGAGTCGGCGTAGGACATAACCACGATCAGTATTGCTCGGTTTTACTCCATCAGAGATCATATGAACAGCGGTGCGGAGATGATCTGCGATGATACGAGCACCCCGTTCGTTGAAATGTGATTCACCAACGATACGCTTGATGTGTTCAATTGTATTTTCAAAGAGGTCAGTGTTATAAACAGTTTTTTTACCATTGATGACGGCTAGTGTACGCTCGAGACCCATACCGGTATCGACATTTTGAGCTGGGAGAGATTCGAGAGTTCCATCAGCTTTTTTGTTAAATTGCATGAAAACATTATTCCATATTTCCATCCATTCTTTTGAGTGTGTTCACTTATTCCCCTGTGGCTCACCTTCCCCTACCCAATAAAAAATCTCGGTATCAGGACCACATGGACCCGTCGGACCAGCAGCCCACCAGTTATCCTCCGCTGGGAGATAGGCAATACGCTCACGAGGCATTCCCAGATTCGCCCAAATATCAGCACTTTCCTCATCGCGTGGAGCATTTTCATCACCTTCAAATACTGTGACAGAAATCATCTTTGGATCCAATCCGAGCCAATCGAGGGATGTGAGAAATTCCCAACTCATCTCGATAGATCCTTTCTTGAAATAATCACCGAGAGACCAGTTTCCAAGCATCTCAAAAAATGTACAGTGCGTATCATCACCCACATCATCTATATCCCCTGTTCGGACACATTTCTGGACATCTGCGAGACGATTTCCCATGGGATGTTTCTCTCCGAGGAGATACGGGACAAGCGGCTGCATGCCCGCTGTGTTGAAGAGGACAGAAGCGTCATTTTCAGGAACAAGTGGAGCAGATGGGATAATAGCGTGATTTTTTGACCGGAAAAAATCGAGGTACTTCTGACGAAGTTGTGATGAAGTGATTTGCATGCATACACCTTATTGATTTTATTTTTTTTGACAAAATATTTTAAATTATATAATAATTAAAAGTCAATTTTATAACATGCGGAATACAGACGAAGACATATATAGAGAAATTGATAGAGAACCGTGACAAAATATTTTAAATTACAGAAGAATTAAAAGTCTATTTGGTACTATCGGAGAAGAGAACAAAGAGATACCTAAAGGAATTAACAGAGATTCTCCTATCCCCTCTATTTTTGAAAACAAACTGTATTGTTATATGAATAACAAGTATGAGGGTCCTTGACAGCGCGATTGCTACAGAATATCACAGGAATTTTGAGAGATGGATACTCAATGCAGACTAAGCATCTGCGTTCCTGTATCATGACATCAGGAATGAGAAAATATATATCAGAGCCTGTTGTCTTATACAAATCAATCTCTCCCTTCAGAACAATTTGAGGTAAACCTTCTTATTAATAGCCCCTTCTCTTCAACTGAAAATGAGTATGATTGGACAAAAACAATAATGGAAATAAATAGATTTAAGAAAAATTTTCCTCAAATTAGAGTGAACACAGCCTATTGCCGATTAGAGGAATCGGAACAAGATATCTGATATATTCGTGGGATTTTGACAGATGGAACTCTTTTTAGAATAAAAGCATCTTGAGACAAACATATTATTGTTTCAAATGATGCTGATCAGATGTATATTCATCCAGATTATTTGACAACTATAGCTAAAAAATTAGAAAATAATGAGATAGAAATAGTTGGATGAGACATAGATGAGGACGAAATTACTCACCTCAACCATCCTGAATATTTTCTACAAAACCGTGCAAATGCATTTTTATGTTACAGGTGAACACGGTCTAGTGGAGCAAATTCTGCGTTTCGTGTAGAATCATATATGAGGGTCGGCTGATATGTTCATATGAATCACATATGCGGAGAGGATGTTGACCTAGGGGAGAGAATAATGGAATCATCTTTTTGTAAGGAAAATATGGGATATGTAGGGTGAACTAAGATGCTCAGACTGGTAACCCATGGACGGAGAATGGTACATCTCTTAACAAAACATGGGGAAATTCCAGGAAATCATGCATGGAAGGATGTGGGTGAAGATGGTACCCTAAAAACACAAAAATTCTGACCTGATGATGACTATAGAAATATAAATCCTGAACCAAATTTTTCCATCCTTGAACACGCTCTTTCAACTGATGAAAGCTTTAGAAAATTCTTAAAAATTTCCCTAAAACAAATACTTAAGTGAGTAGATTTTCGTGTGGGGTGTTTCACGATTGAAAAACGCTTGGAAATACTCGAGTTTTTGGCGGATCATCCATCAGAAGATTTCTGGGTAAGTAAGGAAAGATGAGAATATCTAGATGAGATGTTTGAAATTGCAATCAATAGAATCAGTGAAAATGATGAACTTGAAGATGTCCTTGTAGAGAAGTGGAAGCTATGAAATCAAGGAAAAAATATACTCATGATGGAAATAGATAAAGAAATGCTGTCACCGCAAACACGAAGGGCTCTAATGTTTCTGTGAATTGAGGAATTATGGGGTCATATACTAATACAGCAATTCCCTATAAAATTTACAATTATCGTGGAAGTACTAAAGGCTGACAAGATGAGAAAATGACTGGAAAAATTTCTCAAAAGAATGAAAGAAAAATATCAACAAGAAAAGCAACCAGGATAGAATTGCATTCTTGAGATACTTTGAGATAATCCTTCCGTAAATCACAAGATTGATCAAATTTACTATTTTCTCTTTATTATTTTGAGCATATACACCCTTCATACAGATGGATGATCACGATGAAACCCTGGACCAAGCGGGTGTGCTTTTGTCGTGAGTCAATGAACCAAGGTCATAGAAACTGGGAAATTTTTTCTCGGAACGACCACCAATAATCAGGCAGAATATATGGGAGCAATACTCGGACTCACTGCTGCAAAGAAGCTCGGAGCAACAGAAGTCCATCTCATCATGGATAGTGAGCTGGTTATCAAACAACTCCAGTGAGTGTACAAGGTCAAGGATGCAGGACTCAAAGTACTCAACCAAAAAGCAAAAAGTATCATCGCAGAATTTAAGAAAGTGACATACACAGCTGTACTCCGTGAAAAAAATAAACACGCAGATGAGCTCGCAAATGAAGCCATGGATGCACAATTTCCACTTCATAAAATGGACGAATCTCTCCAAGTATCTCTCTGGTAATCCTCTATGCCAAAACGCTATATATTCATCCTCATGGTATTCTGACTCGCACTCCTCATTATCGAGTTTATATTGGCGTGATACCGGAATTCTCAACGCGAAGAAACACTCCGTATGCGAGAATCTGAGATACTCCAAAATGAGCGAGAAATAGCACAGCTCTCAGCGCGTGCACGATGGTGAGATACGCCAGCAGCGAGGGTCTACCTCAAAAAGCTCCATAATGATGTGAAGCTCCCTGGAGAAAGAGTCCTCATGCTGGTACCAAAAATCATATCAGGAGAATACTCAGTCAATACAGCTATATCTGAGGCAAAACAAGAAGAACTCCTGCGACAAGAGCTCACTATTCCAGAAAAGTGGAACAGGCTCCTCTTTGGCAGATAACTACTTCTGGGTCTTTTCACGATAACCGAGAGCCTCTGTGATGTGGTCAGGTCATATATCATCCTGTCCTGCGAGATCAGCGATAGTGCGTGCGAGCTTGAGTGTGCGATAATACGCTCGAGTAGAGAGATCAAGCCTCTGCACAGCCTTTTGTAAGAGTTCACCTGAAGCAGCATCGAGTACACAAAATGCATCGATATCTTTGTTAGTCATTTCAGCATTAGAAGTTTTGCCAGTTTCTCGCAGTCGCAGTAATTGTTTTTCTCGTGCCGCGATAACCTGCTGACGAAATTCTTCAGAGGTAGATGCTGGTGTAGATTTTTGTGCTATCTCATCGACATTGACTCGCGGAACATGGATAAATATATCCATACGATCCAGGAGAGGTCCAGAAAGTCTCGAACGATATCGTTCTATCTGAAATGGTTGGCAAGTACATTTTTTCACCGTATCACCCATAAATCCACACGGACACGGATTCATAGCTCCGACAAGCATAAATCTCGCAGGATAGATACAGCTACTCTGTACACGATTGATACTGATAACTCCATCCTCCAGTGGCTGACGAAGAGTCTCCAGTACTGTCTGAGGAAATTCGAGCATCTCATCGAGAAAGAGGACTCATTTGTGCGCCAGAGATATCTCACCTGGTTTGGAATCACGACCACCTCAGATAATAGAGATAGCCGACGCAGTATGATGAATCCGACGAAATGGTCGCTCAGTAATGAGTGGGTGTTCTTTTGAGAGTTTACCAGCAACTGAGTATATCTTGCTCACCTCGACTATTTCTTCGTAGACCATTGGCGGGAGAATAGTTCCGAGAGCTTTTGAGAGCATAGTCTTTCCTGATCATGGTGGTCATTCCATGAGGATATTGTGTCCACCTGCAGCAGCGATGAGAAGAGCCCTCTTGGCATATTGCTGACCAACTATTTGGCTAAAATCTACGAGCTCATGTGGTATTTTCTTTGCGATATCATCGATAGAAGAAGTAGGCTGGACGACCATAGGTGCATTTCCCGAGAGCATCCGCACTATCTCTCAGATATTTTTTGCAGGAATAATCTCAACTCCCGGTATGAGCGCTGCCTCAATAGCATTTTCCTCTGGAACAATCACTCTCTTGTATCATTTTTCTTTTGCAAAAATCACTGTTGGTAAAACTGCCTGCACTGAGCGAACAGCTCCATCGAGAGCGAGTTCCCCTATCACTAGAGTTTCGTTGAGAATATCCTGAGAGATATTGCATTCCTCGAGAAGAATTCAGAGTGCTATAGGGAGGTCAAAACTTGGACCAGTTTTCTTGATATCAGCGGGTGCGAGATTGACGGTAATTTTTGTTCGAGGAAATGGGAGGTCGGAATTTTTAATAGCACTTCTGACTCTCTCCCTACTCTCCTGGATTGCGGTATCTGGGAGTCATACGATGATAAATGCTGGCATGCCGTTATGGATATCGACCTCAACTTCTACGAGCTGACCATCGAGTCATGAGACCACCACAGAATATATTTTTGCAATCATAGAATGATTCTATCCTTTCTGGGATAATTGCAAAATTATGCAGCTTTAGGTAACTTATTGACTCCAGCTGGAGATCTCCGATTTCAACTCAAGACATCAATAGCCTTATCTGCAGTATTTATGGTAATGATTTTCCATTCTCCACCAGATTCTTTTTCTAACACATCTCCCAAAACATTGATTGCTGATTCAGTATCACCCTTGGATTCAATAACCGAAGGTCTATCCATTTCGATACCTATTTCTGAGACATTATCGCGAGTAGATACCTTTGTCTGGATAGAGCCAACAGGAGATGTTTTTAATATTTCTTGAGTTTGAATAAATGAATCCAGAACCCTCCCAGATTGAAGCAAATCTCGTGCAATATATGACATCTTTGTTGCCATAACATCGTCTACCTTGATTCACATATCTGCGGCAGCCTGTTCGAGCATCAGCTGATTTGCTGTGAGCATAACTGCATTTCAGAATTCCTCTCGTGACCCCGCTACGCCCATTTGAGAGAAAGCCCTACTCGTAGAAAAATCTAAACCAGAAAGTGCTGAGCGATTCCGAACAAGCTCATCAAAACGGTCAGAGATGGGAACTTCGTGGAGATTGTAACTACAATCTGGATCATATTCAGTCTGGTCTGTAGCTTTTCCTTCTGTATATCATTCGAGAATTTCTCTTTCCGTGAAAGCTGTTCAAAGGACTCTTGCAAAACAGGACTGAGCAAAACTATTGAGTTTATCAAATCCCGGAAGTTTTGTACTTCCCCATCGTGCTTGATGTTCGAGATGAATACTCTCGTGTCGAACAACATGCTCATGGTTTGCATTTCTACCGAGAGTAAAGAGGTTATAGTGTATTTTATTGGAATTCCAGGGTGCTACATAGGCAGCAACTCCAGGAGGAAATAATACAAATACAACGGGATAATTGGATAATTTTTGAACTTCTCTTACTTCTTTCGCACGAACATAATCTCATATGGATTCGAGGTATCGAGCTGTACTATCAGCAGATACTCACGCAGAAAAATCTGGTTTTTCCCATGTTTGAATGAGACTCTCCTTTCCAAAAAATTCTTCTGCTAAATTCACCATAAGTAAGAATTAATAACTCTTACCGTGGTATTTTAGTGATATTTTTATTTTGACAAGTAAAATTATTGAGTTCGGATGAATTCCTTCTCTTTTATTTTTTCTACTCGACATGCCATTTAGGCATCTCTCCTATTTTTTATCTCTTATTAAACCCATCCAAGAGCGTATATAGCACCAAAAACGATGAAAACAATTCCGAGTAATTTCAATGCTGTCACAGTACCTCCAATACCAAAAAATTTCTCAGCCCATACCCATGAACCGACAAATTCGTAGGTCGGACGGATGTATTTGAGGATAATAATACCGAGAGCGATGACCAGGAGTCCTATAAGAAAATTCATAAGAAAAAATTAAAAACTTTTATAGCCTATTCCCCTCACAGTGAGAATGGTATCATCACCGATTTTGTGACGAATATTCTTGATATGCGTATCGATAGTTCTGTCGTAGAGGAAATTCGCATAACCCATAATCTCCCGCATGAGGTCTTCTCGAGAGACGACTTTTCACTCATGAGCAATGATGTATTTGAGGAGCTGAAATTCAGATTTAGTGAGGAGGGCCTCGCGATTTCATCGGATGACCTTGAGATCAGATTCGACGAGGCGGAGGTCACGATATATGAGCCCTTCCTTACCTGCCTGAGATGTACCGCGTCGTAGCACTGCACGGATACGCATGACGACTTCTTTGGGACTGAATGGTTTGCCTATATAGTCATCTGCTTCAAATTCAAAAGAAGTACTAATGTTATTTTGATTATCACGAGCAGAGAGCATCAGCACAGGGACGCTGGACTCAGCACGAAGTGAGCGGAGAATAGTCAGTCAGTCTTGTCCAGGCAGGTTGATATCGAGTATGACAGCATCGGGCTGTATCTCTCGGAATGCCGAAAGAGCCTCATCACCACGCATACAAGTATGAACTTCAAACTCAGATTGTTCGAGATAGAGTATCAGCGAATCAACGATTCATTGATCGTCATCGATGAGGAGAATTGATATTTTTTTCTGTGACATACAGAGTAGTATATAAAAAGCCGCGAGAAGTACAAGATTCTGATTTTCCCTAGAAATTTATAAACAGATCATATAATACCCTCCAAATAACAAAAATTCTATGTGCTGAATCGTCGCTACCATTGGAAAAAATAATCCTGAACCAATTCTCTACTCAGGACTCAAAAACCTCGAATATAGAGGCTACGACTCTGCAGGATTTCTAACAGTAGAAGAAAATGGGACTACCAGACTCGTGCGCGAAATAGGAGAGGTCAGCAATCTCCTGCCTCACATCAATCAGATAAATACTTCTGTAGCAGGCATAGGACATACCCGCTGGGCAACACACGGAGGTGTCACACGAGAAAACACCCATCCTCATCACAGCATGAATAAAAAAATATACCTCGTGCACAATGGTATCATCGAAAACTACAAAACCCTCTCAGAAAAACTCCAAAAAGCAGGATACACATTCTATGGACAGACTGATAGTGAAGTCCTCGCAAATCTCATAGAATACTGTCTCGAGAGTGTATGAGATGTAAAAAAGGCGATTCTCCTGGCTCTATCGCAAGTGACTGGGACCTATGGTCTCGCAGTTATAGCACCTCATGATCCGAGCCGTATCTACGCTATCCGTCGTGGCTCCCCTCTCATGATCAACATCATACGAGACGGCATCATGGTTGCGAGCGATCCTCATGCATTTCCCGAATCAGATCCAGCAGTTATACCCATGGAAGACGGTGAACTCGCTATACTGAGTCAGGATGGTACCTACACTCTCGAATCAATGGGTGGAGAACTCATCAATCGTGAGGCTCAGAAACTCGAAATATTTCAGGAAACGAATGATACAAGTGAATACGCTCATTCGATGCTCGCAGAAATCATGGAACAATGAGAAGTCATAGAAAATACTATTCGAGGACGAATCAATTTCGAAACAGAGCAAGTGACTCTCGGTGGCATAAGATCTATTATGCCTGAACTTCTCACAAAAAGAGAAATCATCATCGTCTGATGTGGTACGAGCTATTATGCTGGTCTCGTCGGCAAAAATTTTCTCCAAGAAATAGGAGGTATATCCTGTCGCGTAGAGATAGCCAGTGAATTTCGTTATAGCAAACAATTCTGGAACCGGGACTCAGCACTCCTCGTCATATCACAATCAGGCGAAACAGCAGACACACTCGCTGCACTCAGAGAAGCAAAACATCGAGGCATTCTCACTCTCGGGATAGTCAATGTCCCGGGATCAACCATTGCTCAGGAAACTGATGCGGGGATTTTTACCCATGCAGGAAAAGAAGTATGAGTCGCGTCGACAAAAGCATTTACAGCACAGATAACCGCTCTCCTCATGATGGCTCTCGCTCTCTGAGAGAGAAAAGAACTCGATGTACTCACAAAATCCAGAATACTCAAAGCATTTAGATTGATACCAGACCAGATCAGGAGTATCATAAAAAATACAGAAAATATCAAACTGCTCGCCGAAAAAATATCCACCTACGATCACTGCTTCTTCCTCGGTCGATATTACCAGCACCCTATCGCCTGCGAGGGATCTATCAAGCTCAAGGAAATAACCTACATACATTCGGAAGCCTATCCAGCAGGAGAACTCAAACACGGTCCTCTCGCCCTCATCAGTGAGAAATTCCCGAGCATCATCCTCAATCCCACAGATGCTCTCTATGATAAAACTGCATCTGCAATACACGAAGTGGAAGCTCGAAAATGACCTGTTTATACTATCTGAAATAGAGAAGATTCGACCATCCAAATACCAGAAACAATAGACATACTCTACCCTTTTCTCACTGTCATACCGTGTCAACTCATAGCCTACTACACGGCTCTCAAGCTCGGACGAAATATCGACAAACCTCGTAATCTCGCAAAAAGCGTCACAGTGGAATAAAAAATATCAAGTTTGCGGGGTTTTTAAGTTTACTACGTTTGCTAAGTTGATACCCTTACTGATATCCGTACAAAAAGACATTGTAATTTCTCTATCCCTGAACATAATAAACTCAGTAAACTCAGAAACCTAGTAAACATAATGATATGATTTCTCTCCTCATTGGTACACTCGAGCTCATCGATGGCACTGACATCACCCTCCTCACTGGTGGGGTGGGTTATACTGTCACAGTACAATCAAAAACTATCTGACTCAAGAGTCTCGGAGATACTCTCAAGCTCTGGATATATCATCATCAAACAGAAGCAGGATCTCGCCTTATCGGATTTGAAACAATTGAGGATAAGAGAATATTTAGCAAACTCCTCTCAGTGAATGGTCTCGGTCCAAAATGAGCCATAGCTCTTCTCGAGCTCTGACAAAATGAAGTCATGCAAGCGATAGCCAGTGGCGAATCAAAGAGACTTACTCAAGCCAGTGGTATCGGACCAAAACTCGCGAGCAAAATAATCGTCGAACTCCGTGGATCACTCGACACCGAGACCCTCCAAAACATCACCGATGTTCAGAAAAAAAGCCAGAAAAATAATAAAGTGTATTCAGATATAGATCAATCCATCATCACATCGCTCATAGGCATGGGCTACGAGAGAAAATCCGTCGAATCTATCATAGAACAGATACCAAGCACTCTCACGGGTGTTGGTGATAGAACCGTCTGGTGCATCCGCAATCTCCATCAGAGGTAACCATCTCAATGTATTAAGTATTAGGATTGGCTTCTTGTATTAAGACCTAATTGCAACATCTTAATACATAATACTTAATACCAAGTACCTATAAATCCATGAACATAAAACCTTCCCATATTTCTCTCTTTACCGCCACTGGAGCCGAAAATCTCGGTGATGAACTCATCACACTCACAGAAGTGCAACACCTGCAAAGGATATACCCAGACTCCTGTATAACAGTATTTTCTCACGATACCGCCAGAACAAAGCGTTTTCTTCTTTCTCAAAATATATCACTGAACAAGGTCGTAATCCAGGAATATTTCCCAAATTTTCTCAGAAAAAAACCTCTAAGAAATATCAGACTCCTCTGGGAAACTCTCAGACTCATGAGGAACAGTGACCATATCTATATTGGTGGCGGGTGACTCCTCTATGCAAAAAGTGAGGAAGGTCACTCCCCTCTCCGCCTCTGGTCTCTGCGAGCGCGATTGGCAAAATTTTTCAAAAAACCTATTACCTATCTGTCTCTGGGTATCAGTACTGAGATCGATGAATTGCGACCTTTTTCTAGGGCTATATTTGCATGAACCGAGATAACAGTACGCGATAGGCAGAGCCAAAAAACAGCTCAAGAGCTCTGATATAAAGCAAATATTCTCCCAGATCCCGTCCTGAGCTATACGCCCGAGCAGCGACCAAAAACAAAAACCATCGGAATAGCATTCAGAAAATGATTCCTCTCAGATACTATCGTAAGAGAAATATGTCAAAAACTCTCGAGTCTCTCATACGAAATACTCTTCCTCCCACATTCCCTCCATCCAACTGATGAAGCATCTCATGATGGATACTATCTCCAGGATTTCCTATCTCCCAGTACATCCACAACTCAGACCATCGAACAAACACTCCAAGCATATAGAAAATGTCACATACTACTCTCTATGCGACTCCACAGCATGATACTAGCCGTGGATCATCACATACCGTTTATTGGTGTGAGTTATGGTAAGAAAACACAATATCTCCTTGAGGATTTGGACTGGAAATACGCACATACGAGCGATGTCAGTGCGGCACAAATAATCGAGGATATATATGAAATAGAAAATCACTATACAGAACTTGAAAAAAAACTCGCTCAAAAACATCTCTCCTATCAAACACTCTACACCAATTCTTTCCCATGAAAATAACCCTCGATACTCTTCCTGATTTCCTCTTTGACCTGGTTCCTGGAGACAGGATATTTCTGATAGGAAATCTGGGTGCTGGCAAGACGACTTTTGCTCAAGCACTCATTCGGAAATTTCTCAAAAATCCAGAAGTCTCTATCACTTCGCCAACCTACACCTATTATCAATCGTACCCTGACAATTTGTATCATTTTGACCTCTATAGAGTCGAGCACGCAGATGATATTATTCGTATCGGCGCTGAGGAGATTTTTGATAATCCAGAGAGTATTTGTATCATCGAATGGCCCGAAATACTCGGAGAAAGTGTATCACCAACCAAAGTCATAAAACTCACAGAAAATGAACTATGAAGAGAGATTTCTATCACAGACTGTCAAGTAGGTGACATTGACAATGCTGCTTAGGTCGGTACCATCTTGGACACTAATTATTATTCTTATGAAAAAAACAACCGTAATCATTCTCTGCGCTACTGGACTCCTCCTCGCATCATGTGGTAAATCAGACACAACAAATGAAAACACTCCTGTCACACCTGAAACATCTATCGAGAGCAAAGACCAGGCAGCAAAAGTCTGTGCTCCATTTATCAAATACCTCGAATGTTCTCTCGATAAAGCTGCTCCAGCTCGAAAAGAAATTCATGAAAAGATCCTCGAAGAAACAAAGAGAAGAATAGAAAATGACACACCAGCAACTATTGCTCAACAATGTGATACCTATATCAAGGTCCTCAACGAAAACCCTGAAATCGCGTTCAAGAATGGATGTACTCTCGAAACAACCAAATAAAAATGTCCGTGGCAGAAAAACACATCCCTGTTTTATACGGAGAGCTCATTGAGTCTCTCCATTTTTTTGATAAATGACACAATATCATCGTCGATGCCACACTGTGACTCTGAGGTCATGCGAGTGGTGTAATAGAAAAGCTCGGCAAATGAGATGTATTTATCGGTCTCGATTGTGATGAGGATAATCTCAAATCAGCAACTGCGAGACTCCTCTCACTCCTCTCGACACAAAAAGATCAGCCAACAGTCTACTGTATCCATAGTAACTTCAGTGAATTAGATAAGGTACTCTCAAATATTTGAAACTATGAACCAATTAACTGAGTAAACTCATTAAACTCATTAAACTCATTAAACATTCTTTACGCCGATCTCTGAGTCAGTAGTGTCCATTTTGACACAGCAGAGCGATGATTTTCTTTCCGATTCGATGGGCCACTCGATATGCGTCTCGATACGAGCATATGAATAACTGCAGCCGAGCTCGTCAATACTCTCCCCTACGACAAAATGGCAGAAACTTTTCGTATCTACGGAGATGAATCTCGAGCAGGATTCATCGCAAAAAAAATTATCGAAGCGCGAGAATTAAAACCATTTGAAACAACAAAAGAATTAGCAGAAGTCGTCACAAAAGCCTGGAAAGATTCACTTCCCCGGATATTCCAAGCACTTCGAATAGCGGTGAATGACGAATATGGCTCACTCAAAAAATTACTCGAAACGGCTCATGATAAACTTGCGAGTGGAGGAAGTATTTCTATAATCTCATTCCATTCAGGAGAAGATCGTATCGTGAAGCATTTTTTCCGAGAAAAGTCCGAAGCAATCATCGATCCAGTTACAGGACAAGATAAAATTCCCTGAACCCTTGAAGTGATAACAAAAAAACCTATCACTCCAACAGAGTCAGAAATAGAGAAAAATCCGAGGGCCAGAAGTGCTCTCCTGCGAGTCGCAAAGAAAAAATAATATGAACAAATACTTCCTCTATTCACATCTGCAGAAGACCTTTCAATCCATACGAAAGGAAACCCGTGAGCATATCTATCTCTCATTCCATCGAGCGTACCTCCTCTCTCTTTTTCTCCTCATAGTTCTGGGGATTCTCTATGTCTGGACTCTCAATGCCAGTGCCAATAGTGGTTATCAGATGACGAGTGTCGAGTCAATACGCAGGGAAAAACTCCAAGAAAAACACTTCCTCCGAGCACAAATAGCGGAACAAGAATCCCGAGCAGAACTCGAAAAACACGATGATAGAATGGTAGATATACGACCAGAAAATATCAGCTACATCACACTCGAATAACCCCATGCCAGAAACTCTCAAATATCTGATTGATGCTTTTGCAAAGCTCCCTGGTGTTGGTGAAAAAACAGCGATGAAGCTAGCTTTTCATATTCTGACAAAGAAAAAAGAACTCACACTCGAGCTCTCAGAAAAGCTCATCAATGTCTACAAAAATATCGATACTTGTCCTACCTGCTGAGCACTGAAGGATATCAGCACGCCTGTATGTACTTACTGTAGTAGTGACAAGAGAGACAAAAATATCATCTGCGTCGTCGAAGAATATGCCGACCTCCTCGCCATAGAACAAACAGGTGCTTATAAATGACAATACCACATCCTCGGCGGTTCACTCTCCCCACTGCACGGTCGTGGTCCGAGAGAGCTCTCATTTGATGCACTATTTATGCGATTACAGGATGTATCCGAGGTCATCATCGCGACAAATCCCAATTTTGAATGAGAAGCAACAGCGCTCTATCTCCGTGAACATCTCCCGACAAATATCCGCATGACTCGACTCTCACGAGGTCTCCCAAATGCTGGATACATCGACTATGTCGACAGTCTCACACTCATGAATGCGCTCAAGGGGAGGCAAGATTATACTTAGAACTCAAGACAAAAGACAAAAGACAAAGTACAAAAATGTCAGAAAGTCGCTTTACTAAAAACAAAACACCACTATTATCTCAAACATCTGAGAAAAGTCCTCTACTTTGTATCTTGTCCTTTGTACTCTGTACTTAATATATGAGCTTAGCATTAGAAAAACTATTCTGATCAAACTGTAGAAAAAAACTCCTCGAAAAATTCTTCCTGGAGCATACTTTTAATCCCAAGAAAGACTTCTTCATCAGAGAGCTCTGTCGTGATATAGATGAGCAGATAAACGCTGTCCGTCGTGAACTCGAAAACCTCGAAAACCTCTGAATCCTGAAATCTCGTTGGGAAGACAACACCAAGCACTATTCTCTCAATCTCAACTGTGATATACTCCCAGACCTTCAGATGATTTTCGGTAAGTGCTTCGATGCTCTCGAAAAACTCAACGAATATTTCCGTGGAAAACACAATCTCTCACTCCTCGTCGTCGGTGGTGGTCTCGAGGATATGACACGAGAATCGACAAACAACCTCATCGACATCCTCGTCATCGGGGATATTGATAAAGAAAATTTCAATCTCTTCCTCACAAAGCACTTCTTTGGTCGCAAGATAAAATACGCCGTCATCTCAGAAAAAGAATTCGGGGAACGACTCAAATTCGGTGATAAACTCATCGGAAGAATATTGAATCAACCAGGAAATGTCATCCTCAAGGACTCAATGGGACTCAAAGAATTAAAGAAATAGTTTTTCCTGTCATTGCGAGAGGAGCGAAGCAATCCATTTCCTGGATCGCCGCGTCACTATGTTCCTCGCGATGACGGATACAATTCTATTTGTACTCTGAAAAATATTATTATAATGCTTCCATCACCCCTCACCCTATGCCGTGACTGTGAACTACATGCTAATCGTTTAGAGAACTTTGGCTAAAGCTCTCACCTTTCGGTGAGATTTTTTTTACCTTCTCTGTCATCCCCGACGAAAGTCGGGATCCAGGTCACAAATAAATTCCTTTCTATGAAAAAACTCCTCCCAATTCTTTTCCTCACTTCCCTCCTCCTCAGTGCTTGTAATTTTAATTGAAGCAATAAAGAAGATCTATTTCAGAAAAAACAGGAATGTATTAAATTAGAGAAGGATATGTGGGAACAGCTAAACTCAAATGAAAGATATTGAAACAGAATGGAGTCAACAACACTCTACCTCACAATAATTTTTTATAGCCCTATAAGAAATAGCTGCATATATAAATCAGAATTTATAGTCTGAGATAGCTACCAATTAGAACTGAATGATTTTTTCACAAAGGAAGTTATTTACGATAAATTATGTTTAAAATGAGGAACGCAATACTCTGATTGTTCTTCAGATTTTGAAAACAAAATCAAAGAACTCAAATGAGAATAAATTAACTTATAACCAACTTTTTTATGTCAGAAGTCATGACAAAGCGCCACTCGCTTTCCCACATTATGTCCCAGGCAATTGCCGCGACATTTCCAGACCTCACTATCCTCCGTGGTGTCGGTCCTGCTATCGATAATGGTTTTTATCAAGACTATGATTTCGGAGATTTCGAGCTCAAGGAGGAGCACCTCAAGGATATCGAGAAAAAGATGAAACACATTTTGAAGCAAAACCAGCTCTTTGTGCAGAGCTTCCTGACTCTCGAAGAAGCTTGTACGAAATTCGCAGGCGACAAGTACAAACTCGAACTCATAGCTGATCTCTCAGCTGAAGGTGAGACGCAATTCGGTGTCTACACAAACACACTCCAAAATGGAACAGTCACCTACGACGACCTCTGTGCTGGTCCTCATGTCGAGAAGACTTCTGAGCTCGATGAAAATAGTTTCAAGCTCGAACGAATAGCTGGTGCGTACTGGCGTGGTGATGAGAAAAATAAGATGCTAACGAGAGTCTACGGAGTCGCATTTGACACAAAAGAAGAGCTCGATGCTTACCTGAAGCAACAAGAAGAAGCGAAGAAGCGTGATCATCGTATCCTCGGTCAGAAACTCAATCTCTTTACCGTCTCAAATCTCGTTGGTTCATGACTCCCACTCCTCAAGCCCAATGGTATGATTATCCGCAAGGAGATAGAAGACTACCTCTGGTCACTCCATCGGGATCACGGCTATCAGCGAGTCTGGACTCCACATATCGCAAAAATCGATCTCTACGAGACATCTGGTCATGCTGCCAAATTTGGTCACGAACTCTTCCGTGTGAAGGGTGGTCACGGAGAAGACTTCTGTATGAAGCCGATGAACTGTCCGCACCACATGCAGATATTTGCTGATAACCAGTGGAGCTATCGTGATATGCCTATTCGTTATTTTGAACCAGCAACCGTCTACCGCGATGAGAAGCCAGGACAGCTCTCAGGACTCACTCGTGTCCGTGCTATCACTCAGGACGATGGACATCTCTTTCTCCGTGTCTCACAAATCGGTCAGGAAGTAGGAACAATCGTCTCTATTATAAAGAAATTCTATACTACTCTCGGTATGGTCGAGGACTACTGGGTATCACTCTCTGTCAGTGATCCTGCTACCCCCGACAAGTATCTCGGTGGTAAAGAAGTCTGGGACACAGCAGAATCATCACTTGAGGCGGCAGCAAAAGAATTTGAGCTACCATATAAGAGAATCGAGGGAGAAGCAGCGTTCTATGGGCCAAAGCTGGACTTCATGTTCAAGGATGCAATTGGTCGACAATGGCAACTCGCCACTATCCAGCTCGATTTCAATCTCCCCGAGAGATTTGACCTCAGCTATGTCAATGAATCTGGTGAAAAAGAGCGCCCAGTAGTCATTCACCGTGCTATCTCTGGA
>JALQUC010000012.1 GCA_023268615.1 Candidatus Altimarinota bacterium | reverse complement strand
AACTGAATACAGAGACAATATTTCCTCTATCATTTGAAGGAATCAGAATTTAGATACAATGTACGAGTTATGCATGAAGATATGTTCAAGAAACTCGTGAAAATGATGAAGATTTTTAACAAACAACTACTCTAGACCCTTAATTAAATAGAGGTAGAGGATGGAAAGTGGAAAAAATGGGGGGGGGTAGTAGAAGCATTACAAAATACATAAAATAAAAATTTGATTTAAATATATTAACACTATAATTGTTATTAGTAAATGATATAGTAAAGAAATACTACTTAATATTTTCCCTATTTTTAACATCCCCACATATGAAATCAATAACCGTTACAGAAGCTGGCCCTGCAGATTCAATGAAAGTTGTTGAATTGCCAAGCTCTAGTCCAAAAGCTCATGAGGTTGTTATAGGACAGACATATGCAGGCGTAAATTATGGAGACGCTATTAGAAGAAAAAGAGGATTGTTTAAGCTAAATGAACATGGTTATTTTATGCCTTGATTTGAAGGAGTAGGTAAAATTATATCTACCGGAGAAGCAGTGGTGGATTTTCAAACTGGGGACAGGGTAAGTTACTTAAGTGAGTGAGGATGAGGATACAGCCAAGAAATTTGTATTGATGAAAAATTGATTTATAAAGTACCAGATAATATCCCCGATAAGGTAGCCGCTGTTATGACTTGTGTTTGAGCCACAGCAGGACACTTGGTAAGTCTTTCTAATATTGATAAAGATAGTCGAGTTCTTATCCATGGGGCAACTGGAGGTGTTGGTTTAATGCTGGTCCAATTGTGTAATTTGATAGGTGCAAAGGTTATTGCGGTTGTAGGCACAGAAGAGAAAAAAGAATTTCTTAAACGCTATTGAGTTACAGATGCTATCATAAGAAGTGATGGAGATATAAGTCCACAGATTAAGTCTGTTATTGGTGGAGAAAGTGTTGATGTAATTTTTGATTGTGTCTGACAAGCAGTGCTAGACACTAATCTTAATTGTATTCGCAAAGGATGAACAATACTCTACTATGGATCGACTTCTGGACACTCTACTTTTCCAGGTATGCAAATACTTATGAATTCATTAAAATTACAAGGATTCAATATTTTTAATGCCATACACGATGCACCAAATTGGAAAGCCGAACTCCAAAAACTTCTTACTCTTATTTCAGATAATAAATTAGAAATATATATTAATGAGATTTTTACCATGCAGGAAGCACACAAGGCACATGAATTACTTGAAGAAAGAAATTCGATAGGCAAACTTCTTATAGATTTAAGTTAAAAAATATGGATAAAAGCGTAGAAATACTACAAGCATCCTGTCTCTCTGCGTATGCATGGCCTGAATCTGATCCTCATGCTGTCCAACAAAGAACCAGAAAAAGAATAGACCAAGATGTACAACTCGTAAAATTGTGTGCAGAAAGCTCTCATATAAATAGAGAAGCTTTTGAAAAAAATATTTCCAAGGAAAAACTCTCAAAGGCAGATACTATTTTGAGAGTACTTTCACATGAAAAATTTCAAATGAATGGAAAACTTGTAAGAGAGGAGCAAAAATGGAGAGAGGTTGTCGAGCATGCAATCAGCAACGATCAGCCTATTGATATTGTTTATCCGCAATTCTGCGTTATTCCAAATGCTCCAAAAAGATATACAAACATGGGGGCTGCTGCTGGTGAAGATGCAACAATTGAATTTTTCAAATGTATCAATGAACATGTTAAATGGTATCACAAGCCAGGCATAAGAATTCATGCTCTTTCGGATGCGTCACTGTATGCAAGTGCTTTTCAAACACATCAAACAGAAGTAGATGCATACTACGATAATCTCAAGGAAAGGATTAACGAATTAAATGCATCGGACTGTATTTGTCTCTATGATTATTCTGAACTTTTGCGAACTCAATGCCGAACAGATTATCAAAGACTATACTATACGATCTGACAAAAAGTATGGTCGAGCAGTATTGAAGAAATTTTACCCAATACAGATATTACAACACTCAGAAATAGTATTCGCTGTTCAGTTAACACAAGGAGATTTCAGCTTACACATCAAGATCATTTAGTTCTATTCTGACCACCAGAGAAAAGAGATTTAGGGCACAAGTTTTGGAATACCATAGAAGCAATGACAGACATTGCTTTTCGTGAAGTGGTCACCATACGTCTTGCATGTACCGAAATTGATATAGCAACGCGATTGTGGCTAAATGCAATAAGGGCATCATGTCATAAATGACAAAAAAATGGTCGATGGGTCATGGGTTTGCGTACTTATCCAGAGTATTTTTGAAGTTGCAAAATACTCCCCTATCACGGTATGCCAATAATCAGAAATAGTAGCAAAGGAAAGCCAAAACTTGAAATTGAGCCTGAGGTTATGCTTCGCGGTAGGAATGATCTGATAAGAATTACAATAGGAGACTCAGATGAGATCTACATGTATGTAACTGAGGACGTTGAAAAAGAAGTAATAGGCGAACAAACTTATTCGAACCCAAAAGGTATGAGAAGTAATGAGTTTAGTATTTAATTTTAACTATTTTTTTATGATGAATGAATCTCTCAAAGATAAAGTAGTGGTCGTCACTGGTGCATCAAGTGGTATTGGTAAATCCATTGCCATGCGGTTTGCTAAAGAAGGAGCAAAAGTTATTGTTTCCTCAAGAACACTCGATCGTTGCGAAGATGTCGTGAAAGAAATTAGATCTAAAGTCCAAATTGCTTCTGCAGTACATTGTGATGTCAGTAATGAACAAGACGTGATCTCACTTTTTGATCAGTGTCTAAAAATATATGGTGACCCTGATGTTGTTATTGCCAACGCTGGTATTAGCGGAGGCAACAAAACTGTAGAAGATTACAATCTTGAAGATTGGAACAGAGTACTCGCAACCAATTTAACAGGAGTTTTTTTAACAACGAGAGAAGCATTTAGAAGGATGAAAAGTAAGGGCGGTCATATTATAGTTATGAGCTCACAAGCAGGAGTCGAGGGTTATGCTGGCAAAGGTGCCTACTGTGCTTCAAAATTTGGTGCAAGAGGAATAGCACATGCTCTCGGAGAGGAAGGTAGGAAATACAATATAAACGTATCTACTATATGTCCTGGGACAGTTGATACCCCTATTCTCTCTGCTTCAAACACAAATGTTAAGAATCCAATGACACCAGAAGCTATAGCTGATGCTGCTGTCTTTTTGGCATCATTAAAAGGAAACTCACTAGTGAGAGATCTCGTTGTTGAACGAAGATTACTGGGTTAAAGAGTTTATATTTAGAAACTCATTCTAATATTATCTATAAATTATGAGTGCTAATTTAGGATGAAATAAATCCAATTTACCTTTGCAAGGATGAGTAGAAATGGCGTCTACAAGAATACATAATGATGATACTATTCATCAAAGTATAGCTTCGATACAGAATTCTACACAAAGTCTGATTATTGTTGAATGAATAGATGGAACTGGTAAAACGAGTCTAACTTTGTGATTAACAGAAATGCTCTGAGGGGTGTATCAAAAAACTCCAACATCTCGTACAGTAGAACAAAAAGCTGTTTATGAACAACCACATATATCTACTCAAGAGCGATTTGATTTTTATTATGATGCGAACAAGGATGATGTTGTCGATATAAATAATGAAATAAAAAAAGGAAAAATAGTAGTCAGAGATAGATTTTTGGCTTCTACATACGTGAATCATCTTATTCGAGATCCAGCAACAGATTTACGTGATATACTCGATTTCGAAAGATCCTTAAAAAAAATTCACATTGTACTATTTGCTAGTAGAGAAACGATTTTGTGAAGACTGAATACGAGAGCAGAGCTAACGCAATTCGAGAAAAACATAGATTCACTCATGAGGGCACAAGAATTATTTTTAGAATGTAATAATGATTTTACTATTGATAGCGGAAAAGGTACAGTAGATGAAAACATTTTAAAGACTTTTAATTTTGTAAAAGGGTTAATTCAGTAAAAGTAAAATCCTCTACCAAATGGAGTCTTTCAAGATCCGCCAGAAGATAGAAGAGTTCAACATAAACGAGGATATGTGGTACGAGAAGATTGTGAAGGTCTTTGATTTCATCAGCACAATCCAAGATACATTTCGGAACTGAGACGCTGTGACGAGAAAGGAAATATTTGCTTCTCTTGGTCAGAACTTTACCATGAAGGACAAGAAACTCAGTCTGGAACTACATGAGTGGATCATACCACTGGTCGAGTCACATGATGACGACAATAATAAAAACTCCCGGTTCGAACCGAGAGTAGAGCAGTCTGAGACTGGTGAAAGTGGGTGAAACAGTGACGTAAAATTGGTATGGTGCACCCGGCAAGGTTCGAACTTGCGACCCTCGGTTTCGAAGACCGGTACTCTTCCAGCTGAGCTACGAGTGCGTATTTCCTGACAACAGGCGGATTATAGAGAAGTTCGCATATCTTGCAAAATTTTTTGAATTTTCACCAATAGAGGTATACTGAGTGAGTAATTTATCAACCTATGAAAAAACTCATCCTCCTCGCTCTCCCACTCCTCCTCATATCATGTGGTGTGAGCCAGGTAACACCTGTAGATACCAGTACTGATACAAAAATTGAACCCGTTATAGTACCAGCAGAAGAAACAAAAACAGAAGAAAAACCACAAAGAGAGATACTAGCAAAACCAGAGCCTATAACTCCAAAAAATACGGAAACAGAAGCAAAAACTGATGAAATGACTCAAGAAATAGATAGACTCATCGACGATCTCATCTCAGACCTCTAATACCCTCCCTCATGATTCGTGACTTCAGAATAGAGAATCATCTTTTTTCTCCTCATTTGCGTAATGGTTCGTATGGGGCTTTTTTTGAACAGAGCACAGAATTTACACTCGATACTGAGAATACAGCTACCGTCGCAGCATCACTCTGGTACATAGACACTATACCTGTGCAGCACCCTATTCTCGAACTCGAATCGAGAGTATCGAGAGTCCTTGCACAGATGGAAGTACATGGCGTCTATATCGATGCGGGTATGCTGAAAAATCTGGAGAACGAACTCATGAAGACTATCAGTACAATAGAATCAAAAGTAGCAAAAGAGACCGGAGAAACAACGGTCAATCTCGCTTCCCCGCTTCAGCTCCAGAAACTCCTCTTTGAGACTATGCAGATAAAGCCACTGAAAAAGACAAAAACAGGCTGGAGTGTCGACGAAGAAACGCTCACAATACTCGCAGAGGATCATGAAATATGCCGAGATATTCTAGAGCATCGACACGCGAGCAAGCTCCTCGGGACGTATGTCCGTGGCCTCGCAAAAAATATCAATCCCGAGACTCATCGAATACACACCACCTACGATACACTCGGAGCCAGCACTGGCCGCATGTCTTCAAACGATCCAAATCTCCAAAATATTCCCGCAGGAGACACCTGGAGTGATGAGATAAAAAAAGCATTTCGACCACAACAGGAGGATTGGTCTTTTGTCGTCGCGGATTATTCGCAGATAGAGATACGCATACTCGCCTGTCTCTCAGGAGATAAAAAAATGATTGAGACACTCAAGGAAAAGAAAGATCTCCACTACGAAACAGCCAAAGTTCTCTTTGAAAAAGACGATATCTCAAAAGCAGAGAGAAGCATGGCAAAGACTGTGAATTTCGGTGTCATGTATGGCATTACACCATTTGGCCTGTCAAAAATGCTCGGAAAAAATCCTGCAGAATGCAGTGTCTACATAGATCGATTTTTTGACCTCTATCCTGCTACCCGAGAATACTTCGACCATATCGTCTCAGAGACGCTCAAGGTCGGCTATTCAGAGACATTTTTTGGCAGAAGAAGAACTATAAAATGACTCTCAGACAAAAACTCCATCGTCCGAGAACAAGCAAAACGAGAAGCCATGAATATGCCTATTCAGTGAACCTGTGCAGATATTATCAAATACGCCATGGTCGGAATTTCTCAGGAATTTCAGAAGAGAAAATTAGACGCTCAGCTCATCATGCAAGTCCACGACGAACTCGTGGTCGAATGCCCAGACACAGAAACAGCCGAAGTCGAGAAAATCCTCCACGAAGTCATGGAACATATCGTCGAGTGGGATATTCCTCTCGCAGTCGATGTCTGAGTTGGCAAAAACTGGCTCGAAGCGAAGAAATAGTCCTTTCAATAATAACAAAACACGCAAGACAGAAACAGGTTTTTAGGGGAATCACTGTCTGAGCGGGATGAATACTGATACTTAGATGAACCAGGTCTATAGCGAGTTTGAGTTCCCCTAAATGATTTTGGTACTTTTTTCATAAAAAGTACGAAGAGAAATAACTCACGGATCTAAATCTCTTCTCTTGTCTGGAAAAAGTGCTTTAACCATAACAAATCCCCTCCTGAAAATAACGCCGAACTCATAACCGCACCCTTAGCTCCCGACTGAATACACAGAGGCAGTGTCTGCTCCCCTATTCCGCCATCAACCACGATGGAGAGATCAGGTCTTTTATGGTGTATTTCAGCTATTTTTGGCAGAACTTCTGGGATAAATGGCGTCCCTGAATAGCCTCATTTGACGGTCATTATGAGCACATAATCTATCTCCTGGATATAGGGGTCGAGGTGGTCAGCAGGAGTTGTATCGAGGAGAGCAAGACCGACTTTTTTCCCTGCATTCCTGAGTATCTGAATCGTCTCATGGATATCCTCATCACATTCGATATGAAAAGCCACGGCAGAAACAGAAGGAAAAGTAAGAATTTTTTGAAAATAAGTAGAAGGCTTCCGAACCATCAGATGGACATCAACAGGTCATCCTTCTCAGAGAAATGATATATTATCGGGAGGAAGCATGAACGAAGGTACAAATTCCCCATCACCAATATCGTAGTGAACGCCAGCTATAGGGACAGGAAGCTGTGCAATACGAGTATTCCAGGACTCTGGAACATCTATAAGGGCGAGAACTGAAGGGAAAATTTGCATGATATATTAATTTAATCAGAGGATGTTTCTGAGGGTGGCACCTCGATCAAGAGGATATGACTTATTGGTACCACTTGGAACAACGGGGATCCTCTCGGGTTCTCTCCCCTCTTCTCGGGCAATGAAAGCCTCAACTGTCAATATACCCGTCACTTTACCAGAATTGTCCCCCTGGACTCAGGTGACAGCCTGACCATTATTTGCAGACCAATCTTTGCTCGGACCGGGTCATTCTTTTATTTTAGAAGCACCTTTGCGTACATGATGTTCTGGAAAAAGAGCAATGCCAAACAATTCCATAAAAAAATTTAGAAATAACTCAAATGAGTATATACTAGCGGGAAAATATTACAAGCCATGTCGTTCGTCCATCTCCATCTCCATACCCACTACTCATTTCTCCAGGGTCTCGGCAATCCGGAGGCTTTTGTCATGCGTGCAAAAGAACTCGGAATGCCGGCACTCGCTATCACCGATACCAATAATCTCCATGGAGCATTTGAATTCTACCTCTTGTGTAAGAAAAAAGGCATTAAGCCCATCATAGGAGTCGAGGTATTTATCTGCGAGCAAGGACAAAAGTATGATGCCCGCGATGCAAAAGTATACAGTCTCATACTGCTTGCGAAAAACTTCAATGGATACAAAAATCTCATCCAACTGACTACAAAAGCCTATCTCGACGGCAATGTCGGAAACAGGCCCCAGATAGACTTCCCTCTCCTCGAACGATACGCGCAGGATACTATAGCACTCTCATGAGATCTCGCCAGTGAGATGGCTCAGCATGTTGTCTCTGGCCGTGATGACACATTCATCCTCGAACGAATAGTCTACTATCAGAAAATCTTTGGAAAAGAAAACTATTTCCTAGAAATAGGTGAACACCCAGACCGCGGTTCACAAGGAGCCTATAATCAGAGACTCGTCGAATTGAGCAAAAAATCAGGAGCTCCGCTTGTAGGGACTAATGATGTACATTATGCGAGAATAGATGATGCAGAGGCTCAGGACTTCCTCTCCTGTATAGGAAGTGGTCGTAGGCTTGATGATCCTGATAGAAAAACTCTCATAGATGGGAACTATTCGCTCAGACCAGCAGAGGAGATGAGAGAGCTCTTTGCCTACGCACCAGAAGCATGTGAAAATACACTCAAGATAGCAGACATGATAGATATAGAAATACCTCATGGAAAGCCATTACTTCCTGTCTATAAACTCAACGAAAAAGAGCAAACACGCAAAGAAAATTATCAAAAAATATATCCAGAAGATTTTGAATCACTCACAGATCAGGAATGGCTCTTGCGGTGGACTTGTTTTGAAGGACTCAACAAACGCTATGGATTCACTCTCTCAGATTGAGATATAGGAGAATGTGTCCATAAAGAAATAAAAAATGAAATACCAAAATTGTCAGAGCTCTCGCCTGATGAACTCCTCGAGTTACCAAAAAAATGGAGAAGTACAAAAAAAGAAAGTATATACGCATCACTTCCTGATGAAAAAAGAGCTATTTTTGATCGTCTCGAATATGAGCTCGCTGTCGTACATCTGATGTGATTTGATGGATATTTCGTTATTGTTGCTGACTTTATCAGCTGGGCTCGGGAGCATGATATACCAGTTGGTCCTGGCCGATGATCTGCAGCTGGTGCGATAATCGCCTATCTCTCGGGCATTACCAATATTGACCCTCTCCGCTACCAGCTCCTCTTTGAACGATTTCTCAATCCTGCCCGAGTATCGATGCCTGATATTGATATAGACTTCTCTGATGAGGGACGAGGCAGAGTCATCGAGTATGTCCGTGAGAAATACGGTCATGATCAGGTAGGTCAGATATGTACATTTGGTACGCTCGCCGCTCGTGCAGCGGTCAAAGATGTCGGTCGTGCTCTGGGTATACCATTTGCTGAAATGAATCAATTTGCAAAGCTCATACCTGCTCGCCCTGGCATCACTATTGAAAATGCTATCAAAGAAAATCCTGAACTCAAGAATACAACAGAGACAAACCCGCTGCATAATAAGCTCATAAAAAACGCTCAGAAACTCGAGGGAACAGTCAGACAACTCGGGGTACATGCTTGTGCTGTCATTATCGCTCCGAGTCCTATGACAGATTTCTGTCCTCTCCAACATCCACCAAAAGACGATACCGCAATAGTCACGCAATTTTCTGCTTATCCTCTCGATGGTTTATGACTCCTGAAGATGGACTTTCTCGGTCTCAGAAATCTGACGATTATTGATCGAGCACTTCGAATTATCGAAAATAATCATGGAATAAAAATAGACATCAATAATCTTCCAATGGATGATCAGCGAGTATTTGATATCTTTGCAAAGGGTGACACGACTGGTATATTCCAATTCGAATCAGCAGGCATGCGTCGCTATCTACAGGAGCTGGTGCCCAATACATTTGAAGATATCATCGTCATGGTATCACTCTATCGACCGGGTCCGATGCTCTACATCCCAACATATATCAAGAGAAAACACGGAAAAGAAAAAGTGAAATACCCTCACGAATCACTCGCACAAATCCTCCAACTGACTCAAGGTATCGCTGTGTACCAAGAACAAATAATGCAAATCGTTCAGGCATTTGCTGGATTTTCACTGGGTGAAGCAGATATACTACGACGAGCCATGGGTAAGAAAATCAAGGAACTGATGGACGAACAAAAAGGGAAATTCATAGAAGCGGCTATGAAAATCGGACATAGTGAAAAACTCGCCACCTATATATTCACCGATATTATTGAGCCATTTGCTGGATATGGTTTTAATAAATCTCATGCTGCGTGTTACTCGATGATTGCCTATCAGACAGCCTATCTCAAGGCGTACTACCCAACAGAATTTCTCACAGCACTCATGGTCTCTGATGAAGATGATACGGATAGAATCGTCCTCGAAATCAACGAAGCGCGAGCAAAATGAATCCAGGTTCTCGTCCCTGATGTGAATGAATCGAGGAGGCACTTTACCTATATCGATAAAACAAAAATCCGTTTTGGGCTCAAGGCCATCAAAGGCGTGGGAGATGGTCCTATTGATACCATATTGAGCTGACGAGAGTCGGGGAACTATACCTCTCTGGAGGACTTCGTGAAGCGAACTGGATCTGATGTTATCAATAAAAAAACTCTCGATGCTCTCATAAAAAGTGGTGCGATGGATACACTATGAGAGCGCTGACACATGCTCGCAAATATGGAGAGAATGGCAGGGTATCTGCGAGAAGTGGAACACAAAAGCAGTACAAAACAAATGGACATGTTCGATTTTGGCGAATGAGTCGGAAGTGGTCTCATTCTCGAATCAGGTGCACCTCTCTCATTTGAAGAAAAAATACGAGAAGAAAGAAATGCTATTGGTATGAGTATATCTGGTGATCCTCTTGACTGACTCAAACGCTATATAGAACGAAAATCTCTCGGGCTCGATAAAGTGAAGGAATTTCTCGCAATACTCGAAGAAAGTATCACAGAAGAACAAATAATCGATGATGAGGTGAGTGATACAGGCGAAGTCATAGCAGAAGAAAAGGAAACAGAAAATGATGAAGAAGAACAGAAAAAAGAAAAGAAAGAAAAGCCAATAGTTCAAGTTATAGGATATGTTGATACTGTGAGAAAAATACAAACAAAAAAGGGTGATAATATGCTCATAGCTACTTGCTCAAGTACATGATGGAAATTCACAGTCGTCGTATTCCCAAAAGTATACAATCAAATAGCACATCAAATAAAAATAGGAGAAGTAATACTCGTAAAGGGTCGTCTGAATTGCAAAATAGAAATGCGTGAAATATCTATCGAGGCTGACCAAGTAAAGAGATCAACTATCTCCGATCTCAGAACAGCTGCGAGAAATGATGGAATATTTGGAGACACTGAAGAAGCATGACAAACAGTAAGACAATTTGAGAAACTACAAAATGCATATACCTGTGTGATAGAAGACCAAATAATCACCATAAAACTCTCAGAAAAGACACCAAAAGAAACTCTCCTCGAGATAAAAACAATCCTCGAATGATATAGCTGAGGTGACTATCATGTATGGCTCGATATAGGAGGGACCATGATAGATACAAAGAAAAAAATAGCCGATAACTAGACCCCTATATTCTCGAGAGTCGTTATGACATCACCAGTGAATATTATTTTACCAAGCTCGACCCTATCACGAGAGAGAGTAAATATAACATAGTTATTTTCTATCTTCACAGACCATGATACATTGGTATCAAGAGTTCTCAGAATACCTCTATTATCCAGTGTAACAACTGGTCTATAGGCAGTATCCGTTATGTATGCTCACCCCTTAAGTGCATCACGAAGTGTTGCGGGTTCGAGACGAAGTCATGAACCCAGGACATATATACCTGATTTATTTATCTCCTCAAGCGTAGCAATTTGTCGGAAGTTCATTTCAGCAAAATCATAACGAACTCTTAGTCTCTCGGTGTTTCACTGGCGAACAGAATAGCCAGGAGCTTGTCCTATATTTATGAGAGGTGCAAGAGAAAAAGTATTACCGAGAGTCGGTACGCCAGAATTTCTGTCAAAAGTGGCAAGAGCATCCGCTCAGAAATTGAGAGAAATCTTTGGAGTATTACGAACAACCGAAGTAGAAAATATATCACCATTACTGCCAAATCATCGAGCCAGGGTCCAGCTCTGGTTATCTATGTAGGATTGTATACCCAATGGGAGAATTGGTGAAACAGAGAGAGTTTTTCCAGAGACTTTTCCACTTTGATCAACAGAGTTAATACCGAGTTTTGGTGTTTCTGTGAGTATACGAGTAGTATAATCCCCCTTTTTTCATGCGAGAGTCACACGAACCACAATTTGAGTACTCTCTTCCTGAGTTTCAAATGCAAATTTTGTCGCAGAGAGTTTTCTATACTGCGAAGATGGGAGACGGAATATCTCAACATCCTCTAGTGTATCAGCTGGGAAGTATGATTGAAAATCGATCTCTGTCGGACTCGGGAGAGAGAGTCGTATCTGAGAAGGGATATTTGAGAGGATACTGCCTTCGGAAGATGATGCGTAGGCATCAAAGACGACACTCATTGGGAAACGGTTCTCCACGAGGCTACGAGCATCAGTAATAGTGGCATAATACCATGCAGGCTCAACAGGGAGTGATAGTTTTTTGATACCAATTCCTGGTGCATACTCAGCAAGTGACCAGTACTGAGCAGGGCCAATAATTGTCTCCTGACCATCTGGGAAAATCAGAGAAGCACTACCATTTGTATCAGTAATGAGTCGATCGTTTGAGAGAAGTGGTAAACCAATATCACGAATATTCAGCGGTCGTTTTTCAGCAGTATTACTAAAGAGTATAAGTGATCATTTGATAATGGAAACACTGCTATCACTCGTAAATCTGAGTCTCTGACCAGCAGCCATAGTATAGGAAGCAGTCTTCCCTTTTGTCGTCACTTCGACCACAGTTGATTCTGAAGTATATCCTGATTGTCCACTACGGATGACAAATTCTGGAGAGAGTTCCTGTATTGAACCATTTTCATCGGTATATTGACCCTTTGTGAGGAGTATTCTGTAAATTTTATTATGTTCTATAAAGACGGTTCCATCTATATCAGCAATGGTGGGCACACTCGAGATAGGCATGAGTGGATCATTTTTGGCCTGAGGTATGATATCTACTTGATATCGACCTTTGTTTTGTCGAGTTTCAAAGAGAGAGCGGAACAGGCTGAGACGCATATGCTCATTGCCCTCTTTCATGTGAACCTGGTATGCGACAGTACCTGCAGAATTATTTTGTTTTATAAATATCTGACCATCTCGAGGTATCTGAGACATATCAGTATCTCGGATATTGAAAAATTGACGATAAATATCTCTAGTCGTATAAACCTTCGGTGCATCTGTGATTATATACTGCGCTCGTGATTGTGTATAGTTTTCTTTTCGATAAATAATATTTCAGAGCGAATAATAGACATCGAGATCACCGTCACGATCATCATCTACAGTGTGAATTCTGGTAGAACTATTCACCATATCAGCATAATAGATGAGCTTCTGAGATTTTCATCCGTGTGTCACATAGAGTCACTGAGCCTGTCTGAGGCCCTGCTCTGTAACAGTAGATGCAAATGTCGTCTGTGCAGATGGAGCAGTAGGTGTATCCGCTGTGACTGAGACAAGAGGAACAATATTTTGGAGAGATCATATAGCCACAGGAACATGCACAGAAGGATTCAGAATGCTAGAATCAAGTGCACCCAAATAACTATTTTGTTTGCGATTTTGAGCGAGGTGCCTGCTCCCCACAATTCTCTGTGCAAGAGATGGTATATCCTCGAGATTTTTTGAATTATCTGACCATGCTATGAGGTCTTGGATAATTTTATCATTTTCCTGCCTATCCATTTCAATAGCATTCTGTATCCTCTCGAATCTCGTATTCATCTGTGCGAGAACAGGAGCTACTATATTCTTTTGAGGAATGTTGGTGTCGAGAATACGAGCAAACTGAGACCTCCTCTGTGGAGACATATCCATACTCTGAATAATCTCAGAAAAATCAGCAAAATCTTGTCGTGGTTCTACATATACTGGATTCTGTGTCGCCACTATGAGCTCACGAATCATCGATGGAATCTGGGCAATAGGTTCATAAGTAGCTGTATCAGCTTGGAGAACATTTTCTAGATTCTTGAGAGAGCTTTCCAGGGTATCAAACGAATCATCAGAATCGCCCACAGTCCTAAATGCGTTGACTGCTATAGTGTTGATATCAAGAGAAAATCGTTGAGGTTTTTTATATGTCTCTGGATATCCTCTATCCTTGTCCAGGAAATCAAAAGGGAGATATCATTTTCGTTCAGTTTTATGAGCAAACTTGGTTCATGCGACCCATTCAGGGGCAAGAGGAACCTTGCGATAGAGACACTGAAATTTTGTCGTAGCATTAAATATACCGAGAGCTGGCTTGAGTGCTGGAGAGAGAGATGGCATCTTGGGAGCAGGAGGGAGATCAGGGAGCTGCGGTATATCAACAGATGGAGGAGCTATTCCTGTATTGAGTTGTGGGATTTTTGGGATGAGTGGCATTGGACCAGCACTGGTACCAATAGGTGCATCTGGGAGCGATACAGGTTGAAATGTGAGATTGTAATCTGGAATCTCTGCATCAATAGAAGTATCGATTTGAGAATAATCACCGGTAAAATCAGGCCATCGTGGCATCTCAATAATAGGAATATTTGGTATAATCTCAGGAATAACAATAGACATCCAATGCTGCAGATTCCATCGTTCATTTCGATTGACTCAGCATTCTGCTTCATAGTCATTAAATACATCTATCATCCCCTGCCATCCGCCAAGCATCTTCCTATTTGCGACAAATGATTCTGTCCAATTATTAAATTTTGGACCATTATCCTCCATCCAATCCCCCATAAATTTCTGTGTTCATTCGATATTCTGAGAGAGACCGTAGAGGTGTTTTTCTTTTTCATAGTAAGCCTCTTGGAGTCTCTCTGGGAGCTTCTGATATTCTTTGAGTCGTTCTATGTTTTGTCGCAAACGAGATGCATTTTCTGGAGTTTGAGGAGCATTGAGAGCCTCTTCATATTCCTTGAGTCTTTTCTGTATATCAGGACCATTTGCATACGGTATTTCTGCATCTATGCGTTTCATGGTAGGATGAACAGTAGTTTTCTGAGATATAGATTCAAAAAATTGTTGAGCAGCCCCACTAAATATTGTTGGTGGAATAGATTGTCCAGATGATATATCTGAGAGGTTAAAAGCAGCATTTGCATTTGGAATAATACTACTCAGGAGTCAGGAAGACTGGATGCTTGGCATGCCTCCTCCCTGTTGGAGACCACTGAGACCAGGTATTGCTCCAGGATCAGCCAGGGTAGAGAGATGAGGGAGCGCGAGATTGAGGTCAGGAAATTGTGTGAGGCTTGAGGTGATTTCATCCATCTGTCTCTGATACCAATCCATGATAAAGTTTGGAAATGCTTTGACGCTCTGGAGATTGATGGATTCAGGATTTCATAATCCGCCAAGGAAATTCATAACTTCTGGATTGAGAGCTATTTTGAGAATATCATCACCGTATTGAGAGATTAACTCGAGTGCAGAATCCGACGAAGACCCATTTACTACAGGAGAATTTTCCGAAATATTCTGAAGAAGTGCTGATGTGTTTCTATCATTTCTATTATTAAAATAGTTTGCTGTCGATTGTGAGAGAGTGCTCGGATATGCGTCTATAGTCTGAGATGAAGAACAGGTGCTCGCGTTAAAGATGATAGTCCGCTCTCCTCTCTCTGGATTTCTCCTATTTTGCTCAGATGGAGGTAGGCTATCAGAAACATCTGTTTCCGTCTCAAGTGGTTTATCATCACTACCATCATTGAGCCCCTGGAGGAGATCCAGAATTGCATAGATACAGTTCCCGTCAAATCGGAGAGGGAACATTCATGGCTTGTTTGGGATAGCGTTATTAGGACCAAAACAGACGAGCTGCCCCATAGCGCCTGTGAGAGTCGTGGAGAGAAATACTCGGAATTTGGACATACCAAGACCTGGTGTATATTCTCATGCTTCTTTTCCTGTGACAGAGCCTGTATTGCCAGGGTCATCATTGAGTCCATCTGTATTGATAACATTTGGGAGTCATCCGAGAAAATCCATTTTACCACCAGCTCAGATTTCATGTGGACGAGGAGGGAATGAAATAATAGGCTGTCAACAACGGACATCTTTGTGACATGCTTTTGGTGGTATATTGGCTGATGAGACAGGATACCCTAGGGCAGAAATTGTATTTCCGGGCATATTTGAAACCCAGTTAATTGGCTCAGAAATGGCATTTCAAAAACCAGAACCAAAACCTTTGAGAATCTGATCTATACCTCCTGTGATATCTGCAACAACAGAATCAATTTTTCCAAGACTTGAGAGAATCTGCGGGATATTATTCTGTATTACCATTTGAAATATGTCACCATAGTCATTGTCGTCCTTGTCTGGTATTTCATCACCATCACTGTCTTGATTCCATTCAGCAAGCTGTGTTTGTGATTTCGCTCGCTGCTGGTCTGCATTCAATGCCTCAATTGGGCGAGAATTAGCAGGTCTACTCGTTGGATCAGCACTGAGCCGGAGAGCGTTTTGTTGTGCATCCGGTATGACACGAGTAATAACAGTCTTGTGGTATGTCCTATCATAGGTGTTATGTGAACGCCAGAGCATGATTGGTCATCCACATGTTTCATTAGGATTAAATCGTATATCTCCGTAGCTATCATGATTATAAAATTCACTCTCAGGGATAGATTCTTTGTCTGAAGCAGTTGTATTTATAGAACGAATATGAGCCTTTGGAATAGCATTCACTGATGTCGGATCCTGAGTATCCTCGAGATAACCAAGATCAAATTTCCCAAAAGAAAATGATTTGAGAGTACCAGTGTAAACAAGAGTAAGAGACTCACCTCGAGCGAGAGAAATATTTCTCAGATCAGCTATACCAGAATGACTCTCCTGGCTATCAATAACAAATTTCCGTGTTTCTTTTCCAGTATTTCTCACAACATCATACTCTACTCATGGCGGCGAGAAATATTCAGCAAATTTTTCGAGAAGAAGTATATTACTGATGTTCTGATTTGAATTGTTTTTGAGCATTATTTTCACTTCTATTGGGGAACCAGAGAGTACCTGTTCAGAAGCCTCGAGAGACTTGTACTGTTTTGTCACAGAGAGTGTTGAAGGTATAATAAATGGTGCTTTTAGGAGATGAAGAGTGTCATATTTCTGATTATCACCTGTAATGACAGAAACTGTTGCATCATTTTCCCTCTCAAATTCATTGAAACCAGATCTGAGTGAAGTAGCGAGACTCGTCGCGTTGCCATCATACATACGCAAGAGGCCATTTGGGAGACCAGAGAGACTATTCGTAAAATTACCAGCAATACTATCAGTGACAGCAGTTCATAGACTCGGTACAGGAGTGATGGTAGTAGACTGTGTGAGAGGAACCTGTATCTGAGTAAATATGAGATTATTTGCTTGTTCTTGTCTGGTTCTGAGTTCAAATGATGCAGGTTTTGGCATGCTATTTGGATCAACAAATCCAGGACCATTGTAGCGAATAGCTCCTGTGAAGTATGAAGCTTTTGCTTCATCAGACAGAACAAAATCATAGACATTGTCGATGAGCTGGACTCGGAAAATACCAGAGCTATGACCATAAAAGATAAATAAACTTCCGAGATGATCCATCACGATGATATCATCAATAGAATCATAATCCATGTCAAAGACTTCCAGTTGTTCTATTTTTCAAACTATTGGCGTTGTGTCGTATTGCATTGGTTTTTCAATAGGACCATTTTCATCATGGACTATTTGATATAGCTCGCCCGATGTATCAATATAGATTATGTCCGAATATCCATCACCAACAAAATCTCATGAGCGTATCATAGATTGCTGAGCACCTCTAACAGAGAGGAGATCCCCAGCATCCAGGATAGCACCATCGCCACGAGAGAGTCACATTCATATAGTACCATTATCGTGGTAGACTATGAGATCTTTTTTTTCATCACTATTTGCATCACGGAAAGTAAATTCGCTCACAGTACTTCATCAGATATATACAGGTTCTCCGAGAGTTTTATCAAATCATGTAGCACTATCTACGCCATAATTTGGCAAGTGAATAAGAGGATCTCCGAGATTAATCGTGAGATAATCTGCATGATTTTCTATTGATTCTGACCACGCCTGTCATGATGCAAACTGCAAAAGAGAGGTGTTATCATCTGTCCAACCGAGACCATCCGTATCAGGGTAGGCAGACCATCACTGAGCGTGGGCTCCTCCGAGATAAGTTCTCGGCGCATCTGTCATATATACTGTCATACCTGGCACTTCATGTGAACTGATATTGTTCCAGGTGAGTTTTGTCAGAAGCGTTGAGAGAAATGGTTCAACGATGATACCGCCAGTCGTATCTACTCCAAATTCTCGAGGAACTCTTGGCTTCCAGGCGAGAGAAACGGTACCGATATTTTTACCATTTGTTGTGACTGAGAATTGGAGTGTTTGAGTATTTTTTTGGACAAAAGTAAGTGAC
>JALQUC010000037.1 GCA_023268615.1 Candidatus Altimarinota bacterium | reverse complement strand
TGCTCGTAAATTTCTCGTGCCTCAGTTCTATTTCAGAGTCGGGCGAGCATAGTCTCCACAGATATCATGAGGACGATGGTAAGTTCTGGAGCAAGTATATCTTTGTGTAGCTCATAGATTTCCTCAAAGCTCACACCACTTGCATACCCCTGATAGACATAGGTCGTGAGGTCACAACGAGACGAGAGTATCCAGACATCTCTCGCAAGGAGAGATGCACGGAAGAGCTCGAGTTCTCGCCTATCCTCTGAGAAGAGTCGTGCTGTCTCGAGTGGTGGTACGACGATATGTTGTTGAGCGATTTCATTGAGCCTCTTTCCTGCTGCTGTCATCCGTGATGGCTCACGAGACTTTGTAATAACTCGGTGTTTATTTTGGTCTATGAGATAGCCCAAGAGTAATTTCAATTGGGTATCTTTACCAGCACCATCCACTCACTCAATAGCGATAAACATAAAAATACGCGTTAATGGTTAATAGTTTATCGTTTATAGTTTCGGACTTCTGCAGTATTCAGATATCGTCGGAATCCTTGTGTAGTTTCTAGTGTTTTTCTTAACTCTGTGTCAAGAGATTGTGATTCTGATTCGGTTATATATCAGAGATCTTGTGCTAGAAAAAGCATAGATTTCACTTCCTGAGCAGATCCTACAGCTATATTTGTGAATTGAAGTTTTTCCTTCACGCCTATTCTGCCAAAACCTTCAGCAATATTATTCATAATTGATACACTTGCACGCTGTATTTGGTCTCTGAAACCAAAGTCACGACTTTCAGCAAAAATCTTATAAATCAGTCTCGTTAAAATCCTTGCCGACTTCCAACATTCCAAATCTTCAAAAGAATTCAGTGTAGCCATAACGATAAACTATAAACTAAGAACGATAAACAAGTTCTTATTTACGATTGCGGAGAAATGCTGGGATATCGAGATCATCTGCTGGAGATTTCTCGTCACCAGACGCTGTCGGAGCAGCAGGAGCAGAGCCGAGAACGCGACGACCAAATGATGAAGAACCGCCTGATGGTCGAGGAGCAGACATACCATCTTTGCGAATAGTAACCTGAGATTCATCAAATCCTGTTGCAACGACTGTGATTTTGATTTCACCTTCTTCGAAGCTCGGATCGACTGTCGCACCAAAGATAATATTTGCATCCTGGTCACAGGCACTGGTGATAACACGAGCTGCTTCATCGACTTCAAACATTGAGAGGTCATGACCGCCTGTGATATTGAAGACGAGACCGCGAGCACCCATGATAGAGAGTTCGAGGAGTGGGCTCTCGATAGCAGCACGAGCTGCATCTGTCGCACGAGATTCACCACGACCATATCCTATACCCATGAGAGCTGACCCTGCATTTTGCATGACTGATTTGATATCAGCGAAGTCGACATTGATGAGACCTGGCTGAGTGATGAGATCTGATATACCCTGTACACCATTTGTGAGGACTTCATCAACGATACGAAATGCATCGAGGAGTGGAGTTTTTTTATCAATGATTGTGAGGATTCTGTCATTTGGGATAGTGATGAGTGTGTCAACTTTTGACTTGAGTACATCGTATGCTTCAAGCGCTTGATTGTTTCTTCGCTGACCTTCAAAGGCAAATGGTTTTGTGACGACACCGACGACGAGAACACCCATGTCCTTGGCAACTTCAGCGACGACAGGAGCAGAACCAGAACCAGTACCTCCACCGAGACCACAAGTGACGAATACCATATCAGCACCAGCAAGCATCTGACGGATATCATCGATAGATTCTTCCGCAGCTTTTTTACCTTTTTCTGGATCACCACCAGCACCGAGACCTCGTGTGACCGTTGGACCGATACTCATCTTCGTCGGAGCGAGAGAATTGTAGATAGCCTGATTATCAGTGTTGATAGAGATAAAATCAACACCAGAGAGACCACTCTCAATCATACGATTGATGGTGTTCTGACCAGCACCACCACAACCGACGACCTTGATACTCGCAACTGGAGATATCATATTTGATACATTTACTTCCTCTGGTTGAGAAGGTGAATCCTTGAGAAAGAGACCCTTGAGAGAACCACTGCTCTTTGAAGCAGATGATTTGCGTGTTGATTTTACTGGTGGCATAGCGATAAAAAATTAATAATGAAGAATGAATAATGAATAATTACGGTAGGAGAAACTTGAAAAACTTTTTCGCAGATTCCTTGACTCCTCCGAGTCCAGCGCCAATTGACATACGACCACGACCAAACCCTCCTGACCTCTGAGAGAGGAGGAGTGCTCCGACCGCAGACGCAAATCCTGGATCTGAGACCGATGTTCCTGTGACAAATTCCTGATCTTCTGGGAATCCGATAGTACATGGGAGACGGAGTTCTGATTTTGCGAGGTCAATGAGATTACGAGCCTTTGACCCACCACCGACGAAGACAGCACCTTCTGGGAGCATACCATCACGACCGAGGTGTTTGAGCTCTGCGTTAACGAGAGAGAGGATTTCCTTGTATCGAGCCTGAGCAATCTGAGAGAGATAGAGTTTTGAGACTGTTTCAGTTTCTTTTTTATCGATACGACTGAGGACGATATCTTCGTCTTTTGCTTTTGGTTGATCACAGAAAGTGAGATCGACATAGTCAGTCTTGAGCTTCTCTGCGATATCCACTGATACACGCACACCGAGAGCGATATCTGATGTCACATACTCACCCCCTACTGGGATGATACATGCGTGACGGAGGACACCTTCTTCGTACACAGCGATACCGGTACATGATGAACCGATATCCACACAGACGACTCCGAGCTCCTTCTGTCGACGAGAGAGGACAGCCTCTGGACTCGTGAGAAGTGATGGAAATACATCGACGACATCGATACCGACATCTTTGAATCCTTTTCGGACATTATTGAGTGCGGCAGTTGGGACTGTGAAGATATGTGCAGTCACTTCGAGCTTCTTGGCACTCATACCAACTGGTGATTTGACATGATGCTCGAGATCGACCGAGAATGATTCTGGAATTATTTTGAGGACTGTCTGATTCGAGAGAGTGATACCATTCTGTGCCATATCGAGGACACGATTCACATCATCCTGAGTTATTTCATTTGATGGAATAGCGATCATCCCCTTGTTGCTGTGAATCTGGATACCAGTTCCTGAGAGACAGATGCCTACATGAGGAAATTGTTGTCCGGCCATATTCTCAGCTTCGGTGAGAGACTCATCGAGATTTTTCTTGAATTCCTCCATATCGAGGATGACTCATTTTCTGACTCCGTCTGATTTGACGACACCAGCTCCGAGGATATTGAGTTTAGGTTTGTTTGGGTTAGTCGGATCGACGATAAAAGATCCAACGAGAGTTTTGATGCGAGAACTTCACACATCGACGAGGGCGACGAGGTCACTAGCAGCCATTGAATGTTAGTTAGGAATTAAGTGAGTACAATTTTTATTCGGGCGGGATGTTGTGCGTTATGCGATTTTTTTATAAAATATGCATAAACATCAACAAAACGACCTACTTATTCTAGGAAAAATGGGGGTCTTTGCAAACACAAAGACTAGTAATTTTTTTATAAAATAAAAAAAATATTTGTCTAATTTTGAGAGAAAAAACTTGCAGAAAAGCATCATAAAAAAATTCTCATACCCGACTGAGACCTTTACTCAAAGTATCGATTTTTCTATAAATATATATAGAGACATATTTATATAATATTGCAAACATTCAGAGCCCTTTTTTCTAGTAAAATAGAATGAAGTGTGGCATTATGATGGTCTATATAACACATACTATGTCTGAAAAAGAAAAAATAGATATCAATATCCCCGTTGAGGCAAAAATAAAAGCCGCAAAAGGAATCAAGCTGGGTGATGATCTCGTAAATAAGTTCGAAAAAAAACTCCTCGAAGATATCATAGTGGAGCATGGGGAAGCAATTGCGAGCACTCGCGAGGCTATGAATGCTAATTTCTCAAATCTCCTCGAAGATGTCGCAGACCTCTCGGAATGAAATCAGAGACAGCTCCGTGAAGTCGCAGAAATGCTGGGAGTCACTCTCAAGACAAAAGACGGAGGACTCCAGATGAACTATGAACTCTTTCAGAAAATACTCTCGTTCCAACGAGACAATAAGATGAAGCTCACCGGTGTAGTCGACAAAACTCTTCATACTGCTCTCAAAGAAAAAATGTGAGAGAAACCTACTAAATCTCCAGAACAGACAAAACCCACAGAACCGGAAACAAAAGAAACTCCCTACACGGGCTATACTCCTACAGAAGAACCAAAAACACGAGAAGAAATAATCCAATCCATCGCTGAAAAACCCTACATCAATAGTGATTCTGCGTACCCTGTCGGCATTCAGGAAAGTGCAATCGTAGAACCAATACCAACACCAGCCAAAACTACAGAGACAGAAACAGCAGACTATGAGAGAATACCGCCTCCACCTATACCCTCTACTCCGACAGCAATAGCGTCCAGCTGAGTACAGGCGAGTGTAAATGCAGCTCCGGCAACCTCTCCTCAACCAACAAACACACCATCATCTACACCTCCTGAAACAAAACCTGCAGTAAAAGCCCTCCCCGTTGAGGAAGCAGCTAAAAAAACAGCCGAAGTAGAACAGGTCATCACCGAAGAAGCAAAAAAGCTCTGAATCACGGTTGATGATATCAATCTCGCACAGAGTCCATTTGGTCAAAGCATTGTCGATATGATACTCTACTATGAATGACCGGGCGGTTCGCGACAGTCAGATACAGGTTGAACATATGATATCTGAGGCGGTATCAATACGGGGTCTTCGAGTGTAGAAAACAAATACGCTCTTGGTGAAAATTACGAAGCATGGAATAATAGCTTTATACCAAAAGAACACGTCCGAGAAAGTGTCCAGAGACTCCTCCATTCTCGAATAGCACTCACCAGGAAATCATGTGGAGACAAGGGAATTGATTTTGATACACTTCCACAAAATGTGAAGGCAGTCCTGGTCGATCTCCACTACAATATGCCTAATAATATCAATGAATTTACAAAATTCTGGGCAGCCATAAAAGATAAAAACTGGCAAGAAGCCGGTCTACAGCTCGTCGATAATGGACTAGGAGGGCCAAGTGGCTATGTAATTGGTACAGGTGGAAGATCCTATGCAAATGCCCTAGGGCTCGCTACTGGTGATATCAGCAGTTACAAGAAAAACAAACAGGAAGTCGAGAAAATGTCTAGTGGGGCATTGCTCGATCGCTACATACAAGAAGTAGGCGAATATGGTAAAAAAGTAGGTATGGACGAGAGAAAAGATATAGTCAAAAATGCTCAAAATGAAGATGAGCTCCTCTCGGAGACAACATCAGCGGATGTACTGAGAACAAAATGAAGTACAAGAAGTATCACCAAAATGCTTGATACCTATATCAAAGGCGAGAGATTAACACCAGAACAGCAATATCAGAGAAAGCAAAACATCATACAGTCCCTAAAAAATCAAATTGGTAATTTCTCACGACCACTACAGACAATTCAAGAAATTGGAGCATTTCAACAACTCATTTACTTGGTAAACCCCATAGCATTTGAGAAGTTAAAATTTATAGATGGTGTAAAATGACCGAAAACAATAGAAGCATTTGATAACATGAAGGACAGAGAATTACATGATAATGCATAAACCCTGAGAAAAATGCTCAAAATAAGGGATTTTATCTGAAATATTAAGACGCTGTCTCGATTTGAAAAATTATAGAAACGCATACACTAGGTGACATGCCCGGATGGTGAAATGGTAGACACGAGGGACTTAAAATCCCTTACCTCACGGTGTGCCGGTTCGAGTCCGGCTCTGGGCACCATTCCGACTTCGTCGGAAAGAAAAAGTAAAAGTAAAACAGAGGATTTATAAATATTTTTATGTCATTTTATTTTGAAAAGCTGATTGTATGGCAAAAGGCTTATCTTCTTTCAAAACAAATACATACTTTGATTCGGGATTTTCCAAAAGAGGAACAATATGCTCTTATTGACCAATTACGGCGCTCTTCACTTTCTGTAGTCAGCAATATAGCAGAATGAAGTGCTCGAGTGACCGATGCAGATAGAAAGCATTTTCTCACGATGGCACAAGGATCCTGTATGGAAGTTGCAACTCAGATTATGCTAGCAGATGATTTTGGATACATAAAAAACCAGGAAGAGAAAGAGCATATTTTATCTTTGTTAGACGAAATAGTTAAAATGCTCTACGCGATGGTCAATAAATAGTCCTCTGTTTTACTTTTTCTTTTACTTTTAACTCTCTTTAATTATGAATCCAACATTGATAAAGCTCGCTCAATTCGTCGCACGACGGCCAAAAGATGGGACAATTCGCCTCATGCATATAATCTCAGGACTCCTCATCATCGGTCTCCTCTGGTGGTCACAGGATAGAGCCGTCATTGATGTGCCATTTATGGGAGTTCAGTCTCCTGCAGTAGAAAAAAATATCGAATACGCGCTCCTCATTCTCGGACTCTTTTTTATCGGACGAGGTATCATCACTGCTTGTGTCGTGAAACACAAAATACTCAGATGGAAACAGGCTCTCCACGGTCTCGCCCTTATTATCGTCGGTGGCCCGATGATGGATCCATTTGTGAGAAATATTATCACCCCGGAAACAACCACAACAGGTGGATTTCAGATAGATACCACTGTCGCCCCTATTGTGGAGATGAGCTGGCATCCTGGTATTTTCCTCGTTTTACTCGGAATATTCTGGATTTTTGTCGGAATCACTGGAAAATGAACCACCAGCAAATGTATCAGATACGGTGAAGTAGTGAAGAAAATAAGAGTATAATTCACTCATGAAAAAACTCCGAGCTATCTACTTCTGAACACCTGGTCTCTCTGCAGAGATATTGAAATACCTCCTCGGGCAAGATCAGGTAGACATTGTGTGAGTTGTCACCAATCCAGATAAAATAGGCGGAAGGGGGCATCAGGTTATGTCATCAAGTGTCGCACAGCTCGCTCGTGAGAAAAATCTCAACCTCCTCCAACCAGAAAAAATCAGAGAAGAGACATTTCTCGAAACAATTCGTGCGCTCCAGCCAGATATCTGTCTCGTCGTCGCGTATGGGAAAATACTTCCTCAAGTACTGCTCGATATCCCTCCGATGGGATTTCTCAATGTGCATACTTCCCTGCTCCCGAAATACAGATGAGCTGCTCCAATACAGCATGCACTCCTCGCTGGCGAGAAGAAAACAGGGCTCACAGTCCAGCAAATGGCTCTAGGAATGGACGAAGGTGACATTCTCGTGCAGGAATCCTGGGATATTACACCCGAGGATACGACGGGAAGTCTCTTCGCACGCACAGGAGAACGAGGCGGACCGCTGCTCGTAGAGACGATGAGGGGACTAATCGATAAAACAATAATCCCAATTCCTCAGAATCACGATGAAGCGACCTATACGAAGATGATAGAAAAAAAAGATGGAGAACTCAATCCTGCATGGACTCTTGATGAAGCCTATCATGCCTGGCAGGCATATACGCCGTGGCCAGGACTCTTTATTTTGTATGGTGATACAAAGCTCTCTCTTCTCAAAATAAAGAAAATGACGAATGACGAATGACGAATGACGAATGACAGATTATTTATACGAGATAAACTCCCTGCTATTGCCCTCCAGGACGGATATATTATCCTCGAAGAAGTGCACCCCGCTGGAAAAAAACCCATGACATGAGAAGAATTCGTGAGAGGGTTTATGAAATAGTTACCCGTCATTGCGAGGAGCTTGCGACAAAGCAATCCAGGAAACAAATACTGATACATGGATCGCTTCGTACCTCGCGATGACACAGATGGGATTTGTAAATTAACGCACTAGTGTAGGCATATACACGCCTGTTTCTGTATCGAGAGTATAGGTGACAGTTGATTTACCGCCCTCATCTGTGAGGACATCACTCACGGCTGTTGTTGCTATATCATAGAGTGCGCCTGTTTTTCACTCAATTGTCTGCTGCACAGTATCAGCGCTGGACTCACTCCCCCATTCACCACGACACATCTCCCACTGGCTATTCGTGCAGAGGCTGTAGAATTTGTCTGAGAGAAGGGGCCACGCGATAAATCCTATAAATGCTATACAGGCTATCACAACGAGCCACCAAAAGATGAACTGAAAAGCCTTGCGTAGAAAAGCAATCATAGATTATTCTTGTTCTCCGAAGAGGTCAGAAATGGTTGTATTGACCTTGAGAGCTTGTCGGACCTGCGTGACATCGTGGTCATTGATTTGACCATTGACTGCAGGCATACCTTCTCCTCCTGCAATAGAGAAATTGGTCGGAAGTGGACCGTTCATGAAATTCACTTCAGCACGGACATTTATCTCCTTGCCTGTGTGTGGGCAACGAATGAGGAGATCTACTCCAGTATTATTGAGTGATACGATAGAAACATGATTCTCAGAGATTTTTGCGTGTTGATTCTGATGATTGTAGTTCTGGATAGTCGATTCGATGATGGTTTTGAGGATGAGAAAATTCATATTTTTGTAGGTAGAAACTAGATTCAGTATACGCCTTTTTGGGACGAAAAGCAATTCTTTTAACCCGGAACAGAAATACCATCTCGGTGCTTGCGAGCAAGTCTTATATTATCAATTCCATTCTTAAAAAATGGAACTGAGACGGTTCATGCAAGAATAGCGATTGGCACGGTAGCATTTGGGTAAACTTCTAGTGCTGCAATGGCTCAACTCACGAAAGCAGTAAGAGCGGTGATAGAGCCTATCTGTAAATCTTTAAGAGCATCACGCTGGCATGATTCTGCTAAAGCCATATTTGGTTCACCATGTGTAGTAGGAGACATACTGAGAGTTATTAGTATTTCTAATTATACTCTCTATTGGATTTTTGCAATGACCTTCTCGATTCGAACTATTGCCTTTTCGAGGCCGAGAATCTCTGTCATCTCAAACGCTCCAGGAGAAAACTCTTTTCCAGTGAGGGCGACGCGCAGAGGCCAGAGGATCTGACCATTTTTCTTCCCTGCTTCTGCGATTTTTGGGATTATCGCGTCTTTGAGCTGATCTCTTGAGGGAGTGGAAGTGAATGATTTGATGATATCCAGACCGAATTGAAGAGCTTCTTTGGCCTGTTCAAGTGAAGTCACCCCCATTTTTTCTGAGAGGAGAAGGGCTGTATCGACTTCTGGCTCTTGATAGAAGCATTCTGAGAGTGCTGGGAAATCAGCAAGTGTCTCGCAACGCTTCTGGACTTCCGTGATGACTGCTCGATTAAATACTTCATCGTGAGTAATAAATGTATTTTCATAGAAATCAGGATTGTACTGTTTGAGATAATCTGAGAGCGTCTTCATGAGCTCATCTGCTGGCATAGCAGCAATATATTTACTATTCATCCATTTGAGCTTCTCGGGGTCAAATATCCCATTCGCAATCTGGAGACCCTCGAGAGAAAACGCTTCGATAAGCTCTGGAAGTGAGAAAATCTCCTGTGTCGTCTTGGAATTCCAACCAATGAGGGCGATATAGTTGAGGAGTGCTTCTTTGAGGTATCACTTTTCGAGGAACTGACTCACATGTGTATCACCATTTCGCTTTGAGAGTTTTTTTCTATCGGCTCCGAGGATGACAGAGAGATGATAAAATTCTGGCGCTTCCCAGCCAAACATTCGGTAGAGGAGGACATGTTTTGGGGTACTTGGGAGCCATTCATCACCACGAAGAACATGGGTTATCTTCATGAGATGATCATCAACCGCCATCGCGAGATGATAGGTCGGAAATCCATCAGTCTTGAGGAGGACCTGATCATCAATATCTGCTGACGGAACAGAGATTTTCCCCTTGAGTCCATCGAAAAATGTTATTGTCTCGCCTTTTGGTATCTTCATTCGCACGACATATTTCTCTCCTGCCGCTATTTTCGCTTTGGCTTCATCGATGGTGATGTCTCGGTAGGGGCTACGAAATGGTATCATGATACCTGCTTCTTCTGCTTTTTTCTTGTGTGCCTCGAGCTCTTCCTCGGTCGTGAAGCAATAGTAGGCATCACCTTGTTCGATGAGCTTCTCAAGGTGTTCACGATAGAGCGGAAGTCGCTCTGACTGGATATAGGGACCATAGTCTCCCCCTGCACGAATACTCTCGTCAGGATGGATGCCAAAAAGTTCGAGACTGTCCAAAAGAGCATCAGTCGCCCCCTCTACCTCACGAGTTTTATCGGTATCCTCGATACGGACGAGGAATTGTCCATGATTTTTCTTTGCCCAGATGTAGGCAAAGAGAGCAGTTCGGAGACCTCCGATATGGAGCTGTCCTGTGGGTGATGGTGCGAAGCGGGTGCGAGTCATTGAATACAAATTTTAAATTAAGAGAAATAGAAATAGAGGTAGTCGTAGAGCGGATTATAAAAAATTCCTTTCTATCTCCTACATCTACCTTCCACTTCTTCTGCATGGAAGTATATGAAAAGACGAGGAATTTCAAAAAACTCCTCTCATGGACTCAGATAAAACGAATATTTTATTCTATTGACTTCAATTATCCTCTAAAAACAACTCTACAGGGACATTATCTAGCAAAGTTTTAAGAATACTGGACTGGAGGCCTCCATTGTTTGATATCTGAGTTGCAGCAAGTGCGAGACCCATACATATGGCAATAGAAATGATGATTTTTCTCTTTTTTTGCATAGATATGGCATTATAGAACTATCATACACTACCCTGTTGAGTGAAGCAAATTTTTGCATATACAAAATAATATATATAATCTGTCAATCATGCACGGTGTCCTCTACTACTCTACTATTTCAGGCAATACACGACTTGTTGGTGAAGCACTTCAGGGGTTTTTTGCAAATGCTGGCATCACTCTCACGCTCCAGGATGTCGCAGAGGATGCGAACTGGCAGGATGAGGTCGATTTTGCACTCTTTGGTTCTGGGACATACGCTCATGGTATGATAGAAAAAAGCCTCCGAAAATGTGTCGAGGAAATCTGGAAAGAAAAAAAGATACGCATCCCCTGCGCTGCTATCGGTCTCGGGGACCATCGATATGACCGCGAATATAATATGTACGCCGCTGACCAGCTCGAGGACTGGATCCACGAACATGGTGGTGAGCTCATCTGTACTGCCCTCCGCATCAATCGTAGTCCTGTGAAACCAAACAATCAGAAAATCATCGAAAACTGGGCAAAGAATTTTATTCAAAATCTTTCTAAGTGCATAGATATAGATTATAGTCATAGATTGGATTATTAAAAATCCTCCTTTCTTCTTTTTTATTTCTTCTTTCTTCTTTTTTTGTGAATATTATCTTAACAGGCTCTAGTGGTTCTGGTCTCCTCTCCGCAGGAGATATCGTGATTGAAGCACTCCAAAATGCTGGATATTTCGTGGTGGCTGAGCGAGAATATCCGAGTCTCATCAAGGGTGGATGCTCGTATTCCCGAATAGAGATCTGAACGAGCCCTATTCACAGTATCAGAGAATTTGCGGATATAATCGTCGCATTTGACCGTGTGGGGTCGAAGAATGCTCTCCCTCATGTGAGAAATGGCGGACTCATGATCTACGGTGATGAGATGCATGATAAAATCCCAGGATACACCAACACAATTCAAGAGAAAAAACTCACCACACTCTTTATCCCTGAATATGCAACTCCAAAGAAATTTGGTACCAACGAACTCCTCTCCAATATGCTCATGATCGGAGCACTCTGGCGAGCTCTCGGTCTCCCTGTTGATGGTCTCGTAAAGGCGGTCGAAAAAAGATTTGCCAGTAAGCCTGCCCTTCTCGCGCTCGATATGGCACTGATACAACACGGATATGATTTACAGGACGCGACAGTATCGTCATCCTCGGGCAACTGAGTGAAAGCCGAGCGTCGCGAAGTTGAACCGGGGATCCAGGTGGATAAACTATCGCAAAGCGAATCTAATAATGAATGAAATAATGACCTGGATTCCGTTTTTCAACGGAATGACAAAACAGGCTTGCTCTCAAATTTCGCACTTCCAGCAACGACCAACAATCTTGCTGAGCATAAACTATTAGATGGAAATGAAGTCCTCGCTCTCTCTGCTGTCCATCACGGCGTCCGAGCGTACTTCGCCTATCCGATGAGTCCGAGTAGCACAATTCTCAGTCACCTTGCAAACTGGGCAGAAAAAACGGGTATGCATGTCGAGCAAGTCGAAGACGAAATCAGTGTCTCACAGATGACGCTCGGTGCGAGCTTCGCTGGTACGAGAAGTCTGTGTGCCACTTCTGGCGGAGGTTTTGATCTCATGACTGAAACGGTCTCTCTCGCAGGGATGATAGAGACACCTCTCACCATCATCGTCGCTCAGCGCCCTGGTCCTGCGACGGGTCTCCCTACCTGGAGCGGACAAGAAGACCTGAATCTCGCGATTTATAGTGGACATGGAGAATATGCAAAAGCTGTTATCGCCGTCGGAGATCATACGGAAGCTTTCAAGGTACTGGGTGAAGCTCTCAATATCGCAGAAACCTATCAAATTCCCGTTATCGTCCTCACAGATAAAACCCTGGCAGAGACAAATGCAACCGTCGACCCGGCATCGCTCGTCGGAGTTGAAATCGAGCGGGGGCTTGAAGTTTCAAGTTTACAGTTTAAAGTTTCAAGTGAGGATTCTGAATCAACTCAAAACTCTAAACTCAAAACTCTAAACTCTTCAGACAGATATAAATTGACTGACTCCGGCCTCTCTCCTCGCTGGCTCCCAGGCACTGGACCTCGCTACTATGCGAATGGTGACGAACACGGACCAGATGGGACTCTCCGCGAAGATGCAGCCGGTGTCGCTGAAGCACACGAAAAGCGCATGCGAAAAATCCAAACCCTCGAAGCTGCCACACCAGAACCAATCCTCTACGGAAATCCTGATGCGAAGATCACTCTGGTCGGATTCTGAAGTACCAAAATGGAAGTCATGGACTTCGTCCAAATGAAGAATGAAGAATGAAGAATGAATAATGGAGGATGAGTTAATTATTTGCACTACACCCACATCTGGCCTCTCAAAACTAAGACTATCAAAGAACTCGAAAAAAAAGGAAACAAAATCATCGTGGTCGAACACAATATGACCGGACAATTTGCGAGTCTCCTCAAGGGCACTGGAGTCCGTATCGATGAGGAATGGAAGAAATACGATGGTCGCCGATTTTATCGAGAGGAAATAGAGTGCAAAATAAAAGAATTGATTACAATGAATAAAAATCGTTCTTTCTTCTCTTTTATCTCTTCTTTTTTCTCTCGAATGAAAAATAAGTATACATTAATCCTCGTACTCGCTCTCATAGCACTCGGAAACGCTGCCTACCTCAGCTACACTGCCTACCAACTCCTCCATCCTGTCGCAGGAGTCACAGTCACGAGTGCCTGTGACATCAGCCCGACTCTCTCTTGCTCAAATGTCATCATCCATCCAGATACGATGATTGCCGGTATCCCCTTCCCCTACCTCGCTCTCGTTGTCTATCCGATCATTACACTCCTCGCCATCTGGGGTATCGTGAGTATGACCGCAAAGCCTGCGAAAATCATCAATTGGATAGCTCTCGCAGGAATGTGTTTTAATGGATATATCATCTCTCAAGAGGTGCTCTATGTCCACGCCTACTGCCTCCTCTGTCTTATCTGCGCCGCTATTATCGTCACTATTTTTGGAGTGAGTTGGACGATGAGGAAAAATTAAAAATCAATCTATGAAAAATTCCTTTCTACATAATTTTTTCAGAAAAGATTTAAAATTGGAAACAAGATGGTGGCATAGATTGCTAGAAGTTATTTTCTGGTTAACTATTGCATGATTATTTATAATGATTATTTCGGAACAGATAAGCGACAATCAATTTCCGAAGTACAAAAAGATTGATACATTCAAGAATCGACTTAATGAAGAAGCAAGATTAATTGGGGAAATAGTAAATAATAATGAAAAAATTGCTCAATATGAGCACAATTTATATTGAAATTATAAAGGAGAAAATTTATATGATAAAAATGGTGGTTGGCTAGTACAACAAAAATATTATTGCGCTAAGAATATTTCCGAACATGTACAAGAAGTTAGTAAAAGATTCTGAATATATACATATCAAGCTGATTACAGAAAAATAGTCGGATTAGAAGAATTCAAAAAATATTTAAATGAGATGGATGCAGAATGTATAAGTCTGGAAGGAAACCATTTTGGTTGGTGATTATTTACAGATGAAATGAATATTTGGAAAGTATCCTATTTTAAAACTGCTATCTCTTTATTGTTAACTATACTCTCTATAAGTTGTTTTGCATTTTTTGTGTTAATTATTTATTACAAAATCATCATTTACATAATATTTTGAAAAATAAAAAATCATCAAAAATAGAAACAGGTTTTTAGGGGAGCAACTGTTTGAGCGTCGTGAATACAGAGAATAGGCTGCTGAACTGGAGAGCGAGTTTTGGCTCCCCTAAATGCTTTTGTTACTTTTTGCACAAAAAGTAAAAGAAAGGAAACTCACTGGCCTGGATTCCCGCCTACGCGGGAATGACGGAATCACAGGCTTGTATTCTTCACCGAAGAAATACAATAAAACTATAAATTTTTTCTTATGAACTCCCCTTCCTACTTTGAAATCCATGTTTCCTATTGCCAAAGATAGCCTCCTTGATTTCCTCAAAAGTCGACTATAATTTTTCTATGACTACAACTCATACATGATATAAGGTGCTCGATACTATCGGTGGCAGAGTCATTCTCTCCATCGATGCTGGTCGATACGAAGATTTTGTGGAAAATTTTGCTATGGATGAAAATCGTGAAACACTCAAAAATCGCTACTCTGAATCAAAAAAATCAGGAACAGGCTTGAAAATCTAGCCTATGTTTCAATTCACCAAATATTCTGAAAAGAAATTTCTCAAGTTCGATAAAAATATTCAGACAACAATACGGGAAAAACTCATTGAAATCAAAGAATCCAACAATCTCTCCCAACTCAATACGCTCAAGAATTTTGAACCAGCCACACATAGACTAAGAATTGGTGATTATCGTCTGATACTCGAACAAAATGGAGAAGAATTTCTCATTCTCGATATAGGACACAGGAGAGATGTCTACAAATAATCCTATAGGCTCTAGACTAGCAAATTCTTAAAAACTATCACTTTAGCATCACGATAATTTTTGTAAAAAGTACACAAATCACTATACTTCTGCTACAAAAATTTCTCACATAATAGATATGCGTAACAAAATAAGAAAATTTCTTTCTCTCTGTATTGCTCTAAATTTGATGATACCTTCTATGGTACTTTTTACAGTGAATATAACTTATGCAACTGATGAATTTACCTGGACTGAACAAACTACTGCAGGTGCTAGAAATTGGAGATTCATTGCTTCATCTGGTGACGGATCGATACTTGGAGCAGTGGTTAATGGAGGTTACATATATACTTCAACAGACTCTGGTGCTACATGGGATGAACATATTGATGCGGGTTTTAGAAATTGGTATTCAATTGCTTCATCTAACGATGGTGTCAATATGGCAGTAGCATCATATAGTGGTTCTTATATTCACACCTCGTCAGACTCTGGTGCTACATGGACTTCTCGAGTTACTTCGGGTAACAGAAATTGGCATGCAATAACCTCATCAGATGATGGCGCCAAGCTTGCCGCTGCGGCTTTTGGAGGACAAATATATACTTCAACGGACTCTGGTGCTACATGGAGTACACAGTCTAATGCCTCTGGTTCCAAAAGCTGGAAAACAATCACTTCATCATCTGATGGCACCAAGCTTGCCGCTGCACTTAATGGATACATATACACCTCTTCAGACTCAGGTGCTACTTGGACAGAACAAACAAATGCAGGTTCTCGTTCATGGTACTCAATCACTTCATCATCTGATGGTACAAAACTCGCTGCGGTAGTTAACAATGGATACATATACACCTCCTCAGACTCAGGTGCTACTTGGACAGAACAAACAAATTCAGGGCAAAGATATTGGTACTCAATCACTTCATCATCTGATGGTACAAAACTCGCTGCAACGGTACAGAATGGCTATATTTATACATCTAATGACTCAGGTGCCACATGGACTGCACAAACAGATGCCGGTTCAAGATCTTGGGTGTCAATTGCTTCATCTGATGATGGTATCAGACTTGCTGCAGTGGTTGAAGGGGGATATATCTATACTGGGATATCAGATACTACTCCCCCTACTGTCTCCAACATTACCTCCGACAAGGCTGATGGTGCATACACAGTTGGAGAAATCATAGATATAGATGTGACATTCTCAGAAGCTGTGACCTCAACTGGAAATGTGACAGTCACCCTGGAAACTGGGACAACAGATAGAACCTGTACTTTTACTGTCACCTCTGCTACAACCGGAACCTGTAATTATACAGTGCAAGCAGGTGACACATCGTCCGATCTGACGGTATCCTCGATATCAGGAACTATTGCTGATGGTGCCGCAAATACTATGGTCAACTTTGTCCCCACAACCAATCTCGCTGCAAATAAAGCAATAGTGATAGACACAACAGGACCTGTTATTTCAGATATCCGTTTTGTTATCAAGCATCCTCCAGGAGCTGATATTTCATGGACAACTGATGAAGATGCGACGAGTTATATCGAATACGGTCTCACTGACGCCTATGGTTCAAATACGACACTCGATGAAGATCTCGATTCCACACATTCACAGACTATTACTGGTCTCTCACAAGTGACCACTTACCACTACCGTATTACCTCTGAGGATGCACTCGGTAATAGCACGACCACTGAGGATGATGTATTTACCACTTCCGGTGCGACTCCAGGCACGAAAGCTGTTGAACAACCTCGTGTAGAAGAAAAAATACCCCCAAAAGAACCAGAAAATAAAACAGAAGAAGAAACAGTGGTGACACAAGAACAAAAAACTGATGCACCTGGTGAAAATCTCCCAGAAGTACTCAGAGAAGGAATTGATTTAATAGCAGATATTTCTGAGAAAGTCTGTACTGTAGCACCGTATGTGAAAAATCCTATCCGACTCTACAGAAATAATAACCCGGCAGATATAAAACTCCTCGAACAATTCCTAAATAAATATGAAAATGCAAATCTCTCTGTCGATGGTTACTATTCTCGAGAAGATTTCAGAGCAGTCATCAAATGGCAAGAGAAACACGCGAAGGATATTCTCACACCATGGGGGCTCACAAAATGAACTGGCTATGTCTACAAGACAAGTCTCGCGAAAATCAAAGAAATAGAAGAAGGTGTCTGTAAATAATTAGACACTTCTCCCCCATTTATCCATCGCCTCTATAATTGGAAAGAGTGTTTTTCAGAGAGGAGTGATATCATATTCGACGCGTGGAGGAATTTCTGGAAAAATCGTACGACTCATAATCCCATCTTTTTCGAGCTCACGAAGCTGCGTCGTCAGCATCTGTTTACTGATATCTGGAATTGTCTTTTGGAGAACACCAAATCTGTTGGCACCATTCTGCACAGCATAGAGGATAATGATTTTCCACTTCCCTCCTATCACTCGCATACATTTGGTGACAGGGCATGACTTTTCACTACAGTCTACTTTTTTTGTTAATAATTTTTCTTTTGATTTCATATTGGTCTATATTTTATGACTAGTAATTTTTATTATGACTACTTGCTCATATGAGACATATTACTATGATTAGGTCATAAATCAAGAAAATGACGGAAAAAATCCTTCATTGTTCATTTTTCATTATACATTTTTCATTTTTATTATGTCTTTCCTCTCCAATCTCGAATGGCGCTACGCTGCCAAAAAATTTGATACCACAAAAAAAGTATCAGATGAAGATTTGGATAAAATCCTCGAAGCTATCCGTCTCACGCCAACATCATTTGGCATGCAACCATATCATTTCTACATCGTGACCAATCAGGATAAAAAAGATGTAATTCAGGCAGCTGCCTGGAATCAAGCACAAATAGGAACATCCTCTCATCTCATCGTCATGTGTGCAAGAAATGACCTGATGACAGTCAAAGACGAATATTTCGATGCAATGTCTGGTGGTAGTGTTGAAGTCCGTGCAAATCTCCGTGGCTTCGAAGATATGGTGACAGGATTCATCCCGCACTCATCTCCTGAATGGGCAAAAAAACAAGTCTACATCGCTCAAGGGTTTGCTCTCGCTGCGTGTGCTGAGCTCCAGATAGACAGCTGTCCTATGGAGGGATTTGATGCTGCGGCAGTCGCGAAAATCCTGGAACTCCCAAGCAATCTCGATGTGGCAGTGTTACTACCCATCGGCTACCGAGCGGATGATGAGAATCCTCGACCGAAGTTCCGGTTTTCAAAGGAGAAGCTGTTTACAAATATTGTATAAATCCTACAAACTCTCAGCAGAAGAATAGAAACAGGTTTTTAGGGGAATCACTGTCTGAGCGGGATGAATACTGATACTCAGATGAACCAGGTCTATAGCGAGTTTGAGTTCCTGTCCAGAGTGAGATTCACTCACCCTTCCCTGATTTTGGTACTTTTTTCAGAAAAAGTACGAAAAGAGAAGCTCACTGTCCTGGATTCCCGCTCCACTTACTTTCCCCTCTTTATTACTCGGAGTGAATTTGTCACTCCTCCCCTCCGAGGGAATGACGGAATCAAAGGAATGCTTTGCATTACTTTTTTTATGACTATCATTTCTGTATGAAAATCCCTCTTCTCAATTTGGTCGCCTATATATTTATGGTGACACTCAATGCTCTCTCAATCATCCTCCCTCTCGGTGGTATCACAACAGAAGGTTTGTCAGAAAAATATGGAAATCCATTTACTCCAATAGGCTTCACTTTCTCTATCTGGAGTGTCATCTATACCCTCCTCTTGATATTCACCATCATTCCTCTCTTCAATTATTTCCGTGGAAAAGAAAAGAAAAATAAACTGGTCGATAAAAATATAGGCTTGCTCTATGCTATATCATGTCTCCTGAATGGTCTGTGGATCCTCGCATGGCAGTATCAATTCATCACTCTCTCAGTCCTCGTGATGCTCGGACTCCTCATGACTCTCATCCGAATTCATATCGAGATCAGGAAAAATTCTACAGGTCTCACTTGGAATGACCGATACATCACCTTCCCTGCCTTTAGCATCTATCTCGGATGGATATCAGTCGCAACTATTGCCAATATCGCAGCCTGGACTGTCAGTATCCAGTGGTGAGGATGGTGACTCTCACCTATCGAATGGACCAATATCATGATAGTCGTCGCGACACTTCTCGGCACCACAATACTCCTGAAATACCGAGATGTATTTTTCACACTCGTCGTCATCTGGGCACTCTACGGTATCATGTCAAAACGGATGGCAGTAGGACCTCTCGAATTCGCCAGTATCATCACGACAACTCAGGTCTGTATAGCATTCCTCGTTGGTGCTATTACGACACGAATGATTGTGAGAAAGTAATTGTAATCTTATTTCAATTTATTTTCCCAACTTCCAGTTCTCATATAACGAAGTATTCTTCAGGGTCTACCAGAATCCACTGGCACTTCTCAATACTTATTAGACATTTTATTCCCTGGATAGAAGATATAAATCAAAAATACAATAATATTAAAACCTTCAAGGAAAATACTTTTTTCTCATAAGAGATCCCAAATGCCTGGAAGTACATAAAGTACTGAAAGCAGAATAACAAATAAAGCACTTAGGAAAGACTTAACGCCAAAATCATGCCCACGACGAATAAAATAAGCTAAAGCGATAGGGAGCCCTACAAAAATTTCCAATACAAAATCTTTAATTAAAGCAGGTATAACAAAATTTTCTTCTCCTAATAGGATAAGTAAAATTATATCCACGATGTAAACAAACATCCCCAGACACAAACCGGTTAGTATCACCATTACTAAAAATTGCCTTCTATTTAATCTACCGAGACCAGAAACAAAATTTTTCAGTTGAGACATATTATTCGTTAAAAGTTAAAGTATAGTCAGTATAATGGGGGGGGGCGGAAGTCAACTACTACACAATAATCTCAAACCCCTCTTCTCCGACGATACCACAGTGTTCTTCCTGGACGCCGATATTGCCATCATCCATACAGATAGCGTGTTTGCCGGTATCAAATATTTTTCCAGTGGAGAATCCGACGATTGGCTCGATAGCGATGTAGAGTCATGATTTGAGTCTCTCCCCTTTTCCGGGTCGTCCGAAGTTATAGATATCCGGTTTTTCGTGGATTTGTGTCCCGAGTCCATGTCCTGTGAGCTCACGGATGATATGAAATCCTCCGCCAACGACCGTCGTCTCAATAGCTGCACTGATATCTCCGACGAAATTGCCAGCAATTGCCTGAGACATACCCGCAGCGAGTGCAGCTCGTGCTACCTCGATACATCGAACATGGCGAGCATTTCGTGGCTCTCCGATAATTATCGTCGTCGCAGCATCGGTCAGATATCCCTGATAGCGGATACCGTAGTCGACCTTGAGGACATCACCAGATTCAAATGGTATATCCATCGGCACACCATGGACGACGACATCATTGACCGAGAGGATGATATTGGCTGGGTAGCCATACTGCCCGAGAAATGCCGACTCCACTCCCCTCTTGTTCTGCTGTTGAATAATCCAATTCTCGACCTCTATTCCTGTGTGCCCTTCTGTGAGCAATCCTGACGCAAAAAGCTCATCAATAATCTCGCGGTGGATTTTACCCGCATCACGCAGTATTTGAAGAATTTTTGGGTCGGAAACAATCATGTGGAGAGTATACTCTCTTTTAATTTCTAGTAAAATAAATTACTGTGCACTTTTTCCTCATCCAATTATTGTCCATTGAAGTAGTGTATTCTTATCTACAAACAAATGTGGCGATCATGATTGCCGGAACAGGATAGTCTCTTCTGGTATTTCAGAAAATGGAAGTAGCGCTTCTCAGGAAAACAAAAATCTCAACTTCATACTCTGTTCGTGTGTGATAGATCACGACTTCTTTGCATTTTTAATAATCACTGAGCATTTCTGCTCTATATTAGACCAAAATGCATTATTAAAATTAAGGCGATAAAATTCAATATCAGCTATAGCTTGGTCAAATAGCTCTTTTCCATTATCCGGTAAATCGGGTCAGAGAGTATGTGTGACATTATCTAGTGTTATATTTTCTCCTTTGAGACCCAGATAGATAATGTTATATGCCATGAAAAATTCATCATTACGAGACTCAAAAGCCTTTTTAATCTCTACTTCTGCAAATCGTAACTCTTCGGCACGAAATATCTGCCTATACATCTCCTGGTAGAATCTTTCCTCATCACCCTGCAATTCTAAAAGAAGAAAATACTGTTCATAAAAATCTACTTCGGGGAAATTTTTTCTGAGAAGAATTTCAAAAGTATTTTTCAAAACTGGATGAGTCAACCTCGCTTGCACATATGGATAAAAATCAACTACTCTCTCAAATCATTGTTTCTCATACTCGAGCGCTTGTATAGCTGCATCGAGTTTATCAAGTTGGACCATTAGTATTGCTTCCAGGGTGGCTCCTTCTTCAAATTCTACCCAAATATCATAGATTTCTTGTCCTCTTCATAACTTATCACGCAAAAGCTCGATAACAGCTCTTTCTCTCTGATGCTTTTCCTCAAGAGATATCTGTCCTGGGGCATAATCTTCTTCGGAATACTCAGCCAGATCATGATAAACGCCCATTTTGCAAAATCTATCATAATTTAATTCAGGAATATTTTTCCCAAATATCTTTGCAGCTCGTACGACTTTTTTTGTATGCAAGAAAACTGTTTCAGCAATCTCTTCTGGGATGTCTCGTTTTATCCATCCAGTCCGTGGTTTTTTGAGTCAAGTGACTATTTCTCGAAGTATTTCACTCATAGAATTAGAGTACTATCCACACAACCAATCCTATCACAACAGCCAGGATGATGACGATGCGGACGATGCGAACTGTTTCGACAAAGAGATTTGAAACTATACGGAATCGCATAATCCAGAGGAGGACAGCATAGAGGAGAGAGAATATAACGAGAGATGCGAGAGTACCGATGCCCGTAATCCACATCAGGAGTCCGAGAATCATGAGAGCTATAGCTGTCGCGACAAATGCCTGACCGAGAGATCGGACGAGTGATGAACCGAGCTGCGTCATGATGAGTGCTGTACCGACGAAGAATCCGATGATTTTCATGATTCCCATGAGCTGTATCTGCGGTCTCGTGACAAATTCGAGGACGCTCGTGACATCACCAAATATTGCACGGAAGACGAGGAGGGCGAGAGCTCAGAAAAATATGATACCAATGAGTGTGAGGAGAGTGATGAGGAGAGACTTGATCCATCCGAGAGCACTCCAGAGTGTGATAAAGAAAAATATTCCAATAATTGAACCGACGATGAGCGCTGGGAGAGGAGCGAGGAAGAGTGAGGCTATCCAGATGGCAACGAGAGTGACAGCGACTGCTATAGCAGTTTTTATGACGCTCTTCCAGAGAGAGACTGGTTCGTCATTTCGATTTGCAAAGAAGAGGAAGAGGAGACTAAATACACCGAGCATACTGAGTCCGACCAGGAGCCAGAAGAGAGTATTTTCACCAGTAAAATATGTCTGGTACTGTGATATCTTTTCTCGGAATGACGCCCAGGCTGCTGTGGGTGTATCCGTGTCTACTCCTGGTGTGACAGGCTCGCTTGGTTCTGCTGGTTGTTCTGGCTCTGGGAGAGGGAGATCACCGCGTTCGATGAGTCATTCAAAAAATGTACGACCATCAGCAGCAAATGCTCGAGGACCTTTTACGATAAATCCATCTGGAGATGTGTCCTTGAGTATCTTACCAGCATAAAACACACGCTTATCGTCAACAGCATAGAGACCATTATCGATGACTTCGAAACTGCCTGAATCAGCATCGATGAGTTTTCCATCAAAAAATACATGCCCAGCATCGAGGGAATAATTCTTCGTGAGCATTTTAAATGTCTCAGGATCAGCCTCAGGTATGACTCCATGAGGACCATAGATATGGTTATCATCCTGTGCATACCCATGCTGCCCAGAAATAGCAGAAAAACTCCCCAAATCAGCTCATGGAATCACACGACCCATCTGATAAATAGCATTTTTATCCCGAGCAAATTGCCCCAGTATGACGCGGAATGATGCACGATCAGCTGGTATTTGGACCCACGCACTTCGTGTCTCGTTGACGACATACACTCGTTCATTATCAACGGCGTAGTTATCACCGAGGATGACGAGTCATTTGATTGGTTTCTTTGTTGTATCGACTGTTGTCGGTGTTGTCGGAATAGTTCCTGGCTTAGGAATGCTTCCCGAAGATGCAAATACTGATGAACATATCAAAAATGCGAGCAAAGACAGGGTGACTATTTTTTTCATAAATATGAATTATACAACAATAACAAATACATTTTACAGATTAAAGTTGATTGTCAAAATATTTTACCCCCGTGACAGAACATGATATATCTCTATACTCTCTGGAGCTATGAAAATACTCTCCACTCTCAGACATATGGTCTGACTCAGAAGTCCACTCCGTGTCGGCTATCACTGGCTCCGCTGATGTATCGCATTTGCCCTCTCTGGCAATCCTGCAAAATGAATGTATGTCATCGGTGTGACGGGCACGAAGTGAAAAACAACCACCTCAACCCTCATAGCGACAGCCCTCGAAAAATCTGGACGAAATGTCTGTCTCCTCACGACCGCACAGGTCTGGATGTCTGGAGAAAAAAGTGAAAATCAGTCAAAGATGACCATGGATAGCCCATTCAAGCTCTGGAAACATATCCATAAAGCAAAACAAATGGGGGTGACGCATCTCGTACTCGAGACTTCGAGTCATGGGATTTATTATTTTCGCAATTTCTGAATCAGATATGATATCGTGGCACTAACAAATATCTCCCAAGACCATCTGGATCTCCATGGTTCTATGGATCACTATGTAGCGACGAAGGCAAAACTCTTCAAACAAGAACACTGAAAAATATGTGTACTCCCGCGTGACTGTGAGTATTTCGATATTTTTGCTGCTCAAGCTGGTCCACATCCTGTGACCTACAGCATGAAACAACCGGCAGATTATCAGACTCGGAGCCTCGTAGCAGACGCGGACGGGATTGATATCGTCATCAAATCATCTACCCCTCTCGCTGAGGAAGCACGAATCACAACAAAGCTCGTCTGAGTATTTAACGCAGAAAATATTCTCACCGCCTACACCACGCTCCGCACTATGGGGATAGAAACAGCTCCTATCCAGGATGCATGGGAAGACTTCACTGGTGTTCCTGGACGCATGGAGCCAGTGCCAAATACTCGCTGACTCACTATCCTGGTCGACTATGCACACACTGAGACGAGCCTCCGAAGTGTCCTGGAAACTCTGAAGCACAATAAACAGAGGATCATTATCGTCTTCGGAGCGACAGGCGATCGTGATACAACAAAGCGACCAAAGATGGGAGCAGTGGCACATGAACTCGCGGACATAGTCGTCCTCACGGATGATGACACCTATACAGAACCGTCTAGTCGAATTATTGAAATGGTACGAAAATGAATCCCCCGTCCAGAAGGTGATACATTTCAGATTATCCCCGACAGAAAAGAAGCAATCCACTGGGCACTCAGGAAAGCACAATCAGGAGACATCGTCCTCATCGCCGGCAAATGATGTGAAACCGTACAGGTGACAAATAAAGGATCTATCCCCTGGAGCGATCGTGGAATTGTGGAGGAATTTCTCAGATAATATTGCTTTTTCTCAAAGGCTGAGAATAATAACATTCTATACATCGTTATAGAAATATTATGCTCACTTCATCACCTGAGTCAGCCCGTACAAATACAAAGAAATCTCCATTTTTTCTCACAACCACGGCATTAGTGGTCGGCATTCTCTCTATGAATCCTCGAGCAAGTGCCGATGAAAACAGATGAATTACCATTACTCCGGAGATGCTTGATGAAATATTTCCTCCAGTACCCTTCGAAACTATTAAAGATGATATTTGAGAAGAAATACATAATAAAATTATGTTAGACTCCGATTTTCGCTCTCTCCATGATATCAGAGAATATACCCTTGCTGCATTAAGAAGAAGAGGGGTATTTCCAACAGGAATTGAGGTTCAGATAATCCCATTTTATAAATCTGAAAATGGAAAATATGAATATTTCAGAATTGTAGTAACAGCTCAAAAAGAAATTCAAAACATAGCTTTGCTGACTTCTGAAGAAGAAAAAGTGGCAGACATCGTTGATGCAATGTTAACAAATTTTGAATCACATATTCAGAAAGTAGCACTGACGGTGTTCAGACAAGAAATGGAAAGCAGTGAATATTTCCACAAGATAAAAATACAAAAAGTTATTAATGTAGTATTACAAGATGAATTTAGAACTTACTTGGATGAGTGTTATGAATATCTCGAGACTACTATAATTCAAAATACTAATTGAACTGCGGACATATATGTCACCTTCCGTAATAGAATAAATAACGAGACAGCTTCTCTTTTATTGGAAACAGATATAGCTATACCTTCCCCGAGCCAAACGTACGAACCACCGATGATGGCTCAAAATACTTCTGGAATAGAGGAATAGATTCATAGTCTCGGACGATGGCAACCATACTCGGAGAATGTGGAATTATCTGGGAAATATTCTCATGATTGACTCAGCCAATAGCCACAAATGGAATACCAAGCTCTCATGCGTGGGATAAGTATTCAAATCCTATGGCTTCCCTGTCAGGCTTGGTGGGTGTTGACCAGATAGGTCACACACTCACATAGCTCGCTCCCTGATCTCGTGCGATGATTCATTGTTCCAGCGAATGCGTCGTCCGTCAATAAATCTTATCAGGACTCCAGAGTTTTCGGATGCCAGCGACACTGATATCATCTTGTCCTGTGTGAATACCATCTGCGTCAATAATTTGAGCAATATCGAGGTGGTCATTGACGATGAGCGGTTTGTGAAATTCTTCGGCAAGTTTTTTTGCTTCATGGGCTTTCTGAAGTATTTCATATTTTGGTGTATCCTTGCAACGAAGCTGGATAATATCGGCGCCGAGCTCGAGTCATCTGCGGAGAATATCGACATCATGGGAGATGAGATACACTCAGCGAAGTCCCCAGGGCTTCTGAATATGCAGGAAACATTCTTTCTCGAGGTCGTAGAGCTCATACCGAAATACTCGAAAATGATCATCGCCTGTGTATTCTTCGAGGACACGAAGTGCCTCCTGTGACCGCTTCATATTGGCCTTGAGGAGATCATAGGAATTCTTCCGTGATTGAATCATCTCATTTGCTCGGACATCGAGCTCAGTATCCCGTGCCTCCATGCGTGCCCTATCGGAGACTGGAAGTCTGTGGTGACTGATCTGGTGACGAAGTGTTGCAAGTCTATTTGTGAGTACTTCATTATTCACCACAAATCGGAAATATTCTTCAATAACACGGAGTCCTTCGCAGACTCGGTGGATATTGGCATCTATAATTGCTGAGTGCATGACTGAATAATACTCCTTTCTCTGATAATCCTTCTTGAGATTATTGACTTAATAATATAATTACTATATTTATATATTATAAATATGATTACTTTCCACCCTGGCGCTGAGGAAAAACTAGAGAGTTTTACTCCTGAAAATACATCTCTTGTTACAGATTTTGATGGAACAGTTATATCTGGCGCAAGTCAAAATTCGTTTAGCGTATTTATTGATATTCTCGGAACGGAATACGCTGAAAAGGCAAGAAGACTCTACTCGATTTTTCGCCCGCATGAGGCAAATCATGAGCTAGATATAGAAAGAAAAAAAATGATTATGGAGCGTTGGTGGAAAAATCACCTCTGACTCTTTGCAAAAACGCCTCTGACTCAAGACCATCTCACTGATAAACTGATTCAGAATCTTGTTTTGAGGAAAGGGATGTATAGCCTTATTTCTGGTTTTAATGAAAATGCCATACCAACTATGGTATTCTCGGCCGGAGTAGCTCAAGTTATAGATATGGTATTGGAGAGAGATTTTGGAAATCAACATAATATCGAGGTAGCTGCAAATAGACTTTCTTTTTCGCCTCAGTGAATCAATAATGGTACCCAGGGCGCACCTATTCATGTTGTAAATAAAACTGATCGAGATTTCCCTCATCTCTTCTCTGAACAAATTCAAAAAAGAACACATGTTATTGTTGCATGAGATTCCTTATCAGACTCTCAGATGGTCACATCTATACCAATTGAGCGGCGTTTGATGATTGGTTTTCTAAATAAATCAAATGATTCAGACAGAAAGAGTTTTGGAGAAAAATTTGATATCGTTGTTGAATCTTCTGAGTGTGATGGATGATTGGCAGAAATACTCCTAAATCAAATCTGAATAAAATAAATAATCCCTCCATTTCTAGAGGGATTTTCAAAGTGAAGGGTATTATTCCTTATCAACTTTCTTTGTTGTCTTCTTAGTAGCAGCTTTCTTCTCTTTCTTTTCTTCTCCATCCATTTCGACATCGAGATCTGCTTCTTTTGATTTATCTACTTTTGCAGCTTCACCACCAGCGATAGATTTCTCAGCACCAGCTGGTGCAGCTTCGAGAGCTTTCATAGAGAGTCCGATGCGTCGTTCGTTGATATCGAGTGTGATGATTTTTGCTTTGACCTTCTGTCCGACCTTGATGACTTCTTCGATATTCTTCACAGGAGTGTGAGAGATTTCAGAGAGGTGGATGAGACCATTGATACCTCCATTGAGTTCTACGAAGACACCAAATTTTGAGATTTTCAGAACTGGAACTTCGATGATATCGTTGAGCTGGTAAGCTGAAGCAAGTTCTGCCCAAGGATTCTGTTTGAGTCTCTTGATTGAGAGAGAGATTTTCTCAGGATCGAGACCGATGATTTCGACATTGACCTTGTCACCAATCTTGGCAAATTTACCAGGATTTGCGACATGACCCCAGTCGATTTCAGAGACATGAACGAGGCCTTCGAGACCATCAAATGTGACAAAGAGTCCATATGAGAGAATACCAGAGATGACACCTTCCACACGATCACCGACTTTGAGATTCTTGAGAGCAGCTTCACGAGATTGATCAGCTGTCGCTCGCTCAGAGAAGATGATTTTTTTACCATCATCCTGGACATTGAGAACACGGACTTCGAGAGGTTTACCGATGAGGGCACGGAGGTGTTCGAGGATTCTCTCTGGATCTGCATTTTCCACGCGTGGATAATGAATAGGAGAGAGTTGAGAAACTGGGACGAATCCTTTCATACCATCGAGGTCGATGAGGAGACCGCCTTTGTTTGCTTCAGTTGGGACGACAGTCATTGTGAGGTTTTTGTCCTTGTTTTCGAGGAGTTTGCTCATGAGTGTCATCTGGCTCGCCTTGCGGAGAGAGAGGATGAGGAGTCCTGATTCAGGATCCTGACCACGGTACATAGCAGCGATTTCGTCGCCGACCTTGAGGTTGCGGACATCCATCACAGAAGAGAGGAGGTCAGCACCAGAGATGATACCAGTGAACTGGTTATTTACATCGACGAGGAAAAGTTTTTTTCCGATAAATACAATCGTACATTTGACGATTTCACCCTTTTTGAGGGGTTTCACTACTGGCTCTGCGGCCAAAAGTTTGAGGAAGTCTGACATAGCCAAGGGGGGTTAAAAATAAAAGAGAAAGTTTATAGTTTATAGTTTATAGTTTATAGTTTTCAGCAAATGCTTAAACGATGAACGACTCGCTACTAACTAAACATACTTCCTTTGGCTCCTTGCATTAAAAATAAAAGTGTTTCTGCAAGGGAAGAAACGATGAACGATCAACGAATAACGATGAACGATTCATAAGATATGGGGCGAACGACGGGGCTCGAACCGGAGAAATGCGTGAATCACATTTCGAGTGGTAATGGGTTCGAATCCGACGAACACTTGTATTTTGGGGCGAACGACGGGGCTCGAACCCGCGACAACTAGATTCACAGACTAGGGCTCTACCAGCTGAGCTACGTCCGCCATAACAAACAATCCAGATGACCTGGAAAGTGCAGGTAGTATAGACAGACAAAAGAAAAAGCAAGCATTTTATTGAGTGCTTGCTTTTGTAAAAATAATCAAAATAACTCTTAGGTCTCGCTTTCTACTTCTCCGCCCATAGTATTATCACTATATTGCTGCAGAGCGTAGAGTTCATCATAGAGCTTCTTGGCTGAGTCAGGATCATTGCCGACGACATATTCCTGTATGATACGGATGACTTCTTCTGGGTCTCGAGAAACAGGAGCAGGAACAGTCTGAGAAAATTTGGCAGGCTTGAGAGTCTCCGCAAAGACTTTTTTTGGCGTGATATTTGCCTGCAGACCCTCTGGTGTCTGGACAGAGAAGAGGACGCTCACCAGCATCATCATGAGGACGCTGCCTGAGAGGGCGAGCATGAGGAAAGTACTTTTTTGTTGCATATGTTCCTATCCTACCATATCTGGATTTGAAAAGTCAAATATTTCATCTATACTTCCCTCAATGCGTCGTCACGAATTTTTCTTTTGACTCATCCGTATACCCCTCGATCTCCTAATTGTGATAGGGGCGTTTTTGATTGCGAGAGAAATACGAGTGACGACTGACCTCATTCCGTGACTCACCCTCCCCTACCGAACTCTGGAATTGAATTATCTGTTGGGGATAGCAGGAGCGAGTTATGCAATTGTTGGGACGATTTTTTCTTTTCAAAAGCTCTATGCGATAGAGAAACTGTCTGGAATTATTGAGGAGATATTTACGATTATCAAATCCGTCTTTGTGAGTTTTTTTATCATGATAGGCCTCCTCTATCTCACGAACTGATTTCCTTATGAGACGATTCTGATTCCCCGACTCATCCTGATATATGCTTTTCTCTTTTCGATGGCGGGCATTATCCTCGGGAGAATATGAATCCGCTGGATTCGTATATACGGATTTACTCATGGATGGTTTCAGAAAAAGCGGATTTTGCTCATCATGAATCATAGTGAGCCTCATATGGAGAAATCACTCACGAACCAATATCATATTACCATAGTTGGCTATCTCTCACCCTTTTCTCAGAAGAGTCATTTCAAATACCTGGGAACCATTGGTTCACACGCTGAGGTCATCGAAGAAGAAGATATCGACGAGGTCATCATCCTCTCTCATGATCTGCCCTATGAGCTCAAAAAAACACTCTTTGAATACTGTCAGATTCACGGAATTATTTACCGATATGTCGGTAACATGTACGAGACTGCTAAAAACAATACTCACATTGATTTTCTCGGTCGTATACCCCTCGTCGAAATACGAACTATTGGTCTCACAGCATGGGGACGCGTAGTAAAGAGAGCTTTTGATGTAGTTCTGAGCCTCCTCCTACTCATCGTCCTCGCTCCTCTGTGGATACTCCTGAGCCTCATCATCGTCCTCGAATCAACTGGATTCCCTTTTTATATCAGTGTGAGAATTGGGCGCGGTGGGCGGAGATTTTCTATGATAAAATTTCGTTCGATGACTCGTGATGCAGAGCTCATGAAATCAGCCATGCCAAATGATAGAACTGATGGTCCTCTGTTTAAGCTCAAGGATGACCCCCGTATCACAAAATTTGGAAAATGGATTCGTCGATGGTCTATCGATGAGCTCCCTCAGATTATCAATGTTCTGCGTGGCGATATGAGCTTCATAGGACCACGGCCACACCTCCCAAACGAAGTCTCACAATACTCAGAAAAACAACGACAAGTCCTCACGATAAAACCAGGTATTACTGGTATGGCCCAGGTCTATGGACGAGACAATAATTCGTTTGACCGAGAGATAGAGCTCGACCTCTTCTACATCGAGAATTGGAGTCTCCTCCTCGATACAAAAATACTCCTGCTCACTTTTCGTGCTGTTTTTCAAGGAAAGTAAATTTGACATTGAGGCTTGCCATGAGAAAATAATCTCTATAATCCCCCTGTCCATGTACGAAGGAAGTCTCACGCCCGGCGCACATCGTCCAAAACCTCTCACAAAAAAACAACTCAGAGAACTCCAAGCGAGACTCGAATGAGCCAGTGAGCGGATAGAGGAGATTAGGCAAGCCGAAGAACTTCATAAAGAAGTCATCGAAAAGCCGAAATGGATTTAGCGATATGTTTAATGTCTAATGCAGGTTTCTTTTTATTAAAAATCCAACATTTTTCATTATTCATTATTAATTTCATTGCGAAACTTTGTTTCGCTTCATGCAGCCGTAGCTCAGCTGGAAGAGCGCATCCCTGCGAAGGATGAGGTCACAGGTTCGATCCCTGTCGGTTGCACCATTACATAGAAGTATTCGAGAG
>JALQUC010000043.1 GCA_023268615.1 Candidatus Altimarinota bacterium | reverse complement strand
CGGTAGATACAGAATCTCACCAGAGAAACATGGCATCTCAGGAAGTAGTCTCATAGGCGACATCGATAGATTTCTCGGTGGCTATAGCACCCGTGGCATCCCACACGGCGGCAGTCCCCATATTGTCCCAGGCACTGCCTGTCCATCGCATGCCATAGACATCGGTATTGGCATCAATGAGTATCATCGCGAGTTCATCGCTCCCTGGCTTGTTCGCAAGTTCTATCCAGTTAGGTATACCTGTTGTTGGTATGTCGATATCTGTTGGGCCAGTCCAGCTCGTACCATCCCAGATATGATAATTGGGATCAGCGGTACCGTCACCCGTGACGACGATGAGATCGCCAGAGCTGTTTTCATACTCAACATCAAATCATCGGTACAGTGATTGAGTATCTCTACTTCCTGCAGTATTATTAAGAGTATTGAGGAGCTGTGCACTCCCCCATGAACCCGTCGTACCATCCCATATCTGAGCTTCTACACGGCCATTATTTCAGAGTGTGACAAGTGCTGCTTCATCGCGTACTGGCGAGGTCTTCAGGACCATATGACGCAGTTCACCATTGGTACCACTCGCACTCGCAGCAGAGCTCCATGAAGTCCCTGTCCACCTGCGATACTGGGGATAAGTCGTACTATCTTCTGTCACATACACGAGCATTGCCTCGTTGGAACCACCATAAGACTGCACTGCCTGAGCCATACGAGTAATGCCGAGATTGCGACGAACAGGACCGTCCCAGATAGTAGTAAATGTACCAACTGCTCACCAAGTCTGACTTCCACCCGTGAGAGCTGAAGAGAGAATATCGAGATTGCCGGTTCCTGATGTATCATCTTCGTAAAATGAAGCTATGACAGCACCATTATTGGGATGAGCATTCAGGAGGATACTATTATTGTCATCTCCTGTATCAGATGAAGTTCACCAAGACGAAGTACCACCATCCCAGAGTTTTCGGGAAATATTGGTTGCATTGTTCCAGATGAGCCATGCGTCATCTGTATTAGAGCTATGAGTCTCAAAGACAATATCAAAGTCCATTTCTGCATCAGAGTTTTCAACTGCAGTAGCATGTTCAGCATGAACAGAACTCCAGGCAGACCCATCCCAGAGAAAGGTATTTATGTCAGATCAGCCATCCAGGACTCAATACATTATTTGATTTGATGTTGAGTGAGGATTGGGAGCTAATTTCATCCAATTACATATGCTAGCCGCTTGAGGATTATCGAGTAGTATTGGAGCTGAAAGCACTCCTCCGGAATAGGTATGGTAGTATTGATCAGTTGATACTGAATCTCACCAGATAAACAATGCATCGCCAGAATTTGTCTCAAAAGCGACATCAATAGATTTTTCTGTGCCAGCTATTGATGCAGTCGCATCCCAAACAGTAGTAGTCCCCATATTGTTCCAAGCAGATCCTGTCCATCGCATTCCATAAACATCACTATTGGTATCGAGGGTGATAAAAGCGAGCTCATCACTCCCCGGACGAGAAGCAAGCTCTATCTGGAATGGTCGTCCAGTTGTCGGGATATCGATATTGGTCGGTCATGTCCAGCTCGTACCATTCCAGACATAATAATCAGGATCAGCACTATTATCAGCGACAATGACAATAGCATCACCCGATGTCTGTTCATACTCGATATCAAATCATCGATACAATGAAGCTCCGTTGGGATTATCCACTGTATCTCAAACAGTAGAAAGTGTCGTAGGACTTCCCCAACTCGTACCATCAAAAACCTGGGCCTGCACTTGTCCAGCATTTGTCATAGCAACCAGAATAGCCTCATCTCGAGTAGGAGCATAGCGTACCTGCATATTGTAGAGCTCACTTCCTACAAAAGCACTCGCTGATTGTTCTGATCACCAAGCAGATCCATCCCAGAGACGGAATTTGGGGGTGGAGGTAGCATTGTTGACTGTATCGTAGACCATCATAGCGTCGGTAGCACCATCAGCATAAGCAGTCGGTATTTGTGGCTCAACAAAATCTCGAGCAACATCAATGATATTCTTATTCTTCTGAGCTCTGTAGACGACATCAACGATATTTCCCTCACGAAGCTGAACAAAAAACCCCTCAAAAGGCAAACCACCTAATGCAACACAAAAAACAGTGTAATAAACGAGAATTGTACGGAAAAATGAACTACAGCGTTTCATTATTGGCAGTAGAAATATAGTTATAAACTAAAGTAGACACCTGTTTAAATATATCTAGTGCTTTCTCGCGTGTAAATCATTCTTGTTCATAATCCATAGCCATAGAAATCAGATAGACACGATTACCGATATAGACGAGGCCTGCATCGAGAATAACCGTTTTTGATTCATTTTCTCAGATTTTATGCACAAACAGAGCAGTATCTGGTATGCCCTGTCAGAGATAATCATCATATTCTGTACGGGAGAGGATATCGAGTATAAATTGCGAATGTTCTGGTGTTAGATAGTTCGCTGTATAGAGAGAACGGATAAGTCTGGTATATTCTTTGGCAGTGATTTTTCATTCTTGATCAAAGAAGTCATCCAAACCAAGAGATATAAACACATCCCTCACTTCATCGAGAGAGAGATTGCGGTAGAGGATACGGTACGCTGTATTATCAGAAGTGAGAAGCATTTCTTCGATAAGATTCTGTATAGAAATTGGAGAGCCCATTGGGTATTTCATATAGACATCACCCCACCCAGCATCTCTATCTTCTTTTGTCATAATGAGCTCATTATAGAGTTCCCAGTCACCTCGCTCAATTTTTTTCATCACCGCCATAGCGAGTGGTACCTTGATGAGAGAGGCTGGCAATATCCTAATATCTGAATTAAGGGAAATATTTGCACCCGTATTGATATACTCAAAATAGAGAGAAGTAAACTTGAGATCTTCTTTTTCAAACAAATCTCGTAAATCTTCTCGCACAAGCTGAACGGTCGTGAGGAGATCTCTCGGTTCAGCAAAAAAACGCATCGGATCGAGAAGAGGATACTGTGCACGGAAATTCTCGACATTCAATTTCTGGACAAGAAAATACGCTCATCCAAAAGTGATGACATTAGTGACAAAAAGTATCAAGATAAGAAAAGTTTTTTTACTTCTAAAATTGGTATATGAGAGAAAAGTTTTTTTCATATTAATCATTGATAATATTTATCTGACAAACAACCGAAGAGGACACCTCTCCTGTCAGAGTATAAATTATTGGAATCGTGAAATCCCCTTCCCATGCGCCAGCCTGGCGAGTAATATCAAATTCTATCACCGTCTCGCGAGTACCAGGTGTATAAGTGTATTCTTCATTTGCTTTGAAGAGGACATTGAGCCCAGGAGGGAGTGCTCCTATCTCGAGAAATGATGGGAGATTTTTTTTCTTATTCTGAAACAGCGTGACACGGGCTCGAGAGGATGATTCTGTCTGGAGGTCAGCCCGAAATATATCAGCCCGACAGGTATGAGTAGCGAGAGGGTCGATCACTATCTCCTTGTCATAAGTGCGGACGATGAGGTCTTCACGGTCGAGGAGAGACTCGAGAAGTGCGAGAGTGGACTGAGATTCGCCCTGAGATTCCACAACAGGCGTATCATCCTGCGGTGGTAAATCAGGCTCTATCTCTGGTACAGGTCCAGGTGGGTCAGGAATGATTGAGGGATCAATAAGGTCAACATTTGGGTCTTCGTCGGTGTGATCAGCGAGGGTTGGTTCATTTTGTATTTCTGTATCAACATCAGTATCGAGGTCAGAAAAGATTACTTCTACTTCGATGAGGAAATCACTATTTGAAAAGAGAGTTATTACTTCTTCTGTTTCTGGGGTGAGGATTCACTCAAGAAGTGGGATAACACCATCTCCCGTCTCCAGTAAAGTGAGAGAAGAAGTCGGCACTTCTGAAGTATTTTCGCTCGATACAGGTGAGGAATCAGCAGAAGATTCTCCCGATTGTGATACTGATTCAGGAGTTGGTTCAGCTTGAGAAGATTCTTCAGGCGCAGGGTCTGGAGTAGGTTCTGGCGCAGGCGCAGGGTCAGCAGCAGGCGTTGGTTCTATGGTGGGATCCGAGGTAGATTCAGGCTGAGACTCTGGTTCAGGTGTTGGTTCTGAGGTCGGTTCAGGTACAGACTCTGTCACAGGCGCAGGGTCAGCTGATAGTTCACCTTCTTGTGCTATGAGAGAGAGAGTAGAAAACGAAGCTACCAAGAAAATACAGAACACCAGGAAATTTCTCCCAAAGAAAGAAAAAAATATATTTGGTGTATTTCCGTGGTCATGCAACATAGTCTATTTGTGTGGAGGTACTTTGAGCTTGTCACCTTTTTTGAGCGTATACGGAGGCTTGAGACGATTGACTTTGGCGAGGAGTTTCCATGAGACATTGTATTCTTCTGCGAGGCTCGTGATATCAGTATTGGCAGTGAGAGTTTTTGAGACCCAGTGATTGATGATCCACTGTTCACGGCGACGAGCAACAATATAGAGGAAGATGAGTGCTCCAACGAGTCCCAGGAGGATAAGCTGTGTGATAAATCCGAGGAGTGATGGCAGCATGATGAACCAGACACTTGGACCCTTGAGGACAGTGAGCTCACCATCAGTATTATCCCCTATCTCCGCTGCTGGATTTTGGTCGTAGGAAACAGTAAATTTAGACCGATAAAGTCCTCAGAAAAATGGTTTTGGGAGGTCAAAATTCCAGTCTGAAGTTTCTCAACGCAAGACAGGATATTCTCCTCCCTGTTCAGCGTATTTGAGACCAAATGAATGCCGAGTGATAACAGACACATCTGCATCAATGGAGACATTACCAGCATTTCTCACACGAGGACTGAGGATGATGATTCATTTTTGTCGTTTGTAGTCAAATCCCGCTATTTCCAATTTTCTCTCAATATCTCCTGGTACCATGATAGCCACTCGGAGACCAGTACGGATAGAGAGATTGACTCCTGGCTGATCATCTCTTTTTGGTTTTTTCTCTTGGATGAGGACACATCCATTATGCTCTCCAACTCCTGCATTGGCAGGAACAGTGATGGTAAATGGGACAATCTGTGTACTACCTGCTGAGAGTGTGAGTTCTGTTTTGTTCAGACTGATCCACGAACCGACATCCGTCTTTTCTTCAGAAAACTGCTTACATGCAAAAGCTCCACCTGTAGAAGGAGTCGAATCAGCAGCATATACTAAGACAGTTTTTGTTTCGGTAGAATTGTTAACAACTGTGATACCCTCTTTCTGGACAGCTCCAGGCTCGAGCGTATGAACAAATATGGACTCGGTGCGCGGGTTATCAGCACGCGGATAGGCTGGGCGACCACCGAAACCACCGTACTCGATGGCAAAAGAAGTCTGAAATAACAAGAAAAAAGAAACAACGATAAAACGCTGAAAGAGAGGGCTTTTGTGCATAAAAAAATTTAACAATTTCAAGTATAAAAAAATACACAAAAATATATAAAAAAACCTCTTGCTAAAAAGGAAAAAAATGCCGCTCTAAACTAATTGGCAGTAATGGAGAGGAGGAGTGGTATCTCATACTCCCCGACTGCTGGTTGAGATGCAGGAACAGTCTGACGGACAAATATGTTTGAAAGGCGCCAATCTCAACGATTATCTGAATTAGTAGTAGCATGAGCAATAGTGACAGTATTTATTCAATTTTCTTCATCAAAAATTCAGCTTGTAATAAAATCAACAAAATCTATTGAACAAGAAGGACATAGTCAGGGAGACAGAACCCCAGAATTTGAATATATTTGCATCGATCAGGCAAAAATATCATCATCAATTCCATCAGTACAACCATTATCTGTAGTATCATTAAAATCAAATTTATAATCACCACTTGACCAGAGAGACGCAGGGTTATCGGCAGATATGGTCACAGTCCATCCACCATCTGCTGCATCCAAATTGCGTATATAAATCTGCTGCTCATCAGTAGCAAGTTGTGTCGTAATCTCTCGACATTCCTGTACATAGGGTAGCTCCGTGAAATCCACCTGTGGTTCCTCAATAGGATTATAATCCTGATCTACGATATTGACTGCGAGAGGTTGCGGGAGGATAGACATGGTAAAATTGGAACTCGTAGCACCTCGTACACTTCCAAAAGCCAACAAAAGAGCGAAGAGAGAAGATAGAACACAAAAAAACGAGAGTCTATGAATATCAGCATGTCTCTCCAGACTATGCAAAAAACTATGGTTTTTATGATTATATTTCTCCAACATGTAAATATTAAAACATATTATTAATAATATGTCAAATATAGGTGTTATCTTAGAGCAAACTTTACTTCATGGAAATCTAGATAAGATGAAAAATGTGAAAGCTCAAAAAATAACCATAAATATAGGGTTGTGAATTTTAAGTGGTATTATCTATATATGTACCACATACGCAGCTTATAAATTCTTTCATGGGTATGTGCACCTCAGAAATATGTGGCTCATACTCGGCGTCATGAGTATTATGTTATGTTGACTATGATTAATCTGGCTTGTGTTATATGGATATGATTATTTATCGGCAAGAATCAACAAAAAAAATCCCCCACAAGAAAATACCGAACTTCCTAGTGTATCAGATAAACAAGAAATTGAGACAAGAGCATCTGAAGAAAAAGTAGTATTTTCAGCAAATACTGAGACAGAAATATTACCCGAAAAAAAAGAGAAAAAAACAGTATCTAGGGAGGAATCTCTTGAAAAGAAACGAGATAAAAACATACATAAGCGCTATCAAGAAGTCATCAAAGAATACAAAAAAACACTCTCCGAAACGGATTATAAAAAATTTGAAGAACTGACTCGCTACGATACACTACTCTATGATGCTCTCATGGTGAGTCGTGACAAAGAATGAAAATTACTATCGAAACTAGAAAACGAAAAGTGAAGCGTCTATATAAGCGCTATTACAAAAATACTCGGATAAAAACTAGCTCGGATTTGTAGCTGATCGTTTTTTGGCAAACATCCCCTGTTCAATCATATAGATGATCTGGGTTGGAGAATAATCTGATTTGCGAATATAATAGTCCGCTCAGGCACTGAATATCTTATTATTCATATCTGGACCCTCTATATTGGAATTCACAATAATCACACTATCGAGAGATGTATTTTCACGAAAAGTCTTCATAAGAGCGAAACCATCCATATGGGGCATCATGATATCAAGGAGTATATATTTTGGCTGGAAAGCAACTGCTTTTGTGATTCATTCAAGACCATCGGATGCCGTCTCTACCTCATATCACTTGAGCTCAAACATAATCTTGTACATATCAGCTAATTCCACTACATCATCTACGACGAGAATTTTATCTTTTTTAGCAACAGCGACATCTTCAGTTGATTGTTCATCGAGTTTGTTATTTTGCTCAATAATTTCTCACCAGACAGTGTCTGTGGTTTGAGTTTTTACATGAATAATATTTTTCTGATCCATAGTAGGATCCTCAATATCATCACGAATAGTTATCTTATCTGGTATCTGTGGGAGAGCTAAAATAGCAGGGAGGAGGGATCTCCCGTGCTCAACATCATCAATAACAACCAAATCAGCTGATATATTACTCAAAATAGGTACAAAGGTAGAACTGTCAGATAAAACGACAGTATCGTATCCATAACCCTGAAGCATGGGACCTATAGTAGCAGATTTCGAGAGAATAACACATTTTTTTGTAGCCATATTTTGATTACACACCCATTGTACTACATTTATGGAACTGAGTCAAAAAAACTATTCAAATCGTTTTTCTATATTCTTATTGGTCGAATACTTGGCTACACCAATATAGAGAGTCATAGCTATAATCAGGTTGATTGCTATGGCCATAGTAGGGCTCAGTCAGATAAATAAAAGAAAACCAATAATCGGTGCCTCTGTAGTATAGAGAACCAATGCTGCTGGGAGACAGTCTTTGATGACCTCAAAACAGTCATAGAGGGCATTTTTGATTGTGTAAAAATTTCAATGACCTCGGGTCAGAAAAATATATAACAATGTATAGGAAATAGCAGATGAAAAATAATCTCAAAAATTAGCACCAATAATAGAAGCAAACAAAGCGCCAAAACCAATATGTTGCATAATCAGAAATCCAATATAGTTTCCAGGTATAGTTATAATCTCGCTCATAGTAATACACTGAGAAGCAGCATTCTCGAGATGAGACTCTAGATTTTTCTTATCAGTTTTTTTAAAAAATGATTTTGGAAGCTCATAAAAAATATCCCTGAGAACACGATATGTTCATTGGAGAAGGAGAACTGGATTGTATAGTATATTTTTATAGAGCAGGAGTGTAGACTGGAATTCATAACGAACTAATTTCCAAAAATTTGTGTCAGAAGATATCGGGTGATGGTTCATACTACCAGTAGTGTAGGAATTTCCCGTTATTTACAAGATGATATAAACAAATACAATAAAAATAACTAATACATGCCCGTTATGATTTTCTGTTATCACGAATGAGCATCGGTCATGCCTGTTATCATTTTATCAGAAAAAAATTCTCATAAAAAATTTTCTCAACTACCCTCCTGGATAGAGGATGAGGTGTTGCAGTTATGTGAAGATTTTGGCTATATCGAGTGAAGAGTCATCAAATTTGATGAGAAAGTAACAGAAAACGAAAAACAAGAATTAAAAAAAATCCTAGAAACAATCAAACCAGAAAAAGAAATGAAAAGAGAAGAAATCAAATCAGAGATGATGTCTTTTTTCGGAGAAGTAGAACAAATCTTGAAATGAACAGATATACCACAAGAGAGGCCACTATTTGGGCTATTTCGTTTCTCATCACCCTATGACATAGATGTAAAATGATATAATTGGTGTCTCTCAGATTTCCTTGATTTTCTCACCATCAACCTCCGTGAATCTATGAGATTTTATGGAGAAAAATTTTTTAATGAAATAATATGAAATTCCTGAATACTTTTGGAATATTTTCAAGAGAGAAATTCATTCTATTTTTCACATGAATCAAGCACTATACTTAATAAAACAATAACTCTGAAAGAAATACAGTATCCTATTGTACTACGAATAGTTCCTGGTTTTGCATCGCCTGGATTATATTTCCTACTCAGTATTGATACGGGAGAAGGTGGGCATAATATATATATGCAGATAGGTGTGAGATTTGAAAAAATTAATGACATAATCACCCCTGTTATACACAACATACAGACGCCCATGTATCACATAGCTATTGGCAGTTTATGACTTGTGACAACAGCAGAGACACTGTGACAAGGTCTGCGTCCTGCAAAAGAACTCATATCACAAAAATCGCTCTACGATTTTGTCGGATCTGTAGTATCTGCACTGTTTTCCTGGGGGTATACCAATACCCAGATTATAGATGGTCATGAGAGTCTCTGGCTACAATATCACAATCAAAATCGTTCACAAGAATCAATAGAGCAAAGTATGAAAACATACAGTGAAGCAGGAAAACACATAACAGGTCTTCAAATAACAGAATGAAGGACTTCACCAACTCTCAATGATATACTCAAACATGAAATATCTCGCATCAATAAGCTCTGATTTGAAGAAGATTGTCTTCGATGAATATTCACCATTTCGCAGTGTTTTGTACTAAACTTCTCCCGTGAAATCAATATAGAAGAGATGAGTGCAGATGAACGAGAATTATTTTTCTCCTATATTGGAGATATGCGAGAAACTTTGTTATCCAGAAAAATTAACCCGAAATTGCATTCAGAAAATAAATAGGTTATACTCAGAGGTATATGTCTATCGAGCAAATATACAGCATCCTGGGAATTATAACTAATTTTAGCTATATCCCCATTCTGCTCATTATTGTGTTTTCTGGAGCAATAAAGAAAAATATCTGGTTCGCGCTTTATCTGTTTTTATTCGCTCTCTGGTGATACGCAGATTACCAAATGGGAATAGTAGATGATTATATACCTGTGTGGAGATTATATAATTTCTGTGCTGTAATACTCCCATTGGCCTTCTTTGGCTTCACTCAAGATCTCACAAAAAAGAAATCAAAAAGTCTCATGATTGCGTTATGTATAATAGCAAGTATTTTTCTGTTTCTGAACTACTACCAGAACATGCTTATACCAGATATCATGGGAGAATTAACTGGTTGAGAGCTCTTCCGAGCTATACCTCTCTATAATATATTTGTAGTATATGCATGTTGATTAATACTATTGAGCACCTATTGGATTATTAGGTACTATACATGAAGTCAGATTGTTCACAGATGGCTCATAGCGAGCTATCTATTGACCTGTGTAGGAGAACTATACTCGTATGGTACAGTGTATGTAGAAGCACTCTATAACTATCCCTATATTGCCTATTTTGTTAATTTTTTGCCATATTTTATGGCATATCTCGTGTTCCAACATCGTCTTTTTGATGCTCGATCGATGTTGCTTCATGTTCTGAGATGGATGTTTATAGGATGAGCAGGAGTTATATCAGGTTTCATTTTGTATTGGCTATTCGGAAAATACGGCTTTATTTCTCATTTCGAGATAGCGCTCTTGATTGTCGATCTAATACCGATGATTATTATATTTCTCTTATCAAAATCACACCGAATCAGAAGTATATTCCGTCTCTCTGATGTTGTGAGACTAGAAAATGATGTATATAATTTCACAGCATCTAGTACGGTCTACACTTCAAATAAAGAACTATCAGATGAGATACTCAAAACACTCCAGTGAGGTCTCAAGATAACAAATATTAGACTGCTAGGACGAAATGAATTACAAGAATATCCAAAAATCACAAAAGCTCTCACCTACGATTCAAGGAGAATCAAAATGCTCTCACTCAAAGAAGGACAGCTCGAAGAAGAAAATGGCAACACTCCTACTTACATGGATGAATTAAAAGAACTCGGTGAGCTCTGTATACCAATTTATATAGAAAAAACATTAGCCTATATTTTTGTCTTGCCAGAGAAAAACAGTCAGGCACCATACACAAATCAAGAAAGAAAAAGCATTATCACACTGCGCCCAAAGATTACACTCTGACTGCAAATCCTGGAATATAATAAAAGTCTCCGTGACGAAGTGGATCACCAAACAGAACAAATCAATGAACAAAAAAAAGAACTCGAAATATCCTACAAAAAACTCGAAGCACTCGACCATGAAAAAGATGTCTTCATGAATATGGCGGCTCACGAGCTCAGGACACCTATGACTATCATACGATGATATGCAGATATACTTCTCAGTGCTGAGAATGGCGGAGTCAACGCAGCTCAGAGAAAGCTCGTAGAAAATATGCTCAAAAGTAGCGAATCCCTCATAGCGCTTGTGAACGACCTACTCGACTTATCTCGTATTGATGCATGAAAGATGGAATTAAAATATGAAGTATTTGGTATTAGTGACATGGTTCAGAGTACTTTTGAAAACTTTTCTACTCTCATGGCCAAGAAAAGTATGAACTTCTCTCTAAAAAATACAATAGATACAAGTAGAGAATTCTCTTGTGATAAGTGAAAAATAGCACTCCTATTCAATAATATTATCAGCAATGCCTACAAATACACCCCAGAAAAATGAGATGTAACATGGGAAATAGGCACAATAATAAAAGATGGCGCACCTTGGCTCAATTTTTCAGTGAGCGATACAGGAGTAGGCATACCAGAAGCAGAGCTTCCTCATGTATTTGATAGATTTGCAAGCATCTCAACTCACAATAATATCGCATCAACCATACAGAGTACGGGTCTATGATTGTCTATTGTGAGAAAAATAGTTGTAAAAATGGGGGGGGATATAGAAGTAAAAAGTACAGTTGGCGTATGAAGTACTTTCACTATTACCCTACCCTACATTCCTAATCAGGAAAAAAGAAGTTCTTAAGGTCGATATGGTGGTAAACCGTAGTATTTCAAGAGAAACGCCGAAATATCTCTAAATGTTTTGGCAGAAGAATGCTCAGCGTATTGAGTACTTCTCGGACGATCAAATCGGACTACTACGACAAATTTTGGATCATGTGAAGGACCATACCCAGCGTAGGAAGTGTTTGTACGACCATTTTCACCTCGTTCAAATCATCACTTACTACTCGCTATCTGTGAGGTACCCGTCTTACCAGCGAGCTGATAACCTGGGACTCAGCCTGCTTTGGCAAATCATTGCTGAGTTGATTCAGTGAGCATGGCTGTGATTTTCTGAGAAGTGGATTCACTGATGACTCGACGCACAGGAATCGGCTCAGTGGTAATAGTATCACCATCTGGAAAAACTCTTTGCTGGACGATATAGGGTTGCATAAAGACTCACCCATTTGCGAGGGTAGCATAGGCGGCAGCCATTTGTACGAGATTGACCTGTATACCCTGACCGAACGACATGGTGAAGAGTTTTGCTCGTGGCCATTTTTCATAGGCATCGAGAGCACCTGTATGCTCACCGTCGAGAGTGAGGCCACTAATTTCTCAGAATCAGAATTTGCGGAGATATTCATAAAACAGTGGCTTGCCAACTCTCTGGACTATATGAATCATACCCACATTACAACTATAGTTGAGAGCATTACGAAAATTATGCCAGCCCTGACATTTGTTATTATCGAGGTTACTAATCGTAAATTCATCGATTTTGACTTTGCCTCTGTCCTCATACATCTCGTCTGGTTGTATCTCTCCTGTATCGAGACCTATGGCGACAGTGAGTCATTTAAATATACTACCTGGCTCATACGGAGAGGTCAGAGGGAGATCCTGATGAGCCATGAGTCCGACATTATTTTCATAGATGTAGAAAGTCTTGTTTGGATCAGCAAGCTCGAGAAGCATAGCATCTTCATCGCGTATTTCATCCAGTGTCACAAGACGATTTTCAAAAAACTTTTTTACTGTCCCTGTTGGAGATTCTACAAAGAGTGTCTTTCAGAGTAAAAAACGAATTGGCTCTGGATGATCAGCAGGAGTAAATCGAACAATTTTATCAACATTACCGGGTCTATCTGGATCAAAAGTAGGATAGCTCCCGATAGCTCTGACTGCACCGGTATTTGGATCCATCACGATAGCGGAAGCATTATTTGCTCAGGTCGTTCGGACACCTTCTTCGAGGGCTTTCATGAGAGCGTGCTGGATATTTGGATCGATGGTGAGATAGAGATCCACACCTTTGACCTCCTGCTCAGCATCTTCATCAAATATGGGACGACCGAGACTATCGCGTCGCTCATCTTTTCGTCCAGATTTACCCGCAAGTGTATCATTGAAATATCACTCAATACCGAGTCGGCCTATGCCATCACGATCGACAAATCCCGTCACCTGTGCGAGTGGTGGTCACTCTGGATACTGACGAACTGAGTGGTCAACGAGCTTGAGACATTTATAGATAGTATTCTGAGCGATAAAATCATCGAGACCTGCTCGAGGTTGTTGTTTTGCGAGATTAATCTGACTATTGATTTTCTCCATAACCTTGAGAGCAACTTCTGGATCAAGTTTTTCTACGATATCGACATTACGATTGCGTCGGAGCTCCAGTGCATTGGTCAGTGTTTCCTGAGAAATAGAGAGGATGCTCATGAGTTCGGTCACACCACGAGAACCATCAAATTTGGTGGGGTCAACATAGACGATATCCCCAACGACGATAATACCTGGATTTTGAAGTGCGAGGAGACTATTTGCTGCGACAGAGCCGATATTATCTGCGAGAAATATACGAGTTTTATGGACTCGACGAGCCTGTTCACGGATAGTCGGCATGAGGAAACCGATGACCTGTTCACGGGTGAAATTGAAATTCTCAGGAACTATAAAAGTATTGGTGTATTTGAGCACATTATCAAAACAGCTCACCTGAGAACGATTGACACAGAGATGCTCATAGACGATATCAACGAGAAATGCTTCCAATTGATCAACATTACAAGTTCCTGTTGGATCTATTTTGAGGTCTTTTGCAATAGAAGTGGTTGCGAGAATCGTACTCTGAAATGGACTTGGCGAATCAACACGATTGGGGTCTATCACGCCATAGATAGTTCAGCGATTGACCGATAATTCAACCTCACGGAGCTGCTGAGAGTCAGCAAGTTTCTTATAAAAATCATGATCTGCGAGAGTATATCTCCCGAGAGTGATGATGATGAGGAAGAGGAGGACGCTAAAAGATCACAAGACTATACCCATGCGTGATTGCATAGAGAGAACATCGAACAGGGAGGCTATTTTTTGGAAAAATTCTTTCATGAGTCCTAATACTGAAACGGAGCAAGGCAGGAAATGCACAAAAACGAGAAGGACGAGGAACTAGATTTTTATCAGAAGGAGCTTACTGCTTCGTAAGTGACTGAGGAGAAAAATCGCAGTGACGAAGTAATTTGAAGTTTTTCTGCATTTACCTAGAGGTATTTTACTGATTTTTTGTTCTGAAGAAAGTCACAAAAGGTGCGAATAGATGGAGTTGTGGTAATATAATGAATGATATGTCCATGAGACTCAAGCATCTCCACGAGCATCCAGAGTGGAATATGTCGTTGACCAAAGACTATATCAGTCGAGAGATTATCATAGACGATATAGAGATGAGTGTAGCGTCAGAGCCTCTTTGTGAGTGTCCGGCGCGTACCAAATAGTACTCGTGAAGTCCCCTCGAGGATATCGAGATATATTTTCTTCTGTGTTGAGAGAGATTTTGGGTGGTGATCGACGACACTCGGGGTAAAAAGACTACTCCACGACTTGACGGAGACACCCTCAGGGAGTATGACAGCGCCTGGAGTAAGAGCAAGTGTGCTGGCGAGATATGACTGAATAGCGGCTTCATCAGGAGCGACGATATACTCAGACTCCCCTTTCTGTTTTGACACAACAGGAGATGTGAGACTCAGGAAATTTTCTTTTTCAAAGAGCCCAAAGAGTCCGAGAGGCACAAACAACTGAGCAACTGTATGCAGGCGGACAAAGAGCCTGCGAGAGAGCTGGATGAGGAGAGCAATCTCAGAAGGAGACAACCACGGTGTCGTACAGTGAGGACCAGTAATCGGCTTTATCTCACCTTCGTAGGGTATAGTTTCTGCTATATCGGCAACAATTCAGAGGATAGTATCCGCTCACCATGGGATATGGACACTACTGCCCACTTTCACAAATGGTCGAAATTCTTCTGGCAAACTATAGGTCAGAAGGGTGTCATCAAACGAGCGCGAATATGGAATAATAGAACACAACATAGGCTATGCTCTAGTATCCTCCAATATCTGTTTTGTATTTTGAATTTCTTTTCGTGGTTGGTAAATGAGCTTTGCAAAATCTATCACGACATCTTTGCCCAGTCTCAGTGTGGAGAGGAGAGAATCGCCGACACCGAGAGCGAGTCAGAGGATATCGCGAGAAAAACTCTTCCCCAGTGCTGATTGTTCACAGGTTTCAGTAAATTTTGGAAAAAGTGTCCGACTATAGTCATAGAGAGCATCATCTGTCCGTATCTCACGAAACATCTCGTCGAGCTGATTTTTTTCTCGGGAATTATTCTCAGGAGAGATCTGAGGAGCATCAGACTGACGCATAGCGGCAAGATTCTCTTCTTTTTCGCGATGATGCTCGTGGGCCTCGAGCTTGTGAGCGAGTTCGTGCTCGAGTTTTTTTGCTTCATTGATAGCCTGATTGCGCTCTTCTCTGTATTTCTGTGTTTCTGGATTTTTCTTTTCTGGCTGATCAGCACCTGGATTGAGATGTTCTTTGTTGTTTTGGACCATGTATGTATTCTACATAAAAAAAGTGAAAAACAATCTAGCGCAAAAATCAACTGTTGTACTTCTTCTTTTTCTTTTACTCAAAAACTAGACTTTCTTTATAGCGTAATCAGAGCTATTATGTGTCTTTGCACCCAATCCATCAACTATTTTGACATTATTTTCTGCGAGAATAGTGGCCTCTGGGCAGTTTGAGGCAAATCGATCGCCCCCCTTGGTAAAGATTATCTCGTCGTATTTACCACTTTCTCGCGCTTCCTTGATGAGTAAGACGAGACTCTGACAGACAGAACCATCTTCATCCACACTCAGAAATGTCCTATCTACCGAGCGAAGTGCAGAAACGAGACGACAACGATAGAGCTCATTTTGAAAACTCTCGACTCCTCTCTTCAGAAAAGCCTGTCTATCATTGTTCACGATAACCCATACTTCATCAGCACCAGCGACAGATTTACTCATCTCAAAACAATCGATGTGCCCTGGATGCAGAGGATTGAAATATCCCGAAGTGATAGCAAGTTTAGTCATAATAAATTTTGGAAATTATAGGGAAATCCCTCAAACCTCAAGCAATAATCCAAACATTATTTGACAAATAAAATATGTAATTAATATGCATAAAATTTTAACAAAATATATATGGAAGTTTTACCAACAATCGATGAAATAGTTGATGAAATAACAGAGGCGCTTGAATCACCAGACTACAACAAGAAAACTGGTGTAGATTTAAGTGATTGACTACAAGCACACAGAGGACCAAATTGGATAGAGATTAAAATGAGTGCCGGGCAAAGGGTAAATGTTGTTCAGAGGGAATTTGGCGAGCTCGATATCCAGAGTTTAGAAAAATGAAATCGAAGAACAAGAGAACTTATGAAGAGTTACACTCTGCCAACACTCCGAGAAGCAGTAAAAGTATCCCTTATCCGAATTTTCGAACTTGAACAAGAAGGTGTAGAAGGTTTTGTGGACGCTCGTCCCTGGTAATATCTACTTCTCCAGATTCCGAAATACCCGCATCCCATAGACAATAGAGATAATCGCAGAGAACCAGACGATGCCAAATATACTCCACCAGATATCCAGATAATTCCCGCCAGATCTGAGCACGAGGGTAAAGACAGCAATTGGAAGTATGACCTGTCTCAGGAGTCACATCCAGAGACCAAACATCGGTCGTTTCACGGATTGAAGAGCTCAAACAGTGATAAAGAGAAATATATAGCCCCAGAAGAGTCCAATGATAACCGTGGTATATTCCCGGCCGAGGCGTACGATTTCGGCTGCTGTCTCAGGATTATCGCTCGTGATAAAGAGTGGATAGAGCCTATCTGAGACGAGCCAGATGATGATCGCCATAGGGACGAGTACGAGAGAACCATACCACAGTGAGAGCTTGTAGGCTTCTCGAACTCGTGAGAAATTTTTCGCACCATTATTCTGTGCGATAATAGCCGCAGAAGCAATAGAGAGACCGATAACAGGCAGGAGCACTATTTGCTCGATACGGGTTCCTACGCCATAAACTGCCATGACATTGGTACCAAATTCTTTGAGAAAAGCATTGATGACAAATATCCCCACTGCCACAAAAATCATAGAGAGAGATGCAGGAATAGCTATGTGAAAAATCTCACGAACGGTCGACCACTTTGGTCGCCAATTGTGCCAATGACAGAGCGAGAAGATACCACGACGATGCAACACCGAAATCATATATATGAGACTCACGAGCTGGATAGAGACAGTCGCCCATGCGACTCCCGCGATACCCATGCCAGAGAACCATCCAGGAATACCAAACATGAGGAGCGGATCGAGTCCGACATTGATGATGGCACCGACGATAAGTGTTCGGCTGTAGGTCTTCGTGTCTCCATAAGCATTGAGGATACCATTGATAGTGTAGGAAAAGAGAAACAAGAATGCAAATGAGAGAACTGGAATGATATAGCTCAGAGACATTGCTTGGACTGTCTCATCAGGCACACCAGTGAGGAGGAGGAGCTTTGGAGCGAAATACAGGAGTGTCGGCGTCAGGACGATGACGAGCAGTATGCTCAGAAACAATATATGCTGCACGAGTGTTCCAACGGCTTTCTCATTTTTTGACCCCAGAGCATTCCCAATGAGAGTGGATGCAGCGCTCGAGAGACCATTGCTGAATACTATGAGAAGGAGAAAAATAGGAAATGTCTGACTCATGGCAGTCGCCGCTTCGACGCCGAGCTTCCCTGCCCAGTATGCGTCGGTGATATTGAAGAGCGTATTGAAGAAAAATCCGATTCCCGCAGGAAGTCCAATTTTCCAGAGCAGAGAAGAGATTTTATCAGAGAGGAGGTTGGGTGTAGAGGTCATATGAATGGAAGTATAGTGCAAAATTGTAAGTTCAAAATAAAAAATGAATGAAGCTTGGAATGACACAAGAGTCGAATATAATCCGCCGAATGAAAATCAAAAACCACGAACAGACGATATTTCACCATCTCCTCTGAAATAACTTTATAGCGGGCACTACCAATGCGTTTATCTGGTTTGCGATTACTTATTGGGTATATCTCGAAACTCGTTCTGTCCTCGCGACCTCATGGATTGCAGGATTTTTCACAGTGTGCAATATGCTCTCTGCACTCTTCTTTGGTGCTTTTGTCGATCATCATACCAAGAAAAATGTCATGATCACCTCGAGTATCGGCTCACTCACAGCGTATAGCATCGGTGCGCTCATATTTTTTACCCATACAGGAGACTGGTCAGATCCATGGTCATGGCGTCTCTGGGCACTGATTATCGTGATGATGGGCGGGAGTATGCTCGGCAATCTGAGAAATATCAGCATGACGACACTCATCACACTCCTCTTTCGTGATAAAGAGCGAGAAAAAGCAAATGGGAAAGTAGCCACTATCAACGGTCTCTCTTTTGCCCTCACATCAGTCGCATCAGGTCTCGTGATAGGATTTCTGGGTATGAATTGGGTGATCATCTCGAGTATAGTGCTCACATCAGTAGCATTATTGCATATATTTGCCATTCCTTGTCCTGAGGAAAAGCTCCGAGAAGATGAAGAGAAAAAACCAATGAAATTTGATTTCCGAGGAACACTCAAGCTCGTCCGTTCTGTACCAGGATATATCTGGCTGATATTTCTGGTGACATTTAATAATTTTCTCGGTGGTGTATTTATGGCACTCATGGATGCCTATGGTCTCTCGCTCGTGTCTGTCCAGACATGGGGTATCATGTGGTGATGTCTGTCTTTTGCTTTTATCATAGGCGGACTCATCGTGAGTAAAAAATGAGTCGGAAAAAATCCAGTCTATACCATGACGACTCTCAATGCTATCACTTGGCTCGTCTGTCTCTTCTTTGGGGTACCGGACTCTATACTCTTTTTCCTCATTCCTGTAATCATCTGGATGATTATGATGCCTATTATAGAAGCCTCTGAGCAGACTATCGTCCAAAAAGTAATACCCTACGATAGACAGGGTCGAGTCATAGGATTTGCTCAAAGTATCGAATCAGCTGCCAGCCCTCTGACGACATTTATGATTGGGCCTATCGCACAATACATCACTATCCCCTTTATGACGACTGGTGCTGGCGTGACACTCATCGGTTCATGGTTTGGCACTGGTGATGCACGAGGTATGGCACTCATATTCTGTATAGCAGGTCTGATAGGATTTATCGTCTCACTCCTCGCACGATTATCTCCTGCTTATCACAAGCTCTCAAAAGCTTTTAGAGACAGCTAAATATTGTGAATTATTAACTATTCCTCAGAGCACCTAATTCTCGGAGAGATTGAATAACCAGGGTTAATGTAACTCAATAAAAAAATGCAGCTGGATGAATGAGGTTTTGATTCATCGCAAAGACTATTTTGATTATAGTGTTTATATCTGTATGCCCTTGATTTCTTAATTCTCTCATCTGGTCATTCATATAAAAATAAAGTGAGCACGCTATAACTGAATGTCAACATAAGCACAATGCTTGTATGCGTATTTTACGCATAATAGAATGGTGTGCTGAATTAATTTCTGAGGGAAGTGGGGGCGGAACAATTTCAGATTTTTGTTCACTATTTTTTTGATTCATAAAAAATATATTAATTACAAAAAATAATTAGTCAATTGCTCACGAAAAGAAATAGATTTTTAAGAACCAGAACAGAAACAGGTTTTTAGTGGGGGAGATTTGCCTTGAATGGCAAAGCGAGTAGGTCTAAGGTCCATGAATACAGAACCGAGAGATGAATACAGACCGAGTTTTTCGCCCGTCCAGAGTGAGATTCACTCACTCTTCCCTCATTTTCGTACTTTTTCGATAAAAAGTACAAGAAGAAAATATTGAGTACAAAGAAATTGAAATTGAATATAATGCACTCATGTTCACTCTCGACCAAATCCGCTAATTCAAATATATGAATCAAAATAAATCTCCAAAAGTCTGGTATGCTTCAGAAGAAAAGTTAAAAAGCAGAACTAAATTTATAGTTTTCGATGACTCCGGTGTAATTGAAACATCTGATGAAACTATTGACTTTAAAGGTCCTATATACACTATCAATATAAGTAAATCTCAAATTAAAAATGTTGCCTTGGTAAGACAAAAAATAAATTGGATTATGTATCTGGTGGTAAATATTGCTGTCTTGATTTATATAACAGATTTAGATGCAACAGTACTCATGTATTTAATAATTTGTAATATCCTGGGGCTCATGATTAACATGAATACTAAGTGGCTAGAGATTACATATGCAGAAAACGGAATTGATAAAAAAATATACTTCGCAGGTGCAGAAATGCTCGGCTGGTGAGGAATATTTGGAGGCACAAAAAAAATCTATAAATCTCTTCAAAAGTAATATGTTCACCCAGGGCCAAATCCGCGAAGCACACGCAAAAGTAAAAAGCGGTGCCGACTTCCCTCACTATATCCAGGATCTCATCGTCCTCGGACTCCAGAAATACGACATCTTCGTCCATGACGGTCATGGAGAATATTTCAGCGCCGAAGGCGACACACTCGTCTCCCCTCCCACCTTGCCTACCGGCAGGCAGGAGTACGACACACTCACGGTAGCAGATACGAGCGATGCAGAAGGGTTTACTGAGCGGCTCCGTGCTCATCAACAAGGCGAGACCAACTATATGACCTTCTGTCAGGACGCCGCAAACGCAGGCGTAGAAAAATGGACTGTCGATACCACCGCGATGACCTGTACCTATTATGACAAAACTGGGGAAATGATGTTAGAGGAGAGGATTCCAAATATTAATTAACCCCTAACTATATGAATGAACTTATCAAAAGAATATTAAATATACCCGAAGAAACTCAAACTTTGGAAATAAAAAGAGTAGAAGGAGATAAATTAGTAACTAAGGTCATCGAAACAATCGTGGCTATGACAAATACAGATGGCGGCACAATAATATTTTGAGTAGATGATCCTGAAAAGACCAAATTAAATTGACTTGATAGAATATTTGGTATAGAAGAAAATATAGAACTATTCGATACAATAGGTCGAGAGGTACAAAAAATTTCACCCCCCATCTGACACTTATGGAATCCAGAAATAATTGAAATCCCTGAGATATGAAAAAGAATTGCAATCTTGAATATACCGAAGAGTGTTAGTTGATTTCATAGTATCAATAACCAGGTATATTTAAGACAATTTAAAAGTAATAAGAGACTTACAGTTCAAGAGATAGTAAAAATGAATTATGCCAAATGATTTGAAAAAGCTGATAAAGAGTTAGTAGATGTAGATTTCAGCCTCTTAAATACACAATATTTTCATGATTGGAGGGAAAAAAGATGATTGCCATTCATAGATATTGAAGATATTTTGTTCAGTACATGACTAGCTAGAAAAAATAGCTCGTGAATAATGCAACCAACAAGAGCTGCAGTAATGTTATTTGCATTGTTTCCAACAAACATAATGGAAACAAAATGTGCAATTAGAGTTTTTCAATACGAAGGCACTATTGAGACTTTTAAACAAACTCCTAACTATATTTGAACACCTAAAACCATTGACGGGCCTATAATTAAAATGATTAAAGATGCTCATGAATATGTTTTAGGTCTATTGCGTTCTGGAATACAAATGGAGTCATGATTTAGAACAAAGTATCAAATTCCTGAAAGAGTAATAAGAGAAGCCATAACCAATGCTGTAATACATAGAGACTATAACATTAAAAGGGATATAGAAGTAAAAATTTTCGAAGATAGGGTGGAAATTACAAGTCCCTGACTTTTTCCTTATAATATTACCAAATCAAACATATGAAGAGTAAGGTCAGATGGATATAGAAATGACTTATTGGTGAAACACTTAAGAGAATTTCCTAATCCTCCAAATTTGGATCAAAACGAATGAGTTAAAGCAATGAGAAATGAAATGGCATCAAATAATCTATTTGCCCCTCTTTATATAACATACCCATTATATCAAGATGCTGTCGAGGTCGTCCTTTTAAACGAACAACAACCAAGTGAATGGGAGAAGGTAAGGCAGTATTTAGAAGAACATGTATACATAACTAACTTAGAAGCAAGAAAAATTACAGGAATAGTACAGGTTCATACAATGTCCAAATTATTAAGAAAATGGACACAACAATGATTAATTACAAAAATAGGAGCAAGTGAAAGTACAAGAAAATTTACTAAATATAAACTAACAATTGCCTTAGACTTTCAAAAATAATCTTATTTGCATAAACCTCGGCAAATAAAAATAATATCCCTTATTAAAGCCAAAAAACATGACTTTTATTTGCAAATTCAATATTTAATATGCCCACTCCCACCTCCTGGAACCTCCCCCATTACTTCTACGATAGCCTCACTGATGCGCGTATCGATGCCGATATAGCGACATGGTTGCCGGTGACGCAGGCTTTTGCTGAGCGTTATAAGTGACGGATTCGTGCATTTACGACACCCGAAGAAGTCCTCGAATACTATGAGCATGGCGAGACGATGGATATGGTCGGCAAAAAGACGATGCATTATCTCTCGTATCTCTCTGCTCTCGACACACAGGACACCGAAGTTCAGAAGAAGCTCGGAGAGCTCGAATATCTGGGTATCCAACTCTCTGAACTCACGCTCTTTGTCGCACAAGAATGGAAGGAATTGGGTGCTGAGAAAATCCGTGCTTTTGCCGAATCCCCTCTCCTCACAGCCTACCACAACGACCTCCTCGAACAAGCAAATACGGTGCAGTATATACTCGATGAAAAAGTCGAACAAGCCCTCAATAAAAAGTCTCGTGCACTTTGAATATTTGGGTTACACGAAGAGTTACGAAGTTCCTTCCTTTTTCCTTGGGAAGAAAATGACACTATTCCGTCATCCTCGGGCAACTGAGTGCAAGCAGAGCGTCACGAAGGGGAGAAATCCCTAAATGGGATATCGAGTACGGGGATCCAGGATAGGAAGAATGAGTGAATCTCATTATGAGTCACGCAAAGCGAGCAAAGCTGAGACAGACTGGATACTCGGATCAAGTCCGAGTATGACGGGGATAAGAAAAAAATTAAATATCTCACCGAAGAAGAAATCAGAGCCTTTGCGAAGAATCCTGATCGTGATATTCGTCGGAAGGCTGCAGAATCGATGAACAGTGTCTATCTCGTTCACCAGAATCAGATCACACTCGGTAATCTCTACACCGGTATCGTGAAAAACTGGTCAAGTTCTATGGAACTCCGAGGCTACCGGACAGTCATGAGCAAACGAAATATTAGCGAACAAGTCCCAGATAATGTCGTCGATACACTCATGTCCGAAGTGCAAAAATTTTATCCGCTTTATCAGCGCTTTCTCCGTGCGAAACAGAAACATCTCGGACTTCCTGAGCTCTACGGCTACGATGTCCATGCGCCGATTTTCAAAATTGAGAAAAAAATCCCCTACGAAGAAGCATGCAAAACCGTTATTGAGATGTTTGAGGGATTTGATGAGCGATTTTGAATCTATGCTCGGAATATGCTCGAAGCAGGTCGTGTCGATGCATTTCCAAAATCAGGCAAACGAGGCGGAGCTTTTGCGAGCTATGATAAATGAATCGAGAGCTTCGTGCTCCTCAATTATACCGATACCGTCGATGATAGTTTTACTCTCGCTCACGAGCTCGGACATGCTATCCATGGTCATCTCGCACAGGTGCAGAAATCTCCTGTCTACGATGCGCCTCTTGTCCTCGCGGAAACTGCGAGTATTTTCTCAGAATCACTCCTGATGGAAAAAATCCAGGCAACTCTTTCTCCTGAAGAAAAACTCGAACTCCTGAATCAGAAACTCCTCGATGTTTTCGGGTCTATTCATCGTCAAATCATGTATGTCAGCTTCGAACGACGCGTCCATGAACATATCCACGCTGGAGGAGAAATGACCTACAAAGAGCTCAATCTCTGGTGGGACGAAGAGTCAAAAAAACTCGGTGGCGATGTCGTGACGCCGATTCTCCCCCCTGAGAAAAACTATACCTGGTCAGCGATTCCTCATATCTTCTCGACACCGTTTTATTGCTACGCATACAGTTTTGGCATGCTCGTCTCACTCGCTCTCGTGGAGAAATACAAACGCGAAGGTGCGTCCATGATTGATGACTATGTGAAACTCCTCGCTTCTGGTGGAAGTGTCCCGCCAGTGGAAATCCTCCAATCTATCGGTATCGATGTCACAAAACCCGAGTTTTACAGCGAGGCATTTGCTACAATAGAGGGATGGCTCGTGAGTTTCGAAGAAACTCAAATGAAAAATGATTAATGAAAAATGAAGAATTACGGAAATGGGTTTTTAGGACAGAAACTGTTTGAGCGGCATGAATAGAGATACCCGATGAACCTGGTCTATAGCGAGTTTTTCTGTCCTGAATCGTTTTGGTACTTTTTCGACAAAAAGTACGAAGACTGACTCTGCATCTGGAATAGATTCCACCTCGCGCTCGCAAATTCACTTGGCTGGAATGACGAAGACAAAATACTTGCATCTGAGCGAAATATAGGGTATTCTATGTGGGTAATCCCTTTTTACTATGGAAACGACTGCACCAGAAACAAATCCTATGATGATCAATAACCTCGTTATTGATAAAAAAATGCTTCTCTATCGTGATTCTCATACTCTCGAGCACTTCTGGGATATGTTCAGTGAATTTGTGTCCGAAGAACGCATCAAAAAAGAACTCGACACCAATACAGGAAAATACTATGGAAATGCTGTGCAAGCCAGAAATACACTGATTCGCCATGACCTCGATGAAGCAAAACTCTATACCACAGCTCGTGATTCGTATGCAAAAATCACCTGCGAAAAGATACTCGAACATTTCCGCATGGGTGTTTTCTCATGGTCTACTGGTGGCAAGAATTATGCTCTAGAGGGAACTATCGATGCCTTCAAGAAAATGCCTCTCTCTCACCTCAATGAGCTCTACGATCATGAAAATATAGCAGAAGTTGAGGCTCTGAGTGAGCTCGTAGATGAGACAGCAAACAAGATGATAGAAGAATTCAAGAGTCTCGAAGCCGTCCGAGCCTGTGCTATTTTTTACAGTCAGAGACCTGCTTTTGGTAAGCACTCACCGATATTCCGTGACTGTCTCAATTATATCGCAGATATCGCCCGTCATGCGCGTGATGCAGGGACCAATGAAGGCTATTTCCAGAGTGCTGGTGCGCAGGTACGACAGTACAAGGATATGCTCGACCCAGAAAAAGCGACACCAGAGGACTACAGACTCTTCCTCGCCGCGAGTGACAAGTCTACTTCTCAGATTCGTCGTGATATCGAGGAGACCCTCAGACAACACCTCCATACGCTCGTCGCATTTGAGCAGATCCAGAAGAAATCAAACAAAAACGAGGTAAAACAAGACCTCGAATGATTCCTCTCAAATACTGGCTACACTCTCGAATCACTCCGACTCAGTATAGCACCTGTCTACCGCGGAATTATAGACAAGATCATCCTCAGACGATCTGGATGGGAACTCCGCGAGATTCCTGTAAAAAAATAGATTTGCAATTCATTTTCTAATAGAGTAAAATATACTTATGAAAAAACTCATACTCCCTCTCACGCTCCTCGGAGCCATCTCTCTCTCAGCATTTGCCGAGCCAACATCAGTCGAGTGTTCGACCAATCCGAGCTTTGGTACCAATAGCTGTGAAGTCTGCTACACAGACTCATTTGAAGCTATGGAAACACCAGAAGGATTTACCAGCAATATCACTTCTGTGAAAATCCCCTGGAAGCACAATGATGGAGAACTCGCCGAGATCATCTATGATAACGAGCAAAAGTTCCCTGAAATAAAATCAACGATCAAAGTAACTACAAAACCAGAAAAACCAGAAGAACTCTGGACCAACCACGAATCACTCATCTGGACTCCATTTGCTGATCACAAGGAAGTATTTATAGAGAATGGTGAAGAAATCGGTCTCTACAAGCTCCAGGACAAGGCTGGTATCACTGTCACAGGTAAAAAAGCAGACGACACTATCATGTTCGTCACACCGCTCGTCGTCCGAGATTTCGATGCAAAGACCAACGAAGATTCTGATCCAACAACCAGAAATATCTGTGTCATGGGTAAATTTACCATGAAAAAAGCAGGGACTGTCACAACACCAGGACCACTCGCTCCAACAGCAATCCCAACAGAGCCTTCACTCCTGGATACTCTCGCGGATATCACAACATCAGAAGCACTCGATAGTGCTGCAGAAGATGTCACTACAGACACAGAAACTGCTATCACGACTGATCCTGTCCTCAATTCTGCAGGTACTGAAAGCGTCGCAACCGCTGAACAAACAGCAGCAGAAACTGGACCAGCTCTCTGGATTTCTCTTCTCCTCGCATTTGCATTTGCAAGTGCATGGAATGCTTGGAAAAAACAGAAAGCTTAATATTGGACTTTTTAAACTCTAGAAGTATAATAAACCCATGATACCTGGAACGACTACATGACCAGGAGAAAATAGGGAAAACCTCGACCGTCGTGCCGGGGAAAGTACCAATCATGGAGAACAAGTCCGACATACCAGAAATGTCTGTGATGGACTCATAAAAAATGATGCATCATTTCAGAAACTCATAGAGGAATACCACCAAAAAGGTAAAACCCGCGATCAGGTCAAAGAAGAATTCAAAAAACAACTCAAATGACTCCCAAAGCCCACACGAGATAAGATGGGCATTGTGAGTGCCGGAGATGATGTGACAGACAGCGAGATAGAGACATTTTTGACTCAAACTGGCTGCTTCGAAAATCAGCTTATGGCACAGATAGATGGCGATCTCCGTGCAAAAGAAAAGGCAGAAAAAGCTCTGATAGACAGCTGTATCGAGGTAGCACACGATGAATATGGTGATTTCGACGAAACAGAACTCAGAAAATCACTGAAAAAAGAAGGTGCCGGACGGCTCAGAACCTTTCTCGAAAATGCAAAATATCGTAAAACCTATCTCAGTAAACTCCCTGGTAGCAATACTCTCAAAGAAAAAGATTTCTCAGATATCAATTTCGAGGAAATCACCAAAGCCATAGCAAATCTCAAGCCCACAGATCCAAAGAGAGGAGAAATCCAAGAAGCATGGCTCAAGATAGCCCATGTTGCTCATCCTGAGAGCAATCTCGCATCAGCATTTCATGATATTTCTCACGGATGAGGAGAACACAAGGATATTGCTGGTGCATATGGAGCATTTTTTAGCGATTCAAACACCTGTATCTCTCGAGAAAATCGTGAGAAAATTTTGAATTTCCTCGTCAGACAATACACACCAGTAGTGCCACTCAGTGTCCTCGAAGTTATTGATCCAAAAACAAGTAAAAAATACCTCACCTCAGAAATCGACAAAGCAGAAATAGAAAAGGATCTCCCCTCAGATCCAGAGCTCGCAGAGGCTCTCAAACGAGACCGAGAAGAGCAATGGGAAAAAACCTATAAAACCTATATCGGGGGCGATAAGACCATGATAGGTGCCCGTTCTCTCCCGTTTGAGACAAAGGTAAGGATTCTGAGTCAATTTGGATCTATTGGGAGAGCTCAAGACATGTTAAACTATTACCGAGGAAAGCCTGGTTCTCTCCGTTCCAGCACAAATACAGAAGGAGAATTCAGGGAAAAATTCCGAGAGAGACATAACATTGATACAGAAAAACTCGATATTAAATCTGGCCTCACAGAAGAACTCATAGCAAAACTAGGACACAAAATCGAAGGAATAGAACACTTCGATGACGGATGTGTGATGGAGTGGAAAACAAAAAATAAAAATAATGAAGAAATTACAGGGTATTATATCATCGACAGCGTACCAAGTGAGAACATGGATGAAGACAATATCATCACCATGCGATTTCTCGGAGATAATCGTGATCCCCTCTCAGCAAATGGTCTCGCACACCACTATACGGGAGCTGATTTCTACGACTATCTCAGTGGTTGCTCTGACGGTCGTATCACCTTCCGTGAAAGAAGCGAATTTGATGCAGAAATAGAGAAGAATGCACGAGAGACAAAATCTCCTCGATATTTCACAGAAACAGAAACCAAATCAGAACTACGAGCACAATTCCCTGAAGTGGTCGAAGAGATGACCTTTGATGAATTTAATAGTGAAGTAGATACTCTCTTGAATCCGAGTGGTAATAATCCAAAAGAAGCAAAATCAGCACCCGAAAGAACACTACACAAAGGCATGATATTTTGTAAGACTTCTTCAGGAACTATTGATACTTTTCAGATACAGGATATTGATCCAGATGCGGGCACTGTGACACTCTGGGATGGCTGGGGAGAAGGTGAAAAGTCAGTGATTGAGATGCCATTTGCAGATTTTCTCCGCACACTCAAATCTATGAAACAAGGTGGAAATGAAGTCCATCGTCTACCAACATGAGGAAAACCAATCAATACTGATGTATTCAATACCCTCTGTTCCAACAAGGAACAATATGCCGACGGTGTGGAGAAGAAAATGGGAAGAATCACTATCCGAGAAGAAGGTGGACATCCAGTATTTGGACAATTTGATCCAAAAACAGGAAACTTCACTGCTATGCCCGTCGTGAAAATCGGTGATAAAAAAGATCTCTACATCGAGAGCATAGATGGTGCAACTGTCACCTATCGTGTGGGGACATTTACTCAAGGAGAATCCGATAAAGAAAAGTGAACCTGGAAAAAGAAACCAGGATTTCGAGGAAGCCCTCCACTCACTATGAGTCTCGAAATGCTCTGGGGGTACCTCCAAAATCACTGAAATTTCACACTGGATAAACCAAAGGAAAAACCAGAAATAGAGGAAAAAAAGAATAAAGGTAATGTGCGGCTAAGTTGGTGGAATATATTTATGCATGCCCATAGTTTTGGAGTACTCCTTCATGGTGATCTCTGGAAAGCACCTTTTAAGGCCTGGGAAGAACAACACCACAAGGAACATGCATTTCACGGAAAGCTCACTGCAGCTCTGGCTATTGAAAAACTCCAATCAGGCTTTGGTCCACTGAGTAGCGTTCTCAACTGGGCAGAATGGCCTTCACTGATGGTAGCAGATGGTAATGGAAGTCTCCAATCATACCTCGAAGAACTCGTCAATAAAATTGATGGCATGGGAAGCTATCACCGAACTCGTCTGATCAAAAAATGGGCTCGTACAGAACACTTCCCAGCACCAAAATTTATGGCAGCGATGTTTGCTTCGATGAAAATATTTGGACAACTCTATCCATATGATTCTGGATGAAATGATTATAAAAGTAAAGATGGGTCACATGAATGGTTCTGGTATAATAGCATCTGCCATTCTCTCGATCCGAATCACAGTAACCCAAAGAAGTTTCCCCATATGCCTCCACACCATGGAGATCCTTGGCCAGAAACATGGACGACAAAGGATGGATATAAAATGAATGAGGTTGATGCTTGTTATAAACTTTTCAATGATTTTCAACATCCGATGCTACGAAATCTCGGACGACGATTTCAGAAGTATATGAATGCTGGACAAAAAGAACTCGCGGATGGTGGTGAAGGCAATCTCAAACAGAGAACGACGATGTCAGAGAAGCTCGACTGGATGATGAGCGCTGCTGTCAGTTCAAAACTCCCAGAACTTTTCGGTGCAGCGACCGACCTCTGGCTCGCAGAGGGCTATCCGACTGCAACTACCACGATGCCCTACGCTGCAATACTCTTCGGGCATAGAGATGAGCAGATGCTGG